>NZ_CATKQM010000079.1:0-242222 GCF_949768225.1 Pseudomonas sp. IT-P44 | reverse complement strand
GACCACAACAACGGATATATACGCTTAAGTACGCATCCCCCGCCCACTCACCAACAACCGCGCACACCCGATATACAACACCACCGTCGCCACCAGCATGAACGTAATCGCCACACTGATCCTGATGTCCGAAACACCCAAAATCCCGTACCGAAACGCATTGACCATATGCAAAACAGGGTTCGCCAACGACACCGTCTGCCAAAACGGCGGCAACAACGAGATCGAGTAAAACACCCCGCCCAGATAAGTCAGCGGCGTCAGCACAAACGTCGGGATAATCGAAATATCATCAAAGTTGCGCGCAAACACCGCGTTGATGAACCCCAGCAACGAGAAGATCGTCGCCGTCAGCACCACCACCAGAATGGTCACGCCCAGGTGATGCACCTGCAACTTGGTAAAGAACAGCGACAGCAACGTCACAATGATCCCGACCATCAACCCGCGCAGCACACCGCCCAGGGTGTAGCCGATCAGAATCGTGTGCGGCGACACCGGCGACACCATCAGTTCCTCGATGGAACGCTGGAACTTGCTGCCGAAGAAACTCGACACCACGTTGCCGTAGGAGTTGGTGATCACCGACATCATGATCAGCCCCGGCACGATGTACTCCATATAGGTGAAACCACCCATGTCACCGATCTGCCGGCCGATAAGATTGCCGAAGATCACGAAGTACAAAACCATGGTGATCGCAGGCGGCAGCAGCGTCTGCGGCCAGATCCGGGTGAAGCGTTTGACCTCGCGATAAACGATGGTATTGAGCGCGACGAGATTGGGCTGCAGCTCGGAACTCATACCGCCACCTTCGACAGATTTTTCTCCACCAGGGACACGAACAACTCCTCGAGGCGATTGGTTTTGTTACGCAGGCTCAGCACTTCGATGTTCTGCTGCGCCAGTTGAGTGAACAGCGCGGTGATGCCCATGGACTTGTCGACCTGGACTTCAAGGGTATGGCCGTCGAGCAAACGGGTCGGGTAACCCAGCAACTGCGGCGCAACGCTCAGCATGTTTTTCGTGTCGAGCAGGAAGGTTTCCACATGCAGCTGGCCAAGCAGCTGTTTCATGCTGGTGTTCTCGACGATCGTGCCGTGGTCGATGATGCCGATGTTGCGGCACAACTGCTCAGCCTCCTCCAGATAGTGCGTGGTGAGGATGATGGTGATGCCTTTCTGGTTCAGCTCGGTGAGGAACGTCCACATCGAACGACGCAGCTCGATATCGACCCCCGCCGTCGGTTCGTCGAGGATCAGCAGACGCGGTTCGTGAACCAGCGCGCGGGCGATCATCAAGCGACGCTTCATGCCACCGGACAGCGAGCGCGACGGTACATCGCGCTTGTCCCACAAACCGAGTTGGGTCAGGTATTGCTCGGCGCGTTCCTTGGCGATTTTCGGCGGGATGCCGTAATAACCGGCCTGGGTCACGACGATGTCGAAGGTTTTTTCGAACTGGTTGAAGTTGAATTCCTGGGGCACCACGCCGATGGAGCGCTTGAGCTGCGCAGGATTCTTGTCCAGGTCGTTGCCGAAGATATTCACTGTGCCGCTGGTTTTGTTCACCAGGGTCGAGAGAATGCCGATGGTCGTGGATTTGCCGGCGCCGTTGGGGCCGAGCAAGGCGAAAAAGTCACCTTCGGCGACGTCCAGATCGATACCACTCAGGGCCTGGAAACCGTTGCCGTAGGTTTTGGTTAGCTGCCGGATGGACAGAGCGGAACTCATATCGGATTTACGCACCAAGAAGGGAAGAAAGGGATCAATAAGGGCGGGCGGCGAGCATTGCAACCGCGGCGCATGAGCGCAATGGTGCTTGTCGCCGCCACACAAGTACAGTCAAGTGTGTCGATAGTGAGTATTAAGTCAACGCGGTCATAACGGCTTTCTTGTACGCCGCACGCTGCTTCAGCCGTGCGTACCAGGCTTCCAGATGTGGCTGCGGCGCACGCTCGATCGGCATCTCGAACCAGGCATAAGTGAAGCTGCCGAGGGGAATGTCGCCCATGCCGATTTCATCGCCGGACAAGTACGGTTTGGCCGCCAATGCCTGATCGGCCATTGCCAGCAAGCCATTGCACTCTTTGATTGCGGCATTGATGGCGGGCCAGTCCTGCTGGTCCGCCGGTGTGCGCAAGACGCCCCAGAACACGGTGCGGAATGGCCCGGCAAAACTTGAAGTGGTCCAGTCCATCCATTTGTCGGCAGTGGCGCGGGCTTTCAGGTCCGAGGGATACCAGGCGGTGTCGTTGGCGTGGCGAGCCATCAGGTAACGCACGATGGCATTGGATTCCCACAGCACGAAGCCGTCGTCTTCAATCACCGGAACACGACCGTTGGGATTCATCGCACGATACTCGGGCGTATCGACCACACCAAAGGCGCCGCCTGCATCGATGGCTTCATAGGCCAGGCCCAGTTCTTCGGCGGCCCACAAAGGTTTTCTGACATTCGACGAATTTTTCCGACCCCAGATCTTCAGCATGACCGCCTCTTGATAGATGAATGCGCAGGCAGCATACGCCGGATCAGCCGCGACTCAAATCGCTCTGCATGTCCCCCAACAGCTGCGGCAACTGTTCGCTGAACAAGTGCGGATAGCACTT
Source organism: Pseudomonas sp. IT-P44 (assembly GCF_949768225.1). Lineage (NCBI taxonomy): Bacteria > Pseudomonadati > Pseudomonadota > Gammaproteobacteria > Pseudomonadales > Pseudomonadaceae > Pseudomonas > Pseudomonas sp. IT-P44. The sequence goes on along the minus strand of NZ_CATKQM010000079.1, from coordinate 239,611 downwards.
TTCCAGGTGTTCGAAAAAGAACGCCTCCGGCACATCGGTGAACTGACCGTGATCGATCAGGTACTCCATTAATTTCTCGCCGTCACGATTGAACGGGTGGAAAACGCTGTCGTTGATCCCGTCGAATTCCAGCGGCGCAACGTTGAACATTTCGCAGAGTTTCTGGTTGAACGCCGGCGTGGCTTTGACCCAGCGATCGTTCAGGTACAGCTCTGTATAACCATGCATGGCGAACACGTCACTCTTGAGCAATTCCAGCAAACGCGGGGTCGACAAGTGATTGCGCACATCCGCCAGACCGATCCGCGCGGGAATCCCGCAATGCCGCGCCGCACCGGCGAGCAGCGTGGCCTTGGGCACGCAATAACTTTCGCCGGTCGCCAGCGCATAACTGCCGCGCAAGGTCTCTGGATCGCGGCTGAACGTGTAAGGGTTGTAACGCACGGCCTCGCGCACTGCGTAATAGAGATTGATCGCCTGCTCGAGCGGGTCGCGGTTACTGCCGCGATGTTTTTCGGCGAACTCCACCACCGACGGGTGGTCACTATCGATGAAGCGGCCGGGACGCAGATACTCGTGCATGAGGACAATCTCCTGGGGAAGCCACGAGTCTAGCGACAGGTTCAGCACAGAGATAACGACGATTCGGCCAAACATGGACGCTTTGCCGCCCGCCCGGCGAACGATTTGCCCGGCCCGATGCCAATCGGTCCTACAAAACTCATCGAAGGTTTCCCACGATTTCAATCACCTCGCTCTGACCACCCTGTTTTGCGGATGCCGTCTAAGCTCTGAAGGTTGGTTTTGCCCTGGTTTCACGGAGGATTAAATATGCTGCTGTTGTGGATACTGGTTCTGGTTGTCGGGATTGCGTATTTAGCCCACCGCCGTATCGCCCCCCTACCCGCCCTGTGCATCGTTGCCGTTTATGTGGTGGCGATGGGGGCCTTCAGTCGTGCGCCTGGCTGGCTGCTGCTGGTGCTCTGGGTATTGATCGCAGCGGTGGCGGCGCCCTTGTTGCTACCCGACCTGCGCCGCAAATACTTCAGCGCGCCGCTGTTCAACTGGTTCCAGAAAACCCTGCCGCCGATGTCGGAAACCGAGCGCGATGCCATCGACGCCGGCACGGTGTGGTGGGACGGCGAACTGTTCAGCGGCCGTCCGGACTGGGACAAACTGCTGTCCTACCCCAAAGCTCAACTGACCGAAGAGGAACAAGCCTTCATCGATGGCCCGACCGATGAGCTGTGCGCGATGGTCACGGACTGGCAGATCGGCCAGGACATGGACCTGCCGGCCGAAGCCTGGACCCACATCAAGGAAAACGGTTTCTTCGCCCTGATCATTCCCAAGGAATACGGCGGCAAGGGTTTTTCTGCCTACGCCCACTCCCAGGTGGCCATGAAACTGGCGACCCGCAGCGGCGACCTCGCCTCCACTGTAATGGTCCCCAACTCCCTCGGCCCGGCTGAATTGTTGCTGCACTACGGCACCGACGAACAACGCAACCATTACCTGCCACGACTGGCGCGTGGCGATGACATCCCGTGCTTCGCCTTGACCGGACCATTGGCCGGCTCCGACGCCGGCTCGATGCCCGACACCGGGGTCATCTGCAAAGGTGAATGGGAAGGCAAGGAAACCCTCGGCCTGCGCCTGAACTGGGAAAAGCGCTACATCACCCTCGGCCCCGTCGCCACCCTCCTCGGCCTGGCCTTCAAGGCGTATGACCCGGATCACTTGCTGGGCGATGAAGTGGATCTGGGCATCAGCCTCGCGCTGGTCCCGACCGACACCGCCGGTGTCGAGATCGGCCGTCGTCATCTGCCATTGGGCGCAGCCTTCATGAACGGCCCAAACTCCGGCAAGGACGTGTTCATTCCGCTGGACTTCCTCATCGGCGGCCAGGACATGCTGGGCAAAGGCTGGATGATGCTGATGAACTGCCTGTCGGTCGGGCGTTCGATTTCGTTGCCTGCGGTCGGCACCGGCGCGGCGAAGTTCACCAGCCTGGTGACCGGTCAATACGCGCAGATTCGTGAACAGTTCAACGTACCGTTGTCGGCATTTGAAGGTATTCAGGAAGCCATGGCGCGCATCGGCGGCAACGCCTGGATGATGGACGCGGCGCGGATGCTCACCGCCAACGCGGTGGACCTCGGCGAGAAACCGTCGGTGCTGTCGGCGATTCTCAAGTACCACCTTACCGAACGTGGTCGCGAGTGCATCAGCCACGCCATGGATGTGCATGGCGGCAAGGCGATCATCATGGGGCCGAACAATTACCTCGGGCGCAACTGGAATGGCGCGCCGATCTTCATCACCGTCGAAGGCGCGAACATTCTCTCGCGCAACTTGATGATCTTCGGCCAGGGGGCGATTCGCTGCCATCCATTCGTCCTGAAAGAAATGGCCCTCGCCGGGCGTGAAGACAAGGATCAGGCCCTCACCGAATTCGATGGCCTGCTGCTCAAGCACATCGGTTTTGCCGTGAGCAACGCTGCCAGCACACTGGTGCTGAACCTTGGTTTCGGTCAATTCGAACATGCACCGGGAGACAAGCTCAGCCAGGGGTATTTCCGTGCGCTCAACCGTCAGGCGGCTGCGTTCGCCCTGCTCGCGGACTTGAGCATGATGTTGCTGGGCGGTGAACTGAAACGTCGCGAACGTCTGTCGGCACGCCTGGGGGATGTGCTCAGCAACCTGTACCTGGCCTCCGCCGCGCTCAAGCGTTACCACGATCTAGACTCACCGGAACACATGGCGCCGCTGTTTACCTGGGCCATGGAAGAAAGCCTTGGTCAGTCGGAACGCGCGCTGGATGAATTGCTGACCAACTTCCCGAACAAGGTTTTGGGCTGCCTGTTGCGGGTGATTGTGTTCCCGCTCGGTCGCCGTCACAAAGGGCCGTCGGACAAGCTCGGTGCAGAAGTGGCCGCGGTGATTGGCCGGGCCAAGGGCGATCCAACCCTGGAAGAGTTGCTCGGTGGCTGCTTCCGTCCGCAGTCGGCCGATGACGCCGTCGGTGCCCTGCAACACGCGTGCGACCTGTTGAACGCGGTGCAGCCGGTGCAGAAAAAACTCCACATGGCGCTCAAAAGCGGTCAGGTCAAACCGGTTGCCGGGGAAAACGTTATCGACGCCGCGCTGGAGGCTGGCGTGTTGCAGCCGGTGGAAGCGCACAACCTGCGCAATGCCGAAGTGGCGCGGCGCAAGGTGATCGATGTCGATGATTTCGACAAAGAAGAGCTGAAGCTGGCCGAAGGAAAGGTCCGCTGATCCTGCTTGCGATGTAAAAAAGGGCGCAGGAGCTTTATACTCCCGCGCCCGTTTTGCTCTTGAGGACTTATCTCGTGTCCAACATCGTTGCCGATCATCTCGTTTTGCTCGACCACCTGCGCAGTATCCTGGTCGCCGTGGGTGAGGCCGATCAGGTTCCCGAAGAAAGCCATGCCTTGTTCCTGGAGCGCTTCGACGAACTGCGTGCGTTGCTGCCGGTCGACCCGATCGAAAGCCAATACCTGGGCCAGGACATCCTGTGCCAGGTGATCACCCGTTACCCGCAAATCGCTCATCTGGTCCCGCGTGACCTGTTGTGGTATTTCGCCGGTGACTGCCTGCACTACATGCCCGATGATGAAATCGACTTGTATCAGGCGCTGGAAGAACGTCGCTTCGAAGCTGAACAGAACGACGAACCGTTCGACTGGAATCAGGAAAAGCAGTTGCTGGCGATGTCGAACGACGACAGCAAGCACTGATCCCCGGTCAGAAATGCAAAAGGCCCGCATGGTTGAACATGCGGGCCTTTTTTTGTGGCATTGCGCAGTGATGTGGTGTCTGGGCGGACGCCTTCGCGGGCAAGCCTCGCTCCTACAGGTCCTGCACAAAAACCGTAGGAGCGAGCGGTGCGGCGATCCGACTTGCCCGCGAAGAGGCCCGTCAGAGCAACCCATCACTTTCGGGCAATTCGTACTCCGCCGCGACCTTTCCCAACACACCGGGTTTACCCGGCTTGCTCAACGTCGGCTCCTTCCCAAGACATTCCACCAGATAGTCGATCAACACCCGCAGCTTCGGCGGCATGTAACGCGTCGGCGAATGCAGCAACCAGGCCCCGCCGTGGTACGACGCCAGAAACGTCCAGTCCGGCAACACTTGCACAATCAAGCCCTGCTCCAGCGCATAACGCGCGGTGAAGTACGGCAGGCTGCCAATCCCGATGTGCTGCAACACCGCGCCCAGTCGCACACCGGTGTGATTGGCGGCATAACGCCCACGCACACCGACGGTGACGGCCTTGGTGCCTTTCTTGAATTTCCAGCGCGCATCACTCGGGGTCTCGCCCAGGTAGATGCAACTGTGGTTGAGCAAGTCATGGGGATGGGTCGGCGTACCGTGCTCGGCCAGGTACTGCGGGGTGGCGCAGAGCAAATGGTCGATGGTCAGCAATTGCCGCCCGACCAGCCCGGCGGGCGGCCGATCAGTGATACGAATCGCCAGATCGACGTTGTCGTCGATCAAATCCACCTGACGGTCTTCGAGTAACAGTTCCACATCCACTTTGGGATAACGCCGCAGAAATTCCGGCATATGCGGGTGAATCACGAATCGTCCTACGGCTTTGGGCACGCTGACTCGCACCAGACCTTCCGCTTCATGGGTGAACTGACCGCTGATTTCCATCACCGACTTGGCTGCGCTGACCATCTCCTGGCAACGCTTGAATACTTCCTCGCCACCGTCGCTCAGCCGCAGTTTGCGCGTAGTGCGTTGCAACAGGCGCGTGGCGAGTGCCTTCTCCAGACGCGAGATGCTGCGACTGACCGCCGACGGTGAAGAACCCAGCTGACGCGCCGCTTCGGAGAAACTGCCGGTCTCGACAACCTTGACGAATATCGCCATTTCACCGAGCAACGGCAGAGGAAGATTTATGCTCACAGCGCAACAGTCCTTTGATGTTTGAACGGATTATCACCCAATTCCACGCTTCATATAATAAAAAACAAAATTTTTAATGAGGACATGGAATATGACGCTTCGCCTCTTTTTCCATAGTGATGACCTCAAGGCTAACGTGGAAGTCCTCGATTGCACGCCGCACGAGAACGAATTCGCTGTGGTGCTACGCGCCACACTCTTCCACCCTCAGGGTGGTGGACAACCCTTTGACACCGGCTGGATCGGCGAAAGCCAGGTACTGCGCGTGGTCCAGGACCCGGACCGGATCATCCATTTCGTCGATCGCCCCGTCCCTCTCGGCATGACCCAGATTCGCATCGATGAGCAACGTCGCCAGTTCAACGCACGGATGCATTCCGCCGGCCATCTGATCGGCCATTTCGTCCAGGCCATGGGCTGGATGCCGATCAAGGCGCATCACTGGCCGGGCGAGGGACGCGTGCAGTTCAAACCGGTGGATTGCGCGCAGGAGGTTGACGCCCGGACCATCGAGTCCGGCATTGAACAATGGATCGCCCACGACCTGCCGCGCCTGACTTCGCTGCGCGAAGGCGCCCGGGAAATCGGTTTCGGTGAACTGCCCGCCTACGGCTGCGGCGGCACCCATGTACGTAGCCTGAAGGAATTGGGCACGGTCACGATCGCTTCCGTTTCGCAGAAGAAAGGAACGCTGTCAGTCCACTACAGCGTGGACTGAGCATTTGGACGATGCCGATTCCGGCATCGCCTGGCGCCGGGGGGCCTGCATTCGCGGGTTCCGTTGACTATCCGATAGATGGACCTGAACCATGATGCTTGACGTCGAGCGTCTCGATGAGACGTGCATAAAAAAACTGGCCAACGAAGAAGTCCTCGCCATCCGGGTCAAAAGTTTCCTGGCCCCGCCGCTGGCGATTCAGATCGGCGACAAGATTCTCGAGCCCGGTTTCGAAGGCTATATCAACGCACCGAGCATCGGTCGTATCGGCATGGCGTTTTATGAGGCTGAAAACCAGCCACTGCTGATCGAAGACTATTTCGAACGCGCCACGCGCAACATCGCGGAACTGCGCAACCGTTGCGCGCCCTACTCGTCCCCGGTCGACACCCTGCGCTGCATGCTCGATGAGTCCTGGCCGGCAGGTGCGCATCTGGAAAACCTCTACGGCCGCAAGATGTATGTCGGCTTGTCCCGAGTGGTGAAACCCGGCGTGTGCTTTCTGGCCCACCACGACATCTTCGCCAAGGACGCTCCCGACAGTTACCAGGCCAGAAGCCTCGATGCGCAATTCGCCTGCAATGTTTACCTGAACATGCCCACCGAAGGCGGCGCGCTGCAGATGTGGGACCACGACATTTCTCCCGACCAGTTCGACGAAATGCGTGGCGACAGTTACGGCATCGATCCGGCGTTGCTCGGCACTCCGATCCTGGAGGTCCTTCCGCAACCTGGTGATTTCATCATGTTCAATTCGCGCTGCATGCACTCGGTGACACCGGGCGTGGCCGATCCGCGCCTGAGCCTTTCTTTCTTTGTCGGCTATCGCGGCAATGCTTCACCCCTTACTTTCTGGAGTTGAGATGCAGTTTTCGAATTACCTGGGCGAATTCCTGGCGCTGGCGACAATTCACTTTCTGGCCGTGGTCGCCCCCGGACCGGACTTTGCGGTCACCATCCGCCAGAGCGTGCGTTTCGGTCGGTGGGTAGGCATCTGTACGGCGCTGGGCATTGGCGCTGGCATTTCCGTGCACGTGCTTTACACCCTGCTTGGCGTCGGCGCGCTGATGCACACCACGCCCTGGCTGCTGACTGTGGCCAAGGTGATCGGCGGTGCCTACATTTTGTACCTGGGTGTGAGCCTGTTGCGCAGCAAGCCCAAATCCGCGCTGGAGGGTGATAAAGAAGCCGACGAGCCGGTCGTCGAACAAACACTGCTGAAGGCGTTCACCACCGGGTTTCTGACCAACGCGACCAATCCCAAGGCCACGCTGTTTTTCCTGGCGATCTTCACCACCCTCATCAGCGCCACGACCCCGCTGAACATTCAGGCGCTTTACGGCCTCTGGATGTGTTTCGTGAACGCACTGTGGTTTGTCATCGTTGCCCTGTTCTTCTCCAGCAGCCGGGTGCGCGTGCTGTTCATGCGCATGGGGCATTGGTTCGAACGCACCATGGGGGTGATTCTGATCCTGTTCGCCGGGCGCCTGATTCTGTCGATGTAAAAACCCGCCCACGCAAAAGGCCCGCTCAGTCTGACTGGCGGGCCTTTTTTTTGGCTTGGATATAAATTTTGCACAAACAAAAACGCCGCTCAATGAGCGGCGTTTTTGTGAAATTGGAGCGGGAAACGAGACTCGAACTCGCGACCCCGACCTTGGCAAGGTCGTGCTCTACCAACTGAGCTATTCCCGCAAATGGCGTCCCCTAGGGGACTCGAACCCCTGTTACCGCCGTGAAAGGGCGGTGTCCTAGGCCACTAGACGAAGGGGACACGCTGCCCGGAACACATGGTGTGTGTTTCGGTGCCCAGACCCGCATCCGAAGACTTGGTTCTGGTTTCACTCAGCCCTGCCCGAAAGCAACGCTGTTTAAAATTGGAGCGGGAAACGAGACTCGAACTCGCGACCCCGACCTTGGCAAGGTCGTGCTCTACCAACTGAGCTATTCCCGCATATTGGCGTCCCCTAGGGGACTCGAACCCCTGTTACCGCCGTGAAAGGGCGGTGTCCTAGGCCACTAGACGAAGGGGACACACGTACAACATTCACTCCCTACCGCGTTTCGCTGTGTGCTTTACGCTGTAAGTGGCGCGCATTCTATGGATGGATTGAGGGGTCGTCAACCCCCAGATATAAATTTATTTAAATCAATGACTTCGCCCTGCTTTAAGCAGCGAATACGGCTTTTTGCTCGCCCTGTGTTTGACGCCTATATTCTGACACCCGCCAAGACGTTATAGTCCACCCACGCAACAGATGATGGCAATGTGCACCAAGCACACTATTACTTATATAAGCAGGTTTGCGGTCGATACAGGCATAAGCCTGTTCGTTTCAACCCGTCGAGCGGCCCTATGCGCTCCCCTGCCAAGCCACTACACTCGCACGCGAATCCCATAAAGAGGTCTTACCGGTGACACCACTCATGATCACCCTGCTAGTCGTAGCCGGGATCGCACTATTGATCGCCATTGGGTACATGAACCATGTGGTGGAAAACAACAAACTGGAAAAGGCCCGCACCAAGGTTGAGCTCAACGACCGCCTGCGTCGCTGTGGCGAAATTACCGAAACGTTCCCTGGCCAGCTGATGACTCCGGCTCTCAAGCTGTTGTTGACTCGCCTGGAACTGAACGTCTGCCAGCGCCTGTTGAATCTGGAAAAATCCAGCGCCAACCTCAAGGTGCGGATCAGCGAACTGAACACCCTTGTCGCGCAGGGCGAATCGATCCCGGTCAACAACCCGCCGGCACCAATCCAGACCGAAGCCAAGGCCAAGGATGTACGCTTCCTGCTCGAGGCCCTGCACGGTCAGATCACCCGCGCGGCACAGGACGGTTTCCTGCCAACCAACGAAGCCAAACGCTGGATCCGCGAAGTTCGCCACATCCTGGTTCTGTTGCACATCGAATTCTTCAACAACCTCGGCCAGCACGCCCTGCAACAAAACCAGCCTGGCCAGGCTCGCCTGGCGTTCGAACGTGGTGTGCAATACCTGCGCAAACAACAGGAACCTCAGGTCTACGCCGAACAACTCGAATACCTGGAAAAGCTCCTGGCCCGTGCGAATGCACAAGTCATGGACAAAACTGCGCCGGCTGAAGGCGAAGTGAACCAATTGACCGAAGGCCTCAAAGACGTCGAGGCGGATGCGGACTGGAAGAAGAGAGTGATTTACGACTGATCACGCAAAGATGAAGAGCCACCGACAAGGTGGCTTTTTTTTGCGTTGGGTTTTAGCGGCGGGTACATCCGGGGAAGATTGGGCGGCTGTCAGGCCGTCATCGCTGGCAAGCCAGCGCCTACAAAGGGCGTGGTATATCCGCGAGAATCAGGTCGGTTGTCAGGCTGCCATCGCCGGAACGCCGCCCGCAGCAAGCCGGCTCCTACAAAGGGCGTGGTACATCCGCGAGAATCAGGTCGGTTGTCAGGCCGTCATCGCTGGCAAGCCAGTTCCTACAAAGGGCGTGGTACATCCGCGAGAATCAGGTCGGTAGTCAGGCCGCCATCGCCAGCAAGCCGGCTCCTACAAGGGCGCGGTACATCCGTGAGAATCAGGTCGGTTGTCAGGCCGTCATCGCCGGCAAGCCGGCTCCTACAAAGGGCGTGGTACATCCGTGAGAATCAGGTCGGTTGTCAGGCCGTCATCGTCGGAACGCCGCCCGCAGCAAGCCGGCTCCTACAATGTATCGGCGTACCCCAACCAAACCACGAGGCCGAGCGTTAGCTCGCCTTGCGCTTTTGATTTTGATCTGCCCGCCCCTTCGGGAGGCTGAGTGGAGGTTCTGCGCAGTGGGCAACCCGGCATGGATGCCGGGTTAGCCGCGCACGGCCAGGGATGGCCGATCGCGGCGGGCCCACGGAGCGGGACCGGAGCGAGGGAACGCCGAGCCTTAGCGAGGGGCCGGACGCCGGGGCGAGACCTTTTGGTTCCTTTTGGGGCGTTTGCCAAAAGGGACTCGCCGTAAGGGCGAAACCGTGAGCGGCCGTTACACCAAGAATGGATATGTACACCAACAAGAGATAGGTCGGCTGTCAGGCCGCCATCGCCAGCAAGCCAGCTCCTACAAGGGCCATACCGATCAGAGCCGGAAATGCCCGACCATCCCCTTCAACTCAACCCCCAACTGCGCCAACTCGATACTCGACGCCGCATTCCCCTGCATCGCCAACGAAGACTGATCCGCACTCGCACGAATACTGGTCACACTGCGATTGATCTCCTCAGCCACAGAACTCTGCTCCTCCGCAGCCGCTGCAATCTGCTGGTTCATCTGCTGAATCAACGACACCGCCGCAGCAATACTGCCCAAGGCACTTTCGGTCTGAAGCGCATCACTGACCGCCAGTTTCACCAATTCGCCACTGCTCTGAATCTGATGCACCGACGACTGTGCCGCCGAACGCAAAGCGCTGACCAGACGCTCAATCTCCTCGGTCGATTGCTGGGTCCGCTTCGCCAGGGCCCGCACTTCATCGGCGACCACCGCAAACCCCCTGCCCTGCTCGCCGGCCCGTGCCGCCTCGATGGCCGCGTTCAGCGCCAACAAGTTGGTCTGCTCAGCCACACTCTTGATCACGCTGAGCACCGTGCCGATATTCTGGATCTCCGCACTCAGGCTCTCGATGCTGGAACTGGCCGAGGACGCCGAGTCGGCCAGCTGTTCGATCCGCGCCATGCTCTGGCGCACCACCACCTGGCCACTTTCAACCTTGTCGTCCGCCGTCTGCGCAGCCTGGGCAGCTTCTTCCGCGTTACGTGCAACATCATGCACGGTGGCGGTCATCTGGTTCATTGCAGTTGCGACCTGCTCGGTTTCTTCTTTCTGACTGCTGACTTCAAGATTGGTCTGTTCGGTCACCGCCGACAGCGATTGCGCGGAACTGGCCAATTGCTCGATACCCGCCTGCAAACCGCTGACAATGCTGCTGAGCCCCGCGCCCATTTGCTGCATGGCCTGCATCAGTTGGCCGATCTCGTCCCGGCGGGTCACTTCAACCGTCGCACTCAAATCGCCCGCGGCAATCTGCTGAGCCACACGGATCACACTGCGCAACGGCCCCACAATCAATCGGGTAATCACCCACGCCGCAATCAGCCCGACCAGCAAGGCCAGGGCCGATGAACCGATAATCAGCAGCGAATTCTTTTTCAGCTCGGTCTGCATCGACTGGTCTTCGGCGACATAGGCCTGATCCACCCGCTCCACCACCTGCGCGGCGCGCTGATGCAGCTGTTCATAGACGGTTTTTTCCTGCGCCAGCAGGCCGGTGTACTCGGCAAGTTTTTCGCTGAAACCGCCAATGTGCCCAACCACCTCATTGAGGACCGTCTGGTAGCCCTCGTCCTTGACCGTGGTTTTCAACTGCTCGGCCTGAGCCAGCGCCTGGTCGGCCTGCTCGATCTTGCCTTGGCTGGCACTGTCATCGCCCTTGCGACTCTGGTCCAGACGCACGCGCGCCTCGTTCATGGCTTGCAACATCAGCCGCGACACCTGGCTGACCTGATTGGCCTGTTCGATGAACTGGCTGCCGTCCTTGCCCTCGGAGTCCTTCAAGGTATAAGCGCCATCGTCGGCGAGACCGGCCTGCAACACATCAAGGTTGTTGGCCACGCTGGACACCGACCAACTGGCCATTTCCAGCGCCAGGTCCTTGGCCTGACTCAGCGAGACAAACTCGTCAAACGCCTTGCGGTAAGCTCCCAGCGATTGCTCGACGTCGTTCATCACCGGAACGTTGGCCGGTGATTGCGCCTTGAGCTGGTTCGCCAGGACAACCAGGCCCTCAACGCCCTCGTGCAACGCAGTGACGATTTTCGGGTTGCCGTGCAAGGCGTATTCCTGCTCAAGCAACCGCACCTTGAGCAGGCCACTGTTGAGCGACGACATCTGTTTGAGCCCGTCGAAACGCTGGCTGATGGTTTGCAGGGACCATACGCCGATGGCCGCCACCAGGGCTGTCAACAACAGCACCAGCAGAAACCCGACACCCAGTTTTTTTGCCATACCGAGGTTGGCAAAACGTCCTTGCACGGCCGAAATCATTGCACTTAGTCCCCTGACATAGTCTGTTAACGCAGATTCGCAACGGGCCTGTGTCAACACAAGTCTCTGGCGTCGGAATAATGGCAAAAAGCTACGCCAACGTCGTTTTCAGAACGCTTGAGGTCGATTCAAAGCGGTGGCTTGAAAAAACGCCCGGGCTCGCGGATCACAGGCATAGGCCACATTGATACGCTGCCAGTCACCGGCCTCGCCGGCGGGACTGAAGGCTGTCGCGCAAGACAGCAGGACACCATAGCGCCGAGCCTGTGTCCGCAGGTGAGCGTAGTCGGACTTGCGCGATCGCGCCCAGATGAACAGGCCCCCGACGGGTTTACCGAAGACCTCCCACTCGGCGTCTTCCAGCATCTGCAATGCGGCCTCTCGGTCACCGCTCAGACGTTGCCGCAGGCGCAGCACCAACTTGCGATAGGCACCGCTCGCCAACAGGCAGGCCAGCACCGACTCGCAAAACCCGGAAGTACCCAGGCTGCTGATCCTCTTGACCTCGGCCAGCCTTGAAATGACTTCCGCGCCAGCCACTACAAAGCCGACCCGCAACGAACTGCTGAGAATCTTGGAATAGCTGCCGAGGTAAATCACGTTGTCATCGGTCTCCAGGGCAGCGAGCCGCACGCCCGGGCCACTGTGCAAATCCGCGTAGACATCGTCTTCGATCACCAGCGCGCCATGGGTTTTCGCCAGTTGCAGGACCCGCTCCGCCACCGCCGGAGCCAGGCTGCTGCCCGTCGGGTTGTGATAGAAGCTGTTGATGAACAATGCCCGGGGCTTGTTCTCCCGCAGCAGTACCGTGAGCGCTTCGATGTCCGGCCCGCGCGGCGTGCGCGGTACTTCGAGCATGTTGACACCGCGCAGCCTGAGCAACTCGAACAGCAAGGAGTAACCGGGGCTTTCTACCACCACGCAATCACCTGGCTTGAGCAAGGTGCGCACGATCAGGTCAAGTCCCTGACTGGCGCCCGCCGTTGTCATGATTCGACTTTCTTCTGCGGCGATATCCAGCAGCCTCAAGCGCTTGAGGATTTGCTGACGCAACGCCCGCAAACCCAACGGCGTGCTGTAGTTGAACAGCGCAGCCATGTCCGTGCGACTGACCTCACGGATCGCGTAGCTCAGGTCGTCGGTTTCACGCCAGCTTTCGGGAAGCCCGCCACTCCCCAGCGGCAGCTCACCCTCCCTGCTGCGTGAATTGACCTCTGTACCTTCTGACCACGGCGAGTCCGCAGCGACCAACGCCGGGGTTGCGACGACGAACCCCGCGCCATGACGTGGCGCCAGCATGCCTTGGGCCACCAGCCGCTCACAGGCCTCAACGACGCTGGTCTGACTGAGCAAGTTGACCCGTGCGATTTGCCGCGCAGAAGGCAAACGCGTCCCCGCCTCTATTTCGCTCTGACGCAGCCAGCAAGCCAGCGCGTCGACGATTTGCTGTACGACCGGCACCATTGCCTGTCGATCGATTCTCAATTCCATGAGCAAGCAAACTCCTGTTTGTTTCGCGGAAAACAGTTAATCACAGCAACGCGGGATGGGCTGTGCGACAACGCCGCCAAAACTCACGGATCTAACCATTTGAAACACATTGCCCGAGCCATTCCCCAGGCAAAAAAAAACCCGCACACGTGGCGGGTTTTCTTGCGGTGCATGGCCCGGCTTCAGAACGCCGTGACGCCACCGTCCACCGCCAGCGAATGACCGGTGGTGAACGCGGCACCGTCGCTGCACAGGTACAGCACGGCACTGGCGATTTCTTCGACCTTGCCGATGCGACCCACCGGGTGCATGGCGCTGGCGAACTCGCCCTTCTTCGGATCCGCTTCATAGGCGCGGCGGAACATGTCGGTGTCGATCACCGCCGGGCACACCGCGTTCACGCGAATCTTTTTCTTGGCGTATTCGATTGCCGCCGATTTGGTCAGGCCGATCACCGCGTGCTTCGACGCCGCATAGATGCTCATCTTCGGCGCGGCACCGAGGCCTGCCACCGAAGCCGTGTTGACGATCGCACCACCGCCCTGAGCCAGCAACAACGGCAGCTGATACTTCATGCACAGCCAGACGCCTTTGACGTTGACGCCCATGATCGCGTCGAATTCGTCGACCGTGCCTTCGGCCAGTTTGCCTTTCTCGATTTCAATGCCCGCGTTATTGAAGGCGTAGTCGAGACGGCCGTAGGTATTCACCACTTCGTCCATCAGATTTTTTACATCGCTTTCCAGGGTGACGTTGCAACGCACGAAGGTCGCTTCGCCGCCCGCCGTACGAATCAGCGCCACGGTGCCTTCACCGCCTGCGGTGTCCATGTCGGCCACCACCACTTTCAACCCTTCGGCAGCGAACGCTTGGGCGGTCGCGCGGCCGATACCATTGGCGGCGCCCGTGACTACAGCGACCTGGCCGGAAAACGTCATGCTCATTGTGATGCCCTCGAAGTGAAGAATGTGCAGGTTAGCGTGCGACCAGTCTAGCCACAGGCACGACCCGCGCGGCAGCACTATCAGAAGCCCGGTTAAGTGACCATGAGTTGCAGTGATAAAACCACCAGACCGACTATCACTGCACTGGATCGATGTGCATTCGCCGCATCAGCCAAACTTGCGGGGTCGTCCATGAAGGTCTATCAACAAGTCTTCATTCATCTTGAGTGCCTGTCATGACTACCCAGACCAATCGCCAGTTCCTGCTCGCCAAACGTCCGGTGGGCGCGGCGACCCGCGAGACATTTACCTATCAGCAAGTCCCGGTCGGCGAACCGGCCACGGGTCAGATCCTGGTCAAAAACGAATACCTGTCCCTGGACCCGGCCATGCGTGGCTGGATGAACGAGGGCAAGTCCTACATCCCGCCGGTCGGTATCGGCGAAGTCATGCGCGCACTGGGCGTAGGCAAAGTCGTGGCATCCAGCCATCCGGGGTTTGCGGTCGGGGACTACGTCAACGGCGCCCTGGGTGTGCAGGATTACTTCCTCGGCGAGCCGCGCGGCTTCTATAAAGTCGATCCGAAACTGGCACCGCTGCCACGTTACTTGTCCGCGCTGGGCATGACCGGGATGACGGCCTACTTCGCCCTGCTCGATGTCGGCGCACCGAAGGAAGGTGACACCGTGGTGCTTTCCGGCGCGGCCGGTGCGGTAGGCAGCATCGCCGGGCAGATCGCCAAGATCAAAGGCTGCCGCGTGATCGGCATCGCGGGCGGCGCGGACAAGTGCAAGTTCCTGATCGACGAACTGGGTTTTGACGGTGCCATCGATTACAAGAGCGAAGACGTCGTCGCCGGCCTCAAGCGCGAATGCCCGAAAGGTGTGGACGTGTATTTCGATAACGTCGGCGGCGATATTCTCGACGCCGTGCTGAGCCGTCTCAACCTGAAGGCACGGGTGGTGATTTGCGGCGCCATCAGCCAGTACAACAACAAGGAAGCAGTCAAAGGGCCGGCCAACTATTTGTCGCTGCTGGTTAACCGCGCACGCATGGAAGGCTTTGTGGTGATGGACTACGCCGCGCAGTTCGCAGCGGCCGGGCAGGAAATGGCCGGGTGGATGGCCAAGGGGCAGCTCAAGAGCAAGGAAGACATTGTCGAAGGGCTGGAGACGTTCCCGGAGACGCTGATGAAGTTATTCAGCGGCGAGAATTTCGGCAAGTTGGTGTTGAAGGTTTAAAAAGCTTCGCGGGCAAGCCTCGCTCCTACAGGTCAGTGTCGTTCGCGAAGTACGTGCACGACACTGACCTGTAGGAGCGAGGCTTGCCCGCGAATGGTTTTAGCAGGCGCCGCTTAAGCGATTTCGGCTACGACGTCAGCCAACGCCTTGGCCGGATCCGCCGCCTGGCTGATCGGACGGCCGATCACCAGGTAATCGGAACCGGCATCCAGTGCCTGACGCGGCGTCAGAATGCGGCGCTGATCGTCATGGGCGCTGCCCGCCGGACGAATCCCCGGAGTCACCAGTTGCAACGACGGGTGAGCCGATTTCAAGGCCTGGGCTTCCAGCGCCGAGCACACCAGACCGTCCATCCCGGCTTTTTCCGCCAGCGCAGCCAGGCGCAACACTTGTTCCTGCGGTTCGATATCCAGACCGATGCCGGCCAGATCTTCACGCTCCATGCTGGTCAGCACGGTCACGCCAATCAGCAGCGGTTTCGGGCCGGTGCGCTGATCGAGCACTTCACGGCAAGCCGCCATCATGCGCAGACCACCGGAGCAGTGCACGTTAACCATCCACACGCCCATTTCCGCCGCGGCTTTTACCGCCATGGCGGTGGTGTTCGGGATGTCGTGGAACTTGAGGTCCAGGAACACTTCGAAACCCTTGTCGCGCAAGGTGCCGACGATTTCCGACGCGCAGCTGGTGAACAGTTCCTTGCCGACTTTGACCCGGCACAGTTTCGGGTCCAACTGGTCGGCCAGCTTCAGTGCTGCGTCACGGGTGGGGAAATCCAGGGCGACGATGATAGGAGTCTGGCAGACGGACATGTGCGGGCTCTCAGGCAGGACGAAATCGGCGCGCATTGTAGCGGAACCAGCGCGGCTGCGGGACCCGATGATCGGTAAATCGTCGTCGGCGCTCAGCCAAGCCTAGCCCTTTCGCCGATTGTGTCGAGACCGATACACTCACGACACGCCCACAACACCCTTCCCCGCTACCCTCGGCAGCCGCAACACGTCCTTACAGCACTTCCCGCCTCCGGGCCGGACGCCTATGCTGAAGCCACAACCTCGCAGCCCATCTTTGTGGTTGGCAGCCTACCTGGCAGATGAACGCACACATGCACAACACCCACGCACCTGTGAACGACGATCAAAAAGCGCCCGGCGACGACAAACGCTGGAGCATTCGCGCCCTGATCGTCGACGATGACGTCCCGATCCGCGAACTGATGATCGACTACCTGGCCCGGTTCAACATTCACGCCAGCGGCGTCACCGATGGCGCGGCCATGCGCCTGGCGCTGCAAGCGGAGCATTTCGACGTGGTGGTGCTCGACCTGATGCTGCCCGGCGAAGACGGTCTGTCGCTGTGCCGCTGGTTGCGCGCCGAATCGGACATTCCGATCCTGATGCTCACCGCGCGTTGCGAACCCACCGACCGGATCATCGGCCTGGAACTGGGCGCCGACGATTACATGGCCAAACCGTTCGAACCACGGGAGCTGGTCGCACGGATTCAGACCATTCTGCGTCGGGTGCGCGACGATCGCACCGAACAGCGTGCGAATATTCGCTTCGATAGCTGGCGCCTGAACAGCGTGCTGCGCCAGTTGATCGCGGCGGATGGCCTGGTGGTGCCGCTGTCCAACGCCGAGTTCCGCTTGCTCTGGGTGTTCATCGAACGTCCGCGCCGGGTGCTCAGCCGTGAACAATTGCTGGATGCGGCGCGCGGTCGTTCGATAGAAGCCTTTGATCGCAGCATCGACCTGCTGGTTTCGCGTCTGCGCCAGAAACTCGGGGACGACCCGAAAGCCCCACAGTTGATCAAAACCGTTCGCGGCGAGGGTTACCTGTTCGATGCACGAGACATCGGCTGATGCGTGCGCGCTTCGATACGCTGTTCGGTCGCCTGTTTGGCGTGCTGCTGGTGGCGATCATCCTGGCGCATCTGCTGGCGTTTGCCTGGTTTCATCATTACGGCCCACCTCCGCCGCCGCCCCCGCCCGAGTTCGCCCAAGGCTTCGACGGACCACGCCCGCCACCGGACCCGCGTTTCGAAAACCGGCCACCACGGCCATGGTTCGGCGGGCCGCTGGTGCCACTTACCTTCCAGCTGATTTCGCTGATCATTGCCGCCTGGTACGGCGCCAAACTGTTGAGTCGGCCGATCCAGCGCCTGAGCGACGCCGCCGAGCGCCTGAGCGAGAACCTCGACAGCCCGCCGCTGGATGAGTCCGGCCCACGGGAGGCCCGGCAAGCGGCCTACACCTTCAACCTGATGCAAAAACGCATCATCGAACAGATGCAGCAGCGTTCGCGGATGCTCGGCGCGGTGTCCCACGACCTGCGCACGCCGCTGTCACGCCTCAAGCTGCGGCTGGAACAGATCGACGACGACAAGCTGCAAGGCCAGATGCGCCAGGATCTGGACGACATGATCAGCATGCTCGACGCCACCCTCACCTATCTGCACGAGCAGCGCACCAGTGAGGCACCGCAGTGGATGGACGTGCAGGCGCTGGTCGAATCCTTGAGTGAAAACGCCCAGGACCAGGGCTCCGATGTCCAGGCCAGCGGCCATTGCGCACCACTGCAGGTTCAACCGATGGCCCTGCGTTCATGCATCAACAATCTGCTGGATAACGCGCTGCGTTATGCCGGGCAGGCGCAGGTCGTGCTTGAGGACAATCGCGAGCACCTGGTGATCCGGGTCATCGACCATGGGCCGGGGATTGCGGCAGATAAACGTGAAGCGGTGTTTGAACCGTTCTTCCGCCTGGAAGGTTCGCGCAATCGCAACTCCGGCGGTGTCGGTCTGGGCATGACCATTGCGCGTGAAGCGGCTGAACGATTGGGTGGGCAATTGAATCTGGAAGAAACTCCCGGTGGCGGTTTGACCGCCGTTATCTGGTTGCCCCGCACCTGAGCCCCACAGGTTCTGAGCCTGACCCAAGACCTGTGTGTACCAATCGGTACAAACCCCATATACCTACGACAACTTGCTCCTTGAGGCTGCATAAGCCGGTGCACCCACCGGTTTTCCATTCCAGGGAGTGAGCCCAATGATCGGTAGCGTCAGCAACTACACGAGCTATACCAGCACCAGCAGCACCACAACCAGCAATGCTCGCAGCCAGCAATTCCAGAAAGAACTGCTCGCCAGGCTCGACACCAACAGCGACGGTTCGGTGGATCAGGACGAGCTCACCAGCGCTCTGTCACAGAAAACCGAGGACGGCCTGCTGGTCAGCCTGAGCAAGAACTTCGCCGATCTGGACAGTGACGACAGTGGCAGCCTGAGCAGCGAAGAAATGGCTGCGATGGCACCACCGCCACCACCACCGCGTGATCAGGCACCCAACACCGAACTGGCCGACGCGCTGATCAGCGCACTGGACACCGACAGTGACGGCGCCATCAGCAGCGATGAGCTGAGCAGCGGCCTGACCAACGCCGGCAGCAGTGCCGACAGCACAGAGATTTTTTCGGCGCTGGATAAAAACGAAGACGGCGTCGTCAGCAAGGACGAACTCGCCGCCAGCCTCGCCCCGCCGCCGCCACCTCCGCAACAGGTGTCCAGTGACGAATTGTTCAGCCAACTCGACGCGGACAGCGACGGCAGTGTCAGCGCCGGCGAATTGAGCAGTGCGTTGCAGGCCAGCAGCACGTCAACCACCAGCAGCGACACCAGCGCCGCGTTGCTCAAGGTGCTGGACAGCGACAGCAGTGGCGGCGTCAGCAGCGACGAATTGGAAGCCGCGCTGCAGGCCGGTCGCGAGAAAAACAGCAACAGCGCCACCGATCAGGCGAACGTGACTGAAGCGCTGAACAAAATGATCGCCAACCTGAGCAAGCAGTACTCGCTCGACAAGGTGGCGACGGTAGGCAAGTACCTGAACGTTACAAGCTAAGGCAAAGGCTTCGCGGGCAAGCCTCGCTCCTACAGGTATTGTGTCGCTCACAAATGCCCCGAACGACACAATACTTGTAGGAGCGAGGCTTGCCCGCGAAGGGGTCATTCGCCTCAACACAAAAACTCACGGTCGGCGATCTTCCACCCGCGCCTGACTCTTGCTCCAGTCGGTCAACAGGCTGTACGCCACGGCCAGCAACGTCGGTCCGATAAACAGGCCGATGAACCCGAACGCAATCAACCCGCCAAACACGCCCAACAGCACGATCACCAACGGCAAATTGCCGCCACGACTGATCAGGTAAGGCTTGAGCACGTTGTCGACGCCACTGATGATGAACGTCCCCCACATTCCAAGGAACACCGCCATACCGTATTCGCCCTTCCAGGCAAGCCACGCCGTGGCCGGAATCCACACCAGCGGTGGCCCCATGGGAATCAGGCTCAGCAAGAAGGTGACGATGCCCAGCACCAGCGCCCCCGGCACCCCGGCAATCAGGAAGCCGATCAGCGCCAGCACCGCTTGCGCCGCCGCAGTCCCGATCACGCCGTTCACCACCCGTTGCACCGTACCCGCCACCAGTTCGATGTAATAACCGGCGCGGTCACCGATCAACCGTTGCAGCAGCCCATGGACAAACGCCGCCAAACGCGGCCCGTCCCGGTAGAAAAAGAACACGAACACAATGCTGAGTGTCAGCTCGAGAATGCCGCCGCCAATCTGTGCGCTGCGCGCCAGCAACCAGTTGCCGACCTGCCCCAGGTAAGGTTTGAGCGACACCATCATCGCCGCGCCCTGCTGATCGATGCTGTTCCAGATCACCACCAGACGCGCACCCACCAAAGGAATACTGCCCAGCCATGTCGGCGCCTCGGGCAGGCCATCCATCTGCACGTCCTTGATGAACGCCGTGGCATCACGTACATGGTCCGCGAGGTTGAAACCCAGCCACACCAGCGGCACCGCCACCAGCAACATCCAGCCGAGGGTCAGCAATGCCGCCGCCAGGGATTCTCGCCCATTGAGCCAACGGGTCAGCAAGCGCATCAGCGGCCAACTGGCGAACGCAAGCACTGCGCCCCAGAACATGGCCGACCAGAACGGCGCCATCACCCAGAAGCTCGCACCAAACAGCACCAGCAGCAGGATCTGCACCAACAGTCGATCGTTATTGATCATCCACGTCTCGAAAAAAGTCAGTCAGCCAATAAGAGTAGGCGAACGCGGCAAGCACGTCCGCCTGCCACAGCTTATCGCAACAGTTCGATGTGCAGGCCAGAGCCTTCGACGCTGCCGGTTTCCATCCTGGCCGTACGCACCCCCTGGCCGATCAGGGCCTGGCGCCAGGCTTCGGCCTTCGGCCCGGACACACTGACCCGCAACGTGGTGTCCAGGTTCAGTCCACGGGAGATCAGACGGAGCCAGGTATCGTCAGGGTCGCCGGTCAGCTTGGGGAAATCGAGCTCGCCGGTGCTCTTGAGCTCTCGAAGCAAGGTGGCGGAAGTCGGCAGCAAATCACCCAGCGGTGCTGCGGCGTCGAACTGCTCGACGTGCAAATAGGCTTTGCGATTGCCGCGAGTGATGCTGTAAAGCGCCACCAGGGTGTTGTCCCGCGGCGCCGCCAGACGCAACAACAGGTAGGCCTGCTGATCGTCGGCCCCATAGAGCTTGGCATTGCCGAAGACCTCATTGGCCCACAGGCTGCTCTCGCCGCAATCACGGGCCTGGCACCAGAACAGCAACTGGGCGTCCTGCTTCTGCAAGGCTTCGCGAGCGGCAGTGAAAGCTTCGGTGGAGGAATGCTCCGCAGGCAGCTCGTAGGTCACCGACGTGGTTTGGCCGCGGGCGCTGACCTGACCGTCGAAGCGCAACTGCCCGCTGATCTTACGGATCGAACCCAGCGGGTAGATCCGTTCGAGTTCAGCGGTCGGGCGAAAGTCGACGATCTGCGAGTCGGCCAGGCGCGGCACGATCGGCAGGTCCTGACTGCCCGGCACATCGGCGGCAAACAGCGAAGGACTGAAACAACACAGCATTAGCAGACTGAGTGATCGCATGGACAGGCTCATCGGATCAGCATGGCCTGGGCACCCTTGACGACACTGGCGTCGTCGATGCGCTCGGGCACCAGCAAACCGCGCTGCACCGCCGGACGCGCCGCCATCGTCGCCATCCAGCGTTGCAAGGCCGACAAGCCGTCCACTGCCACACCGGACCACTCGTGACCACGGACCCACGGATAGGTCGCGATGTCGGCAATGCTGTATTCGTCCGCCAGAAACTCTACGTCTTGCAGGCGCGTGTCGAGCACTTCATACAGGCGTCGGGTTTCATGCTGATAACGGTCGATGGCGCCCTGGAGCTTTTCCGGAAAGTAACGGAAAAACACGTTGGCCTGGCCCTGCATCGGACCGATTCCACCCATCTGGAACATCAGCCACTGCAACACCACCGAGCGCCCCTTCGGGTCCTTGGGCAACAGCTTGCCGCTCAGTTCTGCCAGATAAATCAGGATGGCGCCGGATTCGAACACGGCAAAATCGCCGTTGGCACGGTCGACAATCGCCGGGATCCGGCCATTGGGGTTGATCTTGAGGAAGTCCGCGGACTTCTGTTCCTTTTTGTCGAAACTCAGGGCATGCACCGTGTAGGGCAGGCCGAGTTCCTCGAGCACGATAGAGACCTTGTGGCCATTCGGGGTCGCAGCGGTGTAGAGATCTATCATGGTTGTCTCCCATTTCAACCCGCCCAGCCTCGACAGTTGCCCGGCGCAAGTCAAGGAACGGCGAAGAACCGATTGAAACAGTCTGCGACAAGGTCGGCACCGGATTCGTCATTCAGGTGCAAATGATGACCGCCAGGCAGCTGTTCACGGCTAAAGGGTAGACGCTCCAGCAACTCGGGATGTTTGGCGAGCATGCCGTCGGCCGCAACGACCAGCAGCGCAGGACAACTGACGCGCTGGACGAAGGCCATGGCTTGTTCGGTGGTCAGGCGCAGCGGCGATGGCAGCGTCAGACGGCTATCGGTGCGCCAGGTGTAACCGCCCGGCACTGGCATCAAGCCGCGTTGCGCCAGCAATTCGGCGGCCTCGCGACTGACCGCCACCAGGCCTTTCATACGCGCTTCGATGGCGCGATCCAGGGTGTTGTAGACCGGTTTGCTTTTCTCTCGCAGGTCCAGTTGCGCTTGCAGGGCCATGCCCATGCGCTCGGCAGCATTTTCGCCTTTGTCTGTAGGAGGAATGATGCCGTCGATCAAGGCCAGGTGCGTAACCCGCTCCGGCAGCGACCCGGCGATGATCAGCGAAGCGATCGCCCCCATGGAGTGCCCCATCAGCGCAAAACGCTTCAAGCCCAGCTGTTCGGCCACTTGCAGCACGTCATGGGCGTAATCCCACATCGCGTAGCCGGCACCCGTCGGGCGATGCCCGGAATGACCGTGACCGGCCATGTCCAGCGCAATGATGCGCAGCCCTTTGAGCTTCGGCGCCAACCGGGCAAAGCTGTTGGCGTTGTCCAGCCAGCCGTGCAAGGCAATCACCGGCAAACCGTCTTCGGGGCCGAACAGGTGCGCCGCCAGCTCAATGTGCGGCAGGCTCAGGCGGACTTCTTCGACGGCATGGTTCATGCGCAATCCTGCTGATGACGAGCGTCCCAGCGGCTGAACAGGTTTTTCAGCAGCGTGGCGGTGTCCTGGGGACGTTCGAGGGGAAACATGTGGCCGCCGGGCATGGTCAGGGATTCGCCCAACGGCATGCGCCCGACAGAATTGGCGTGATGGCGCATCACCACGCGGCTTTTGTGCCCTCGCACCACCGCCAGCGGCACTTTCAGTTGCCGTGCGCGACCGGGACTGGTGTGGGGCACGCCCCGGTAGATGCTGATTTCCGTGGCGGGGTCGAAACGCAGACGCAGTTTGTCGCCGACCTGATGCAGGCCGTGTTGCAGGTAAGCATCGAAACATTCAGGGTCGAAACCGCGAAACAGCGTTTTACCGGCGAAATAACGGCGGGCACTCTCGATATCGGCGAACTCTTCGCGACGCCCCAATGTGCGGCCGGCCGGGGTCAGGCGGTCGATAAAACCGAAACGCTTGGCCGCGAGGATCACCCATTGATCGGCGCGGGTCAGCACCGGTGAATCGAGCATCACCACGCCGCGATACAGCTCGGGACAACGCAATGCCGCATGCAGGTGCAGCACGCCGCCGAAGGAATGGCCGACGCCCCACACCGGTTCCGCCTGTTGCTTGAGGTGATGAATCAGCTCGTCGACCAGGTTGTGCCAATTGTCATCCGCCGGGAAACGCGGGTCATGGGCGTGCTGCTCCAGATGCGTCACCTGATACTCGGGCGCCAGCGCCGCGAACAACTTGCCGTAGGTCCCGGAAGGGAACCCATTGGCGTGGGCGAAAAATATCTGCTGCGACATACCGGTCGTTCCATCAAACGAAAAACAGAACCCGATTGTCCGCAAGCCCACCGGGAACCGCAATGACCGTAACTGCCAGGAATGATGACAGTCGTGCCGTGGCTATGAGCGGCACGTTAGGTCGGACCTGTTATTTATGACAGTTGACAGTCAATCCTCATGACGCGGATAAGAGCACTGTCGCCAAGCCTCAGGCAATGCCTGTCATGACCCACG
The DNA here is from genome assembly GCF_949768225.1 of Pseudomonas sp. IT-P44. Classification (NCBI taxonomy): domain Bacteria; kingdom Pseudomonadati; phylum Pseudomonadota; class Gammaproteobacteria; order Pseudomonadales; family Pseudomonadaceae; genus Pseudomonas; species Pseudomonas sp. IT-P44. The sequence goes on along the minus strand of NZ_CATKQM010000079.1, from coordinate 215,677 downwards.
CCAACACGCCCACTATTGCAGTGATCGACTCCCGCGGTCTGGGCGTGCGTGCCGTGGCGTATCACCGCCGCGACAATTCTGCAGTCGAAAGCTGCATCACCCAGCAGGTCCACGATGTTGCCGGGCGTGCCGTGCTGAGCCGCGATCCACGGTTGTTTCTTTTACATCAGGCAGGCCAGAGCGCCGCCAATCAAATCAACGCGTTCAGCCTGTCGGGCGCCCTGTTGTTGTCCGAAAACAGTGATGCCGGCTGGCGCCTGGGCTTGCTCGGCGAGGACGGACAAGGCGTCGAAGGATGGGATCAGAAGCTTACCCATAGCCGCCTGCACTACGACGGGCAGCGCCGGCCGATCGCTTCATTTGAGAACGCCCACGGTGAAGCGCAACGCTGCATCGCAAGGTTTGCCTACGCGGCTGCCAGCGCCGATGAAAGCCTTAACCGGTGTGGCCAACTGATTCGCCAGGACGACACCGCAGGCACTTTGCGCTACCTCTCGTTCGGCATTGGCGGCACACCGCTGCAACACAGCCGCACTTTTGTAGAAGATCCGCATTGGTCCGTGGATTGGCCCGCGACGGAAAGCGAACGCGATGGTTTTCTGGAGGATGATCCAGCGATCACCCGCCTTCACTGCAACGCCGTGGGCGACCCCATCAGGCAGACCGACGCAAAAGGTAATGCTCAAGCGTTCATTCAGACCCGTGCAGCCGAGCTGAAAGAAGTTCGTCTGACACTGGCCGGACAGACCGAGGAAAAAACCCTGGTCAGTGACATCCAGTACAACGCTTTCGGTCAGGTCGAGCGGCAACGCGCAGGGAATGGCGTTGTTTCGTGTGCGACTTTTCGCCCTGAAGACGGGCGCCTGGAACATCTGAAGGCTTACGTGCCAGATCAACCTGCGATCCAGGACCTGACTTACGAGTACGACGCCACAGGCAATATCACTGGCCTGACCGACACTGCCGACCCGACTCGCTATCACCGTAATCAGCGGATCGAACACACCCATCGCTACCGTTTTGACAGTCTTTACCGACTGATAGCCGCCACCGGCCGACAGCTTCGCAATGCCGGCGGCGGGCCGCAGTTACCGGCGTTCCAATCTGCGCCCGACCCCGGGCAACTGGAAAATTACACGCGTATTTACACCTACGATGCCGCCGGCAACCTGGAGGTCATGCAGCATCAGGCCGACAGTGCCAGCCGCACCGAACGTACAGCCATCGCCGCTTCCAGCAATCGCAGCCTGCCTCAAAAGACCAATGGCGAGTTACCCGACGACAACGACATTGCCGCCGGTTACGACCTGAACGGCAACCGCATGACCCTCCAACCGGGACAAGACTTGCTGTGGAACCTGCGCAATCAATTGCGCCAGGTCGATCGAGTGGTGCGCGAGGACGAGCCCGATGACACCGAGATTTACCTCTATGACGGCAGCGGCCAACGCCTGCGAAAGATCCGTCAGACCTACACCGGCACGTTGACCCGCACCCACGAAACCCGCTACCTGCCGGGTGTGGAAATTCGCTCGTCCGCTGACGAAATCCTTCATGTCATCACGGTGGAAGCCGGACGCGGCAAAGTGCAGGTACTTCATTGGGAGAAAAAACCAGCGTCAGGCATTCCCCAGGACCAGCATCGCTACAGCTTCACCGATCATCTGAAGTCCAGCACCGTCGAGCTGGATGAAGCTGCGCGATTGATCACGTGGGAAAGCTACTACCCGTACGGCGGAACCTGCTGGTGGGCGGGACGCAGCAAGCTGGAAGCCAGTTACAAAACCATTCGTTATTCAGGGCAGGAACGGGATGCCACGGGTTTGTATTACTACGGGTTTCGCTACTACATGCCTTGGTGTCAGCGGTGGCTGAGTGCGGATCCAGCGGGAGTGTCAGCCGGGTTGAACCTGTATGCCATGGTCAGTGGTAATCCGATACGTCACGTCGATATGCAAGGTTTGGTAGAAGTAGACCCCAACCGTCTAAGCGCAGCGTCGGCGGCCGGCATGCACAGATTTGCAGCTGCGGCTGCCAGTTTTACGGTGCAATTGGCAGTGCGCTATGCGCTCGAACTGATTGAACCGAACCACGACTACAACCTGACCTTACATATGCTCGCTTCATTTCTGGAAGGAGCCGCGGCCGGCTACACGGGCTACGGACTGACAAAAAGCGCTGGTGCACATGACGGTGTCGCCTCAATGGTTGCCGTGACAGCAGCTATAGGTTTCACAATTCCTGTATGGAGGAGTGAACAAGGGCTTCCACCTCCAGGTACGGATCCGGAACTCCATCGTGACGCGATCGGGCGCATCGCATCCGTTATCGGTGGATTGACTTACCAATTGACAATGGACGCGTTCACGGCGGGCCCCGAGATCACATTCAACGCCTGCGCCAGCTTCTCTGACAAATTCAAAACAGCTGCAAAGGCATCGATTGGATATGCGGGCATTCGAGCTGGCATCGGCGCACTCAACTCCTTTTTGCCCGCGCCGATCAGCGGAATTCTGAACCCGGTGGGAGAATACGCGGACGGGTTTCTGGAGACCTACATGAAGCCCTACCCTTCAGAAACAACCGATTACTCCGAAAATACCAAAGCAGCCCTGCCAAGCAGTTGGAAGAGCACCTTTCAAGGTGCAGTAACACGTTCGATAGGGGGATCCATCAACCGTATGTTGGGCGGGCTCATATCCTCTGATATGTCTTCCGTGGCACGGGGAGCGCTCGGTAACGCAATAGGATTTTTCACTGAGTTCCGCGCTCTGGCCACGAATCAGATGAAGAAAGGATTCATCAAGGACTCTCTATCCCCGGATCCCGACCTTGAGAATCAGCTCCCAAGACAAAACTGCGCCACAGCACCTTCGGGTCGCGGATATTGGGAAGGGAGCTTGCATCTGGATCGGTTGTTTCGTGAAGCTTGATATGAAGCGGACCGGCGCGCGCCCTGTGTCATCAGTCCGCCGTCCATGTCTTCACTGCCTTGGCGGTGCGTCCCCCAACGGCACCACCGCCATGGTCAACCGCGACACACAACTGGCCTTGCCCTCATCGCTGGTCAACCGAATGTCCCAGACATGGGTCGTGCGCCCGATGTGAATCGGCTTGGCCACCGCCGTCACCCGTCCGCTGCGCAGCCCCCGCAAATGGTTGGCGTTGATCTCAAGGCCCACGCAGTAAAACCTGCTGGCATCGATGCACAGATAACTGGCCATGGAGCCGACAGTTTCGGCCAACACCACCGAAGCACCGCCGTGCAGCAAACCATAAGGCTGGTGAGTGCGATGATCGATGACCATGCTCGCCGTCAGCGACTCTTCGTCGAAGGCTTCGAAGCGTATATCCAGCACTTCGCCGATGGTGTTTTTCTGAATCGCGTTCAACTGCTCGATGTTGGGAGTGGTACGCCACAAACTCATTGCACACATCCTTTGTTGGTTTTATTCGTGGCTCAATCCTGCCACAGCACCGCTTCGCTATGCTCGCTCCATTCTTCGAACCGGGGGCCGTAAGCCGCTTCGATCACGTTGCGCTTGATCTTCAGGGTTGGCGTCAGGAAGCCGTTTTCCACGGCCCAGCTGTCTTTGACGACAACGAGCCGGCGCAGGCGCTCATGTTTGTCGAGGGCGCCGTTGACCTCTTCGAGAAGTTTTTCCAGGCTTGAATGCAGGCCTGCACGCGCGGTTCCGCCGGCGTCCTGCTGCCCGACTGCCGAGAGCACGCACAACCCCAGCGGCGCACTCAACCCATCGCCGACCACGCACACTTGCTCGATGCGTGAATGCACCGCCAAACGGTTTTCGATCGGCGCCGGTGCCACGTACTTGCCTTTGCTGGTCTTGAAGATTTCCTTCAGGCGGCCGGTCAGGCGCAGGTTGCCTTCGGCGTCCTGTTCGCCCTTGTCACCGGTGCGCAGGAAGCCGTCCTCGGTGATGGTGTCGGCGGTTTTTTCCGGTTCCTTGAAATACCCGAGCATGGTTGCGCCACTGCGCACCAAGACCTCGCCCGATTCGGCGATCCGCACTTCAACGTCGGGGCAAGGCTTGCCGATCCAGCCCGGTTTGTTGTCGCCGGGCCGGCCGATGTGGGAATAACCGCAGCTTTCGGTCATGCCGTAGACCTCCAGCACGTCCAGCCCGAGTTTGCGGTACCACAGCAACAACGTCTGCGGCACCGGCGCGGCGCCGGACAACGCGACGCGCAAGGCGTCCAGCCCCAGCCCGGCGAGCACTTTGTGCCCTACCCGTTTGCCGATGAAGGGCAGCCCGAGCAGGAAGTCGAGGCGTTTTGCCGGGATCTTGCCGTACACGCCCATCTGGAATTTGGTCCAGATGCGCGGCACGCCGAACAGCGCAGTCGGCCGCGCACGCTGCAAATCAGTCAGGAAGGTGTCGAGGCTCTCGGCAAAGAACACGGTTTGCCCGGTGTAGATGGACGCCAGTTCGACGAACATGCGTTCGGCGACGTGGCACAACGGCAGGTAAGACAGCAATCGATCCGACTCATTGAGGCCGAACAACTGCGTGCCACGGGTGGTGGCGAACCCCAGATTGCCGAAGCTGTGCATGACGCCTTTGGGCATGCCGGTGGTGCCGGAGGTGTAAATGATGGTCGCCAGTTGGTCAGCGGCAGGCTTGGGGTCGTCCTGGATCGGTGAGCAGGCTTGCAGGTCGGCCCAACTGAAATCGAAGGTACCCGGCGGGTGCAACGGCAGGCTGATGGTCGGCAAGTCGGGATTGACCCCGCGGGACATGCCGGGCCAGTCATCGAGTTTGCCGATGAACGCCAGCGCCGCTTCGGAGTGTTCGAGTACTTGTGCGACGGATTCGGCAGTGAGGTTCGGGTACAACGGCACCGACACATGCCCGGCCATCCAGATCGCCAGGTCGGCGATGATCCAGTGCGCGCAGTTTTTCGAGATCAGGGCGATGTGGCTGCCTTGCGGCAGTTCACGGGCGCGCAGCCAGTGCGCGGCGCAGCGAGCCTGATGGCCGACGTCTTCCCAGGTCAGGGTCTCGACCTGGCCACCACCCGTAGGCTGGACCAGAAAGCGCTGACGGGGATGACGGGATTCGCGCTCGTAGAAGACGTCCAGCGGCAAACGAAAAGCAGCAGACATGCGACTCGCTCCTTTATTTTTGGTCTGGAGCAAGCGTAGTCAACCAAGCGGTTGCTTGGTTGACTATTTCATTACAAAAAATCAGTAACGCAGCCGAACACTGTAGGAGCGAGGCTTGCCCGCGAAGGGGCCCTTGAAGGAGTTAAAAGCTTCGCGGGCAAGCCTCGCTCCTACAAAAGCAAAACAATCGTTACGGGTGCTTGAGGCTGTTGAGCTTCATCGAACCGATCAACAACTCATTGTGCTCAAGTTCGGCCAGGCCGGCGGTGCTGACTTTTTCCGGTGGATAGCCGGCGCCATGTTGCAGGTAGCTCAACAAGTTGCCCACCAGCGGGTTGTGACTGACCAAAAGGACGTCACTCACCAACACCAACTGCTCGGCCACTTTATCCGGGTCGGTTTCCGGGGTCAGCCAGTCGACTGTACGAATTTCCGGCTCGAAGCCCAGAGCCTCACGGACCAGTTGCGCAGTTTCCTGAGCTCGCAGGTAAGGGCTGGCATAGATCGCGGTGACGGGCTGCCCCATCAACCGTGCAGCGCTGCGCAGCACTTCTTCACGACCGTGGGCAGTCAATGTCCGTTCGGAGTCCGGACGCGAGCCGTAAGGCTCGGCTTCCCCATGACGCAATACCCAGAGTTTCATAGCTTGGGTTCCTCATCTCGGGCCGGATGCGGCGCAGGCGCCACGACGTGTGGCGCTTCACCTTCCGGTGTACGCGGCGTCGGCCAGTCAGCGAACGGCCAGGGTTTCTGGTCGCTGTGAAACGTGCCGAAACGACCGATCTGCGCCAGGAATTGGCTCAGGCTGTCGCCGAAATTCATCAGGCTGGCGCTCGGGGCGCCATAGATCAAACGATAGACCAGTTGCACCAGCACCACGGCGCCGAGGATGAACTGCGCCACCTGCCAGACCAGCAGGAAGACGATCATCCACAACACCCGCAGCAGGATGGATTCGTATTGGGCTTCTGTTTTCGGATCGTTCATGTCTCGCTCTCCTGCTCCTTATGAGGAGCGTGATCAGTTAAAACCACTGGTGGAAATAAAGTCGACGTCGGTTTTCGGTTCGCCACGCATCAGCAGTTCAATGACCTGATTCAGCGTGCGCCCTTCGAACAGGATCGCGTGCAGCCCGGCGACCAGCGGCATGTAGACGCCGACTTCCTGAGCCTTGGCCTTGAGCACTTTCAGGGTGTTCACGCCTTCGGCGACTTCGCCCAGGCGTGTCACCGCGTCTTCCAGGCTCAAGCCCTGGCCGAGGGCGAAGCCAACCTGGTAGTTACGGCTTTTCGGCGACGAACAGGTGACGATCAAGTCGCCTACCCCGGCCAGTCCCAGGAACGTCATGGGGTTGGCGCCCTGATTCACCGCAAAGCGGGTCATTTCCGCCAGCGCCCGGGTGATCAGCATGCTCTTGGTGTTTTCGCCCATGCCCAGCGCCACCGCCATGCCGGCGATGATCGCGTAGACGTTTTTCAGCGCCCCGCCCAACTCCACGCCGAAACGGTCGGCGCTGGCGTACACACGAAAGGTGCGCCCGTGCAGCGCTTCCTGGACCCGTTGGCAGAGTTCTTCGTCTTCGCTGGCGACTACCGTGGCGGTCAGCGCGTGCTCGGCGATTTCACGGGCCAGGTTCGGGCCGGACAGCACGCCGATGCGCGCTTGCGGGGCGATTTCTTCGAGGATCTCGCTCATCAGTTTAAAGGTGTGGGCTTCGATGCCTTTGGTCAGGCTCACCAGCAACTTGCCGCTCAAGCGTTCGGCGTGCGGAACCAGCACCGCGCGCAGCGCGCTGGAAGGCAGCGCGACAAAACACAGATCGCAGGCGTCCAGCGTGGCTTGCAGGTCGGTGACCGCTTCCACTCCCGGCAGAATCTTGATGCCCTTGAGGTAACGCGGATTCTCGCGATTGACCCGAATGGCCTCGGCCTGCTCGGGGTCACGCATCCACTGCCGGACCTGATGCCCGTTCTCGGCCAGCAGATTAGCCACGGCGGTACCAAAACTTCCGCCTCCCAGGACCGCAATTGGGCGCTGTTCAGTCATATGCAATCCGTTAATCCATACCAATGGCGATGTCGGCATTATACGGAGCGGCCCAGTGGCGGCCAGCCCCCGCGTCAATTACCGGCACTTGTAGAAAGAAGACGGATAAATCCGAGGAAAATGCCGGCATCGTGACTGAAAAAGTCGACCCGCTCGGTTAACATGCGCGCCCATTAATCGCTATCAAGGATGTGTTGTGTCGTTTGGCCCCGCTGCACCTCGCTCTCCGCTGGTCCTGGCGCTGATATTCAGCCCGCCATTGCTGGCCGACGACCTGTTTCTCGACAACGAGCCGGTGCCGCAAGTGCTGACGGCTACGCGTCTTAAACAGTCGCCGGCGGCGGTTCCGGGAAGCATGACGGTGATCGACAGCGAACTGATCAACGCCAGTGGCGCCCGTGACATCAGTGAATTGCTGCGGCTGGTGCCGGGGATGATGGTCGGCAACATCAGCGGCAATCAGGCGGCGGTGAACTATCACGGCACCAACGCCAGCGAAGCGCGGCGCATGCAGGTGCTGATCGACGGGCGCTCGGTATACCGCGCCGGCCTGGCCACGGTCGACTGGAGCGACATTCCGGTGGCCATGGAAGACATCGAGCGCATCGAGGTTTTCCGCGGCCCGAACACGGTCAGCTATGGCGCCAATGCGTTGATGGCAGTGGTCAACATCATCACCCGCAACCCGGCCGACAGCCATGGTACGCGGGTCAAAGTCACCCGTGGCCAGCGCGGCATCGATGACTTTTACGCCAGTCAGGGCGTGGGTTGGGACGGTGGTGACATGCGCCTGTCGCTGTCCGGCCAGCAGGACGACGGCTTTGACTCGGACCGCCGCGGCGCCGATTACCGCGACAGCCGCCGCTTGAACCGCTTCAACCTCGCCGTCAGCCAGGCGCTCAACGAACAGCAAAGCCTCGATTGGCAATTGAATGCCAAGGACGGCAGCAACCAGCGGCCTTATACCTACCGCCCGGTGTTTTCGGGGATTACCGCCGCCGGGAACAATTCCGACGTTGTGGCCAAGGACTATGCCGGTTCCCTGCGCTGGAACCTCGATGTTAATCCTGATCACAGCCTTTATATCCAGGGCTCGGCCCAGCACTGGGATCGCCAGCAGACCTGGCGCGCCTGCGACGCCGAGGTTTCGTTCAGCCCTGAACTGACCGAGCTCTGGCAGCTCAATCCGAATTACACCGAGCGCCTGGCGCGCAATATCGAGCGTTACGTCGGCCTCGGCGCACCGTCCGGCACGCCGACAGAAAAAGCCTTGGCCAGTAAAGTGCTGGACCAGTGGCGCAACGGCGCCCGCCAAACCTTGTGCGGCGACATCGACCAGAGCACCCGCGAGACGCGCTACGACCTCGAACTGCAAGACACCCTCAGCCTGTCCGACAGTCTGCGACTGGTCAGCGGCCTGAACTATCGTTACGACCGGGCAGATTCCGAGACCTACTTCAATGGCACGCTCGACGACACGACATGGCGCGCGTTCGGCCAGCTCGAGTGGCGCGCCAGCGAACACTGGCTGTTACAGGGCGGTGCAATGTTCGAAGACACGCAATTGATCGGCAGCTCGCTGACGCCGCGCGTGGCGGTCAACTATCTGATCAATCCGCGCCACGGCTTGCGTGCGGTGTATTCGGAAGCCATCCGCTCGCCGGACATGTTCGAGAACAACGTCAACTGGAGTTACCGGGTGACCAACCTGCAACCCGCTGCCTACGGCCAGAACAGCGCCCGCTATTTCGTCAAGACCCGCGGTCCCGGCAATCTCGACCAGGAACACATGCGCTCGCGGGAACTGGGCTACAACGGTTACTTCGCCGAGTGGAGGCTGGCGGTGGACGTGAAGGTGTTTCACGACGAAATCACTGGCATGATCAGCGAGCCGCTACGCAACAATCAGTACATCGCCAGCAACGCCAACAGCTCGCGCTTCACCGGTACGGAAACCCAGCTCGACTGGCGCCTGAGCAGTGCCGATCGCTTGCGCCTGACCTACGCCTACGTCGATGCCGAGGCGAGCAACCCGCTGGATGCGCAACAGACCGCGCGCAACAGCGGCTCCGCCGGTTGGCTGCGCGATTGGGGCCACGGCTGGAACAGCGCGCTCTTCTACTATGGTGACGACGCGCTCAACGGCTATCGCTTTGAACGGGTCGACACGCGCATCGCCAAGCGCGTTGGCCTAGGCAAGGCCAGCCTGGAACTGGCCGGCGTCCTCCAACAGCGCCTGGACAATCAACCCACGACGTTCATCGACAACCGCTATGACGAGCGGCGAGTGCTCTACTTCAGCGCGGAGCTGGCGTTCTAAATGTTGCGCTCTCTATCACGGATGATGCCAAACCCTGGCCGCCTGCTGGCCGGGTTGTGCCTGGTGTTTGCCGGGTGGCTGGGTAGCCTTTCGGTCAACGCTGCCGAGATTCTGCTGGCCGGCGCCGACGACAGCGCGGGCATGCAGTCTTTCGCCAAGGCCCTGAGCGACCTGCGCCCGGCTGACAACGTTCGCTTTCAGCCACTGGCCAATCTGCCGACACCGGACAAATTGCCCGCCGGCACCCGGTTGATCCTGCTGGATCTGCCGAGCCTCGACTGGCGCCTGCAAGACGCCCGAGGCCCGGCGACGCTGGTGCTGCGCATCAGCCGCCTGCAAGCCCGCCAACGCCTGGGGGCAACTGTGCCGGCGCATTTGAGCCTGTTGTGGAGCGATCCACCGCTGGATCGGCAATTACGCCTGACCCGAATCCTGTTGCCTCAGGTCAAACGGGTCGGGGTGCTTTACGACAGCCACAGCGAATTTCTCCTGGGCGAACTGCGCGAGATCGCCAAGCCCCTGGGTTTCGAAATCGTCACCGAGCGCTGGGACAATACCCATGACAGCCGACCGTTGCAGACGCTGCTGAAAAACAGTGACGTGCTGCTGGGCCTCGACGATCCCGACTTGTACAACCCCAAAACCGCGAAAAACCTGCTGCTCAGCAGCTACACACGGCAAACCGCACTGATCGGCCCCAACGCCGGGTTCGTCAAGGCCGGAAGCCTGACCAGCACCTACAGCGACCAGAGCGACTGGCTGGCGATTCTCGACGATCTGCTCGACCGGCCACCGGCCACGTGGCCGCGCACGCACTACGCCAATCGCTTCAAAGTATTGAGTAACCCACAAGTGGCTCGTTCGTTAGGCATTGAACAGATTAATGAAGCGTTGGTCGCAACACAGCTGGCCGAAGGAGAACGCCGCCCATGACTTTCCGTCGTCGTTGGGACATCAACACGCGAACCCAGATCATCAGCCTCGGCCCTGCCCTGCTGCTGACCTTGCTGCTGATCAGTTTCTTCACCTTCGTGCGGATCCAGGACCTGCGTCAGGAGCTCAATCACACCGGCCAACTGATCGCCAACCAACTGGCGCCGGCCGCCGAGTACGGGGTGATTTCCGGCAACAACGAGGTGCTTGAAAGTTTGCTCAAGGCCACCCTGGCCACGCCCAATGTGCGCTTTCTGGAAGTCCAGGACAGCGCCAACCGGATTCTGGTATACGTCGAGCACCCCTCGGAAACCTACACCCGCTCGCAACAGGTCGAAGTGTTCCAGGCGCCGGTGCGCTTGCAACGCATCGCACTGCACAATGATTTCTTCCAGGGCGGCAAAGTCACTGGCGCCGCCCCCGCCGAGGATTATCTGGGGCGGGTGATCGTCGGTCTGTCGAATGACGCCTTCAGCAAGCGCCAACAGGAAATCCTCTTCAAGGCCGGTGTCCTCGCGCTGTTCGCCCTGCTGTTCACTTTCCTGATTGCCCGGCGCCTGGCCGGCAGCCTGTCGCAGCCGATCCGCGACATCGGCAACGCGGTCAAGGCGATCCAGAGCGGCGACTACAAAACGCCATTGCCGATTGTCGACGACACCGAACTTGGCGCGCTGTCGCAGCACATCAACAACCTCGCCAGCGGTCTGGAACAGGCCAGCCGCGAACAGCATCAGGCCATGGCGCAGTTGATCCAGACGCGCGAAGAGGCGGAAAAAGCCAACAACGCCAAATCGGACTTCCTGGCGATGATGAGCCATGAATTGCGCACACCGATGAATGGCGTGCTCGGCATGCTGCAACTGCTGGAAACCACCGACATGACCGCGGAGCAGGTCGAGTACGCGGCGCTGGCCTCGGAGTCCACCGAACACTTGCTCAAAGTCATCAACGACATTCTCGACTTCTCGCGCATTGAACGTTCGGAGCTGGAACTGGAGCACATCCCGTTCAACCTCGCGGACCTGATCGGCAGTTGCGCCCAGTCGTTCTCGCACAGCGCGATGCAGCGCGGGCTCGACCTGGCGTTGCTGATTCCCGAGGACATGCGTGACTTGCAGGTGCAGGGCGACCCGACGCGGATTCGGCAAATCCTGGTGAACCTGGTGGGCAACGCGCTGAAGTTCACCGAAAAGGGACGCGTCAGCATCGAGCCGCAGTGGCAGTCGCTGGATCACGAGTTGTTGTGGTTCACCTGCACCGTGCGCGACAGCGGGATTGGTATCTCGGCCGAAAGCCTGGAATTGATGTTCAACGCGTTCCAGCAGGCCGACAGTTCTATTTCAAGGCGTTACGGCGGCACCGGGCTGGGGCTGCCGATTGCTCGCACCCTGGCAGAACGCATGGGCGGAACCTTGCGCGCCCAGAGCGAGGAAGGTCGCGGCTCGGTGTTCACCCTGGAAATCCCGCTGGCGCTGTATAAACAGAAGCTGCCGGTATTGACACCGCGTACACCGACCGGCAGCGGTGACGGTGAAGGACGCAATGTGCTGTTGGTCGAGGACAACCCGGTCAACCAGACCGTTATCGAAGCAATGTTGCGCAGTCTGGGCTTTACTGTCAGCGTCGCCACCGATGGCGCTCAAGCGGTGCGAAGTGCCGAAAGTCTGATTTTCGAAGCGATTCTGATGGACTGCCGACTGCCGATCATTGACGGCTACGAGGCCACCCGCCAGATCCGCCAATTACCCGGCTGCACTGACCTGCCGATCATCGCGCTGACCGCCAACGCCTTGCAGGGCGACCGCGAAGCCTGTTTATCGGCGGGAATGAACGATTACCTGGCCAAGCCCTTCAAACGCACTGATCTGCAGCAGATTCTGCAACGATGGGTGCAGTAGTGCAGGCCTTTCGACCATCTGCGACTGGCGTGAAAGGCGAAAGTGCGGCAGTCTTAGGCACCCGAACAGGCCCGAAAAGGGGCTTGAATAATAATTTCAGTGCACAAGTGTACATTCATGTCCTTGGTGCTGTGACTTTCACCACAACGCAATAGTCTATGAGTAGGCTGCCGATTCGAGGCATGAACGCTTCGATCGGTCGGGAAGATTTGCCCCACCTGCCGCATGGGACTATTGAGGAGCTCGCATGACCAAACAAAACGCCTTTACTCGGGAAGACCTGCTGCGCTGCAGTCGCGGTGAGCTGTTCGGCCCAGGTAACGCGCAACTGCCCGCCCCGAACATGCTGATGGTGGATCGCATCACCCTGATCAGCGAAGAAGGCGGCAAGTACGGCAAAGGTGAATTGGTCGCCGAGCTGGATATCACTCCGGATCTGTGGTTTTTCGCCTGTCACTTCGAAGGTGACCCGGTGATGCCAGGCTGCCTGGGCCTCGACGCCATGTGGCAACTGGTCGGTTTCTTCCTCGGCTGGCAAGGCCTGCCGGGCCGTGGCCGCGCCCTGGGTTCGGGCGAAGTGAAGTTCTTTGGTCAGGTTCTGCCGACCGCGAAGAAAGTGACCTATAACATTCATATCAAGCGCGTCCTCAAAGGCAAACTGAACCTGGCCATCGCCGATGGTTCGGTGACTGTCGACGGTCGCGAGATCTACACCGCCGAAGGCCTTCGGGTCGGCGTTTTCACCTCCACTGACAACTTCTAAGGGTTATCCGCATGCGCCGCGTCGTTATCACTGGTCTGGGCATCGTTTCGTGCCTGGGCAATGACAAAGAGACCGTCTCCGCTAACCTGCGTGCAAGCCGCCCTGGCATCCGGTTCAACCCGGAATATGCCGAAATGGGTCTGCGTAGCCAGGTTTCCGGCTCCATCGACCTTCCCCTCGAAGAACTGATCGATCGCAAGATCTATCGCTTCGTCGGCCACGCGGCGGCTTACGCCTATCTGGCCATGAAAGACGCCATCGCTGACTCCGGTCTGACCGATGAGCAAGTCTCCAACCCGCGTACCGGCCTGATCGCCGGTTCCGGTGGCGCCTCCACGCTGAACCAGATGGAAGCGCTGGACATCCTGCGCGAGAAAGGCGTGAAGCGCGTTGGTCCATACCGTGTGACGCGGACCATGGGCAGCACCGTTTCCGCCTGCCTGGCCACACCGTTCCAGATCAAGGGTGTGAACTACTCGATCTCCTCCGCCTGCGCCACCAGTGCTCACTGCATTGGTACTGCGGTCGAGCAGATCCAGTTGGGCAAGCAGGACATCGTATTTGCCGGTGGCGGTGAAGAAGAACATTGGAGCCAGTCGTTCCTGTTCGACGCCATGGGCGCCCTGTCCACCCAGTACAACGAAACCCCGGAGAAGGCCTCCCGCGCCTACGACGCCAAGCGTGACGGTTTCGTCATCGCCGGCGGTGGCGGCATGGTGGTGGTCGAGGAGCTGGAACACGCTCTGGCTCGCGGCGCGAAAATCTACGCGGAAATCGTTGGCTACGGCGCAACCTCCGACGGCTACGACATGGTTGCCCCAAGCGGTGAAGGCGCCATCCGTTGCATGCAGATGGCCATGTCCACCGTTGACGCACCTATCGACTACCTGAACACCCACGGTACCTCGACTCCGGTCGGCGACACCAAGGAAATGGAAGGCGTGCGTGCGGTATTCGGCGACAAGGCTCCGGCCATCAGCTCTACCAAGAGCCTGTCCGGTCACTCCCTGGGCGCCGCTGGCGTTCACGAAGCGATCTACTGCCTGCTGATGATGGAAGGCAACTTCATGGCGGGTTCCGCCAACATCGACGAGCTGGACCCAGCGGTGGCAGACATGCCGATCCTGACCAAGACTCGCGAAGACGTCGCCTTCAACACCGTGATGAGCAACAGCTTCGGCTTCGGTGGTACCAACGCTACTTTGGTACTGAAGCGCTGGCAGGGTAAGTAATTCCCCGCCGCTACGCTGCACACAAAAACGCCCCGACTGGTTCGGGGCGTTTTTTTATGCCTAAAGAATGTGCACAGCAATGCTTTTTGTAGGAGCCAGCGATGCGGCGGTCCGACTTGCCGGCGAAGGCGCACTCAAGGACGCCTTCGCCGGCAAGCCTGGCTCCTACAGGTGCCGTGTTCTACCAGCGATATATTCACGACGAACATGAAGCTTTTGTCATGAAACTCAAAGCCCTGCGACCGAATGTCGCGTATTACGCGGGCTGCAGCACTTTTACAGAATTGGCAAGAGTGCGTTACCAAACACAATCATTTACTTAGCAAGCTAACCAAACATATAACTGAGTCCTGCACACGCCTTGCTGCAGATATCACAGAGATTGGAGCTAGCAGATGACTGTAAAAGTAACTGAACGCGACGATTCACATAAATCCCACGAGGGCGTAGCCGCCGGCATCCGGATCTGGGACGTGCACCAACAAGGCATGTTGGTTGGGATGTTCCACTCCGAAACCGACGCCCACAGCTACAAGGCCGAACTGGAAACACTGGAGCAACAACGAGAGCTCCGATCCGCATAAGCAACGACAGCATTGAAAACGACAAACCCCGCCATGAGCGGGGTTTGTCGTTGTAGCAGTCGTTAACCGCTTACCACATCAGATCATCAGGAATCTGATAGGCCGCGTACGGATCGTCTTCAGCCGCCGCTTCTTCGGTCTGCACGTTCAGCTGCACGATGCGCTGCGGATCGCGTTCCTGGATCTTCAGGGCCGCCTCACGCGGGATCACTTCGTAGCCGCCGGCATGGTGCACGATCGCCAGCGAGCCGTTGCTGAGCTTGTTGCGCATCAGCGCGTTGACCGACAGGCGCTTGACCTTCTTGTCGTCAACGAAGTTGTAGTAGTCCTCGGTGGTCAGCTTCGGCAGGCGCGAGACTTCGATCAATTGCTTGACCTGCGCGGCACGGGCCTTGGCCTCGGCTTTCTCTTGCTGCTGACGGTTCAGCTCCTGGTCACGCTTGACCTTCTCGGCCAGTGCTTCCTGCGCCAGACGCTGCTGGGTGTCGTCCTGTTCGATCTGACCTTTATGGACCAGACGCTGCTGCTTCTGCTTCTCTTTGCCGACCTGTTTGGCCTGCTTTTGGTTGACCAGCCCTGCCTTTAGCAACTGGTCGCGAAGGGAAATGCTCATGGTGCTTATTTCTCACTTAGGCCACTGCTCAACCGCAGCTGGGCAAATTCTTTTCCTGACGTTTGGCTTCGCCCCACAAGGCGTCCAACTCTTCGAGGGTGCAATCTTCTATGGGACGGTGGGTGTCGCGCAATGCCTGTTCGATAAAACGGAAGCGTCTTTCGAATTTGCTGTTGGCACCGCGCAAGGCGGTTTCCGGATCGACCTTTAAATGACGCGCCAGATTGACCACGGAAAACAGCAGGTCACCGACTTCATCGGCAATCGCTGCCGAGTCGTTGTCGGCCATGGCTTCGAGCACTTCATCGAGCTCTTCGCGGACTTTATCCAGCACCGGCAACGCATCCGGCCAGTCGAAACCGACCTGCCCTGCGCGCTTTTGCAACTTGGCCGAACGGGATAACGCCGGCAACGCGGCGGGCACGTCGTCGAGCAAGGACAGTTGTTGCGGCGCCGCAGATTTCTCGGCGCGCTCTTCAGCCTTGATTTCTTCCCAGCGCTGCTTGACCTGCTCTTCACTCAGACGCGGAACATCCAGCGGCGCGTACAGATCGCCGGTGGGGAACACGTGGGGATGACGACGGATCAACTTGCGGGTGATGCTGTCGATGACGCCGGCGAATTCGAAGCGCCCTTCTTCCCGGGCCAGTTGGCTGTAATAAACCACCTGGAACAGCAAATCGCCCAGCTCGCCTTGCAAGTGATCGAAGTCACCGCGCTCGATGGCATCGGCGACTTCGTAGGCTTCCTCAAGGGTGTGCGGGACGATGGTCGCGTAGGTTTGCTTGATGTCCCACGGGCAGCCGAACTGCGGGTCGCGCAGACGGCTCATCAGGTGCAGCAAATCTTCAAGTGAATACATCTTTTATTAATCTCTACGCTCTGTAGGAGCGAGGCTTGCCCGCGAAAGCTGCATGTCTGACACACCGTTTTCGCGGGCAAGCCTCGCTCCTACAGATATCACCATCAATTTCCGTGAAGGTTTCTCACGGCGTACGGTTACGCCGGGTTTCGATGATGTTCGGCAACTGGGATATCCGCCCCAGCAACCGCCCAAGCGCATCCAGCCCCGGAATCTCGATGGTCAGGGACATCAACGCGGTGTTGTCCTCTTTGTTCGAGCGGGTGTTGACCGCCAGCACGTTGATCCGCTCGTTGAGCAACACTTGCGAGACATCACGCAGCAAACCGGAACGGTCGTAGGCACGGATGATGATGTCCACCGGATAGGTGAGCACCGGCACCGGCCCCCAGCTGACCTGGATGATCCGCTCAGGCTCGCGCCCGGCCAGTTGCAGCACCGAGGCGCAGTCCTGACGGTGAATGCTCACGCCACGGCCCTGGGTGATGTAACCGACGATGGCATCGCCCGGCAACGGCTGGCAGCAGCCCGCCATTTGCGTCATCAGGTTGCCGACGCCCTGGATCTGAATGTCGCCGCGCTTGCCCGGTTTGTAGCCGGTGGCCTTGCGCGGAATCAGTTCCAGCTGCTCGTTGCCGCGTTCCGGCTCGACCAGTTGCTGTGCGAGGTTCACCAGTTGCGCCAGGCGCAAATCGCCTGCGCCCAACGCGGCGAACATGTCCTCGGCAGTCTTCATGTTGGCCTTGTCGGCCAGCTTGTCGAAATCCACCGCCGGCAAGCCAAGGCGACTGAGTTCGCGTTCGAGCAGGGTTTTACCGGCCGCGACGTTCTGATCGCGCGCCTGCAATTTGAACCAGTGAACGATCTTCGCCCGCGCCCGCGAGGTGGTGATGTAACCCAGGTTCGGGTTCAGCCAGTCGCGGCTCGGGGTGCCGTGCTTGCTGGTGATGATCTCGACTTGCTCACCGGTTTGCAGGCTGTAGTTGAGCGGTACGATGCGCCCGTTGATCTTCGCGCCACGGCAGTTGTGACCGATTTCGGTGTGCACGCGGTAAGCGAAGTCCAGCGGCGTCGCGCCTTTCGGCAAGTCGATGGCGTGACCGTCGGGGGTGAAGATGTACACCCGGTCCGGCTCGATATCGACCCGCAGCTGTTCCGCCAGGCCGCCGATGTCGCCCAACTCTTCGTGCCACTCGAGCACCTGACGCAGCCAGGAGATTTTCTCTTCGTAGTGGTTGGAGCCGGACTTGACGTCGGTGCCCTTGTAGCGCCAGTGCGCGCAAACGCCCAGCTCGGCCTCTTCGTGCATGGAATGGGTGCGGATCTGCACTTCCAGCACCTTGCCCTCAGGCCCGATCACCGCCGTGTGCAACGAGCGGTAGCCGTTCTCTTTCGGGTTGGCGATGTAGTCGTCGAATTCTTTCGGGATGTGCCGCCACAAGGTGTGGACGATGCCGAGCGCGGTGTAGCAATCGCGCATTTCCGGCACCAGCACGCGAACGGCGCGAACGTCGTAGATCTGGCTGAACTCCAGACCCTTGCGTTGCATTTTGCGCCAGATCGAATAGATGTGTTTGGCCCGGCCGCTGATGTCGGCATCGACGCCGGTGGCCTGCAATTCGACTTTCAGCTGGTTCATCACATCGGCGATGAAACGCTCGCGATCCAGGCGCCGCTCGTGCAGCAACTTGGCGATCTGCTTGTACTGATCGGGCTCGAGGTAGCGGAAGGACAAGTCCTCCAGTTCCCACTTGATGTGACCGATGCCGAGACGGTGGGCGAGCGGCGCGTAGATGTCGAAGACTTCCCGGGCGACGCGGTTGCGCTTCTCGTCGTCGGCGGTTTTCACCGCTCGGATCGCGCAGGTGCGTTCGGCCAGTTTGATCAGCGCGACACGCACGTCGTCGACCATGGCCACGAGCATCTTGCGCAGGTTTTCCACCTGACCCTGAGTGCCCATCACCATGGATTTACGCGGGCTCAGGCTGTCGCTGATCGCCGCCATGCGTTGCACGCCGTCGATGAGTTTGGCCACCACGGGACCAAAGCGCTGGCTGACCGCCGGCAACTGGATCTGGCCTTCGCGCACGCCTCGGTACAGGACCGCGGCGACCAGCGAATCCTGATCGAGCTTGAGATCGGCGAGGATCTCGGCAATTTCAAGGCCGGTGCGGAAACTGGAGTTTCCCTCGGACCACAAATTCTTCGCCGCATTGGCTTGTTGTTCTGCCTCGCGAGCGTACTCGCAGGCTTCTTTCAAGGCTTCGCGATCCAGTGCCAGATCGACACTGACCGCATGATCGAGCCAAGCCTCGAGATTGATACTGCCGTCGGTGTTGATCGGCTGGTGTGCTCTCACCTGTACCATCTTGCTTACCTTCCCTACGACGCAGATTCAATGCGTCAAATCGCTGACCTTCGCTGCCCATGAGCCCACGTCGGGCTGGTACGCGGCTGCACGGGCGGGCCAGTCGGACCAGACGAGCCTTCCTAACTCGCTTCAAATAACGCCATGGCTTCGACATGCGCCGTCTGAGGAAACATATCGAGAATCCCGGCACGTTTTAACCGGTAGCCCTGCTTGATCAATTCCACTGTGTCGCGCGCCAGCGTTGCCGGATTGCATGACACATACACCAACCGCTCGGCACCCATCGACTTGAGCTTGCGCACCACCTCGAAAGCACCGTCACGGGGTGGGTCCAAGAGTACCGCACAAAAGCCTTCGCGCGCCCATTCGGCATCGGTCAAAGGCTGGGATAAATCGGCCTGAAAAAACTTCGCATTATGAAGATTGTTGCTAGCGGCGTTCGCGGCTGCCCGCTCGACCATCGCCTGCACACCTTCGACTGCCACCACTTCGCGAACCGCCTTGGCCAGCGGCAAGGCAAAGTTACCCAACCCACAGAATAGATCGAGAACGCGCTCATCCGCTGTCGGCTTCAACCAGTCCAGCGCCTGGGCAACCATCGCTTCGTTGACCGCCGCGTTGACCTGAATGAAGTCTCCCGGCCGGTACGCCAGGTCCAAATCCCACTGTTCAAGGCGATAGCCCAAAGACTGATCGGCTTGAACCGGTTGTGGCTCGCCCTCTCCATGCAGCCACAATTGAGCTTCATGAAACGAGCAGAAATCCTTGAGGATCGTCAGATCGGATTCGGACAACGGCGCCATGTGCCGCAGCAAAACCGCCAACGACGAACCACTGAACAATTCCACATGCCCCAGCGCCTGAGGCTTGCTCAAGCGGCGGAGCATTTCCGGCAAGCGGGTCATGATCGGCTGCAAGGGCTGTACCAGCACCGGGCATTCGTTGATCGCAACGATGTCCTGACTGCCAGCGGCGCGGAAACCGACTTCAAGCTTTTTCGCTTTCATGTCCCAGCGCACCGCTACACGGGCGCGACGGCGGTAAGCGAATTCCGGACCGCTTAACGGCGCGGCCCATTCTTCGGGCTCGACACCGGCGACCTTCGACAATTGCTCGGCGAGCATGCGCTGTTTCAGGGCAAGTTGTTCGGTGTGCGGCAGATGTTGCACGCTGCAACCGCCACAGCGACCGGCATGCGGACACGGTGCCGGGCGACGCAGTTCGCTGGCCTGGAACACACGCTCGGTGCGCGCCTCGACTACTTTGCCGTGGGCGCCCAACACGCGCGCCTCGACCTCTTCACCGGCCAATGCGCCGATGACGAACCAGGTGCGACCTTCGAAAAACGCGATACCGCGACCGTCATTCGCCAGGCGCTCTATAGTCAGGCGCTGCTTTTTGCCGGTCGGAATTTGCGGGGCCTTGCTGCCGCCGGTGGGCTGGAAGCGCAGGCCTCTCTCGTGCTTGGCCATCAGTTGGGCGCGTCGAAAATGCCGGTCGACAAGTAACGGTCGCCACGGTCGCAGATGATCGCGACGATCACCGCGTTTTCAACTTCTTTGGACAGGCGCAGCATCGCTGCCACGGCACCGCCCGAGGACACGCCGCAGAAGATGCCTTCTTCGCGAGCCAGACGACGGGTCACGTCCTCGGCTTCGCTTTGCGCCATGTCGACGATGCGGTCCACGCGATCGGCCTGGTAGATCTTCGGCAGGTATTCCTGCGGCCAGCGACGGATGCCCGGGATCGCCGAGCCTTCCATCGGTTGCAGGCCGATGATCTGCACGTTGTCGTTCTGCTCTTTCAAGTAGCGCGACACGCCCATGATGGTGCCCGTGGTGCCCATCGAACTGACGAAATGAGTGATGGTGCCCTCGGTCTGACGCCAGATTTCCGGGCCGGTGGTGGTGTAGTGCGCTTGCGGGTTATCACCGTTGGCGAACTGGTCCAGCACCTTGCCACGGCCTTCGGCTTCCATTCGCTGAGCGAGGTCGCGTGCGCCCTCCATGCCTTCTTCCTGGGTGACCAGGATCAGCTCGGCGCCATACGCCGTCATCGCGGCCTTGCGCTCGGCGCTGGAGTTGTCCGGCATGATCAGGATCATCTTGTAACCCTTGATCGCGGCGGCCATGGCCAGGGCGATCCCGGTGTTGCCCGAGGTCGCTTCGATCAGCGTATCGCCGACGTGGATCTGCCCGCGCAACTCGGCGCGGGTAATCATCGACAGCGCCGGCCGGTCCTTGACCGAACCCGCCGGGTTGTTCCCTTCGAGCTTGAGCAAAAGGGTATTGCTGGTGGCGCCGGGCAGGCGCTGCAAACGAACCAGCGGAGTGTTGCCGACGCAATCGGCGATGGTTGGGTACTGCAAGGTCATGGCGTATTCGCAATCCAGACTGCGGGGGCGCCTATCATACCGGCAAACGTTGGAAGGCCATATCACGCAAAGTGCGGTGCTTATGGCTTATGGGAATAAGCGACTGATTCAGGACTCTGCTGCCTGCGCAACATAGACCTGGGCAGCGCCTCAAAACTCTAACTGAACAACTCCCGTGCCGAGTGACAGGGTTTGTGTCAGCAGCGCTCACACTTTTGCCGGCTGGATTTCGCTGCGACCGAACAGCGCAGCTTTGAACGAGATTTTACACTGGGGAGAAAATGATCAGGCTGTGGGTCCAGGAAAATTGTCTCACCAGCGGTGAGACTTTTTCGTGGGGCTGACCCGAAGGGCCTCTTCGCGGGCAAGCCTCGCTCCCACAGGGAATCAGGGGGGGATCACACCATTTGCGGTCGGCACACATCCACTGTGGGAGCGAGCCTGCTCGCGATGGCGTCATCAGCCACCAACCGCATGTTCAGCCGCAACCCTGCCCCAGTGTTCTCAGCCCAAAGCCGTCCGCCCTGGCGCTGTACCGCATTCCTTGCAATGCTCAGCCCCAACCCGAACCCGCCATTCCCCGGCCGCGAACCATCGAGTCGAGTGAACGGCGAGAAGATCCGCTCAAGATCCTCTTCAGCCACCCCGCCCCCTTCATCCTCCAGCCACAGATGCCAGTAACCGCCTTCACGCCGTCCATCCAGACGCACGATGCCGCCCTTCGGTGAATGGCGAATGGCATTGCGCAAGATGTTTTCCAGGGCCTGGGCCAAGGTGTTGAGATTGCCGCGCACCCAGCAGGATGAATCCACCGCGCACTGCAATTGGTCGGCGGGGCAGCAACTTTCATAGCAGGCGTTGTCCGTGAGCATTTCCCACAGTGCCTGAATCTGGATCGCCTCGTCGGGCAAGGGCGTGCGCTCGGTGTCGAGCCAGGCCAGTTGCAGCGTGTCTTCGACCAACCGTTGCATGCCATCGACTTCGCGGCCAATGCGTTCGCGCAGTTGCACCAGACTTTGCTCACCCTCGCTCGCCACGCGCAAACGGCTCAAGGGTGTGCGCAATTCGTGGGACAGGTCGCGCAGCAGTTGTTGTTGCAGGGCCACCGTGCTTTGCAGGCGCTCGGACATGTGATCGAACGCGCGGCCCAGCTCACCCAGTTCATCGCAGCGATTGGTCGTGCGGCTCGACAGGCGCACGCCCAACTGGTCGGCGCGCCACGCATTGGCCTGCTCGCGCAGTTGATTGAGGGGCACGACCAGCAATCGATACAGCCCGACGCACAACAGCAAGGTGAACAGTCCGGGAATCACGCCATTGGTGATGACGCGCCAGAACACCCGGTAGCGCCCCGGCTTGAACCGCTGGGGCAGTTCGATCACCAGGCTGCCGACGGATGAGTCGCCGGGAAACGGTACGCGCAGCCACGGCAGGCGTTTTTTGTGAATGGGCCAGTCCAGGCCACGCAGAAAAGTCAGGCGCTGGATTTCCTGGTCCGTCAGCGATTGGCTGCTCAACGACTGCAAATCGCCGCCAATCACACCCACCCAGCCCTTTTCACGCTGTCGCATATCCTGCAGCCAGGCATCGACACCTGCGCTCTGCCCCTGCTCCCATGCCTGTTCGGCTTCGGCAGCAAAGCGCGTCAGAGTGCCTCGGGCTTCGTCCGACAGGAACTGGTTGCGCTGTTCCATGTAGCGGCCCCAGGACCAGCTCAGCCAGATCATCAGCAGACAGAACGCCACCAGCAGACAGGCGAGTTTCCAGAACAGCGAATGCCTGCCCGGCAGGTCAGACCACTTCATGGTCAGCACTCAGGACATAGCCCTTGCCCCACACCGTGCGCACTTCCCGCTCGGTGTAGCCGATGGCCTTGAGCTTGCGACGGATCTGGCTGATGTGCATGTCGAGGCTGCGGTCGTGAGCCGCGTAACCCCGTTGCAACACGTGCTGATAAAGGAAGGCTTTGCTCAGCACCTCATCGCCGTTGCGATGGAGGGTGTCCAGCAACCGGTACTCGCTGCGGGTCAGGCCGGCGGCGTGTTCGCCATAGAACACCTCGAAGCATTCATCGTCGAAACGCAGGCTGTCCGCCACCAAGGCAACCGGCGCCACGGCCGGGCGACGATCCAGTGCGACGCGCCGCAGGATCGCTTCGATGCGCACGCGCAACTCGGCCATGCTGAAGGGCTTGGGCAAATAATCATCGGCGCCGAGGCGGAAACCGCTGATGCGATCGGCTTCGGCGCCCAGTGCCGACATCAGCACCACCGGTGTGGAATGGCTCTGGCGCAATTGGGTCAGCACGTTCAATCCGTTCATGCCCGGCAGCAGAATGTCCATCAGCACCACATCGAAGGCTTGCTCACGGGCAATCGCCAGGCCTTCCTGGCCGTTTTGGCACCAGGTCACCTGGAAACCGCTACGACCCAGTTGCTCGTGCACATAAGCACCGAGCACCAGGTCGTCTTCGATGGAGAGGATTCGGGGATGGCCAACAGAGATGGGAGTCATGAGTATCTGCAAATAATTCTCAGTTGATGATTATTCAAGATTGCCTCGCCGGGGGCAACCCAAGGTTTACCAGCCACGCAAAAGCGCTGGACTGCCCGACGAATGACGTCATCAATTTTACGAGGATTGCCCGCAAGCAAATCGCTACACTGCGCAAGTGGCGTGTACCGGATGTACGCGCAGGTTCTTAAATGGCTGGATGCAGGAGAGAGGCGTGCTCAAGAAACTGGGAATAAAAGGCCGCGTGCTGTTGCTGACCTTGCTGCCAACCAGCCTGATGGCCTTGGTGCTGGGCGGCTATTTCACCTGGATGCAGCAATCCGACCTGCAAACCCAACTCATGCAGCGTGGCGAAATGATCGCCGAACAGCTCGCGCCCCTTGTCGCGCCGGCCATGAGCCACAAGGACACCGAACTGCTGGAACGCATCGCCACCCAAGCGCTGGAAACGCCCGATGTGCGCGCGGTGACGCTCCTCGCCCCGGACCGCTCGTCGCTGGCGCATGCTGGCCCGACCATGCTCAATCCGGCGCCGCTGGGCAATGGCTCGCAAATGCTGCGCCGCAGCGGCAACGATGCGACGCGTTACCTGCTGCCGGTGTTCGGCAAGCACCGCAACCTGGCCGGTGACCTGATACCCGAGGAATCTGACCGCTTGCTGGGTTGGGTCGAACTCGAACTGTCCCACAACGGCATGTTGCTGCGCGGTTATCGCAGCCTGTTCGCCAGCCTGCTGTTGATCGGCGCGGGCCTCGCCGGTGCGGCGCTGCTGGCATTGCGCATGGGCCGTACGATCAATCGGCCGCTGAGCCAGATCAAGCAAGCGGTGGCGCAGCTCAAGGACGGTCACCTGGAAACCCGCCTGCCGCCGCTCGGCAGTCAGGAGCTCGATGAACTGGCGTCCGGCATCAACCGCATGGCCGGCACCCTGCAGAACGCCCAGGAAGAATTGCAGCACAGCATCGATCAGGCCACCGAAGACGTGCGCCAGAACCTGGAAACCATCGAAATCCAGAACATCGAGCTGGACCTGGCGCGCAAGGAGGCCCTGGAAGCGAGCCGGATCAAATCCGAATTCCTCGCCAACATGAGCCATGAAATCCGCACGCCGCTCAATGGCATTCTCGGTTTCACCCACTTACTGCAAAAAAGCGAACTGACCCCACGTCAGCTCGACTACCTGGGCACCATCGAAAAATCCGCCGACAGCCTGCTGGGGATCATCAACGAGATCCTCGACTTCTCGAAAATCGAGGCCGGCAAACTGGTGCTTGACCACATTCCGTTCAACCTGCGCGATTTGCTCCAGGACACCCTGACCATCCTCGCCCCGGCCGCCCACGCCAAACAACTGGAACTGGTGAGCCTGGTCTATCGCGACACGCCGCTGTCGCTGGTCGGCGATCCGCTGCGCCTGAAGCAGATCCTCACCAACCTCGTAAGCAACGCGATCAAGTTCACCCGCGAAGGCACCATCGTTGCCCGCGCCATGCTCGAAGACGAGCATGAAGACAGCGTGCAACTGCGCATCAGCATTCAGGACACCGGCATCGGCCTGTCGAACGAGGACGTACGCGCCCTGTTCCAGGCCTTCAGCCAGGCCGACAACTCGCTGTCCCGGCAACCCGGCGGCACCGGCCTGGGGCTGGTGATTTCCAAGCGCCTGATCGAACAGATGGGCGGCGAGATCGGCGTCGACAGCACGCCGGGCGAAGGCTCGGAATTCTGGATCAGCCTGAGCCTGCCGAAAACCCGCGACGACGCCGAAGACCTGCCCGCTCCGCCGTTGCTCGGACGCCGCGTCGCCGTGCTGGAGAACCACGAACTGGCCCGTCAGGCGTTGCAGCATCAACTGGAAGACTGTGGCCTGGAAGTCACCCCGTTCAATACCCTGGAAAGCCTGACCAATGGCGTGACCGGCGCACACCAGACCGATCTGGCGATCGACCTCGCCGTGCTTGGCATCACCAGCAATGACATGCCGCCGGAGCGCCTCAACCAGCATATCTGGGACCTCGAGCACCTCGGCTGCAAAGTGCTGGTGCTGTGCCCGACCACCGAACAGACGCTGTTCCACCTCTCGGTGCCGAACCCGCACAGCCAGCTCCAGGCCAAACCGGCCTGCACGCGCAAGTTGCGCCGGGCCTTGTCCGATCTGGTCAATCCGCGCCAGCAACGTAGCGATCCCGGTGAGCCGGTGTCCAGCCGCGCGCCGAAGGTGCTCTGCGTCGACGACAACCCGGCCAATCTGTTGCTGGTGCAAACCCTGCTCGAAGACCTTGGCGCCAAGGTGCTTGCAGTGGAAAGCGGCTATGCCGCCGTCAAAGCGGTGCAGACCGAGACCTTCGACCTGGTGTTGATGGACGTGCAGATGCCCGGCATGGACGGGCGTCAGAGCACCGAAACCATTCGCCAGTGGGAAAGCGAACGGCATTGCACGCCGCTGCCGATCGTGGCCCTCACCGCTCACGCGATGGCCAACGAAAAACGCGCGCTGCTGCAAAGTGGCATGGATGATTACCTGACCAAACCGATCAGCGAGCGGCAATTGGCTCAGGTGGTGTTGAAGTGGACCGGCCTGGCATTGCGCAATCAGGGGCCCGAGCGTTCCAGTGACAGTCACGGCGGCAGCCACGAGCTGCAAGTGCTGGATCACGAAGAAGGGTTGCGGCTGGCGGCGGGCAAGGCGGATCTGGCGGCGGACATGCTGGCGATGTTGCTGGCATCGCTGGAAGCCGACCGCGAAGCCATCCGCTTCGCCCGGGAAACCAACGATCACAACGCGTTGATCGAACGCGTGCACCGCCTGCACGGCGCCACCCGTTATTGCGGCGTGCCGCAGCTGCGCGCTGCCTGCCAGCGCAGCGAAACCCTGCTCAAGCAACAGGACCCGAAGGCTCCGGGCGCATTGGAAGACCTCGACCGGGCCATCAATCGCCTCGCGGCGCATGCCCGTATCAATGCTTGATGCAACGCAATCCGTTTGATTGCCACGGGCGTAAGCTCACCGCAATCCCTTGTAGGAGCATGGCTTGCCAGCGAAGGGGCCCTCAAACCCTTCTTCATTCTGGAGGGCGCCTTCGCTGGCAAGCCATGCTCCTACAGGGTATCCGGCAGGCCTGAAGTTTTCGGCAACAGGCATACAGCGTGTTTTTTCCAGGAGGACGCCATGCGTACGATTCTTTTCAGCAGCCAGACCTACGACCGCGACAGTTTTCTCGGCGCCGACCTCCCTGCCGGCATCGAGCTGCACTTTCAATCGGCGCGACTCAGCCTCGACACGGCAGCGCTGGCGGAACATCACGAAGTGGTCTGCGCCTTTATCAATGACGACCTCAGCGCCCCAGTGCTCGAACGCCTTGCGGCGGGCGGCACACGCCTGATTGCCCTGCGTTCGGCCGGCTACAACCATGTCGACCTGGCGGTGGCGAAGCGCCTGGGGTTGTCGATTGTGCGGGTTCCGGCCTACTCGCCCCACGCGGTGGCCGAACACGCGGTGGCGCTGATCCTGGCGCTCAACCGTCGTTTGCACCGTGCCTACAACCGCACCCGCGAAGGGGATTTCAGCCTCCACGGGCTGACGGGGTTCGACCTGGTGGGCAAAACGGTCGGCGTGGTCGGCACCGGGCAAATCGGCGCGACCTTCGCGAAAATCATGAACGGTTTCGGCTGCCGGCTACTGGCCTATGATCCTTACCCCAATCCACAGGTCGAAGCCCTCGGCGCACGTTATTTGAATTTGCCCGAGCTGTTGGCCGAGTCGCAGATCATCAGCCTGCACTGCCCGCTCAACGAGCAGAGCAAACACCTGATCAACCGCGAGTCACTGGCGCACATGCAAGCAGGCGCCATGTTGATCAATACCGGTCGCGGCGGTCTGGTGGACACACCGGCGCTGATCGACGCGCTGAAAGACGGCCAACTCGGTTATCTGGGGCTGGATGTGTATGAAGAAGAGGCGCAGCTGTTCTTCGAGGACCGTTCCGACCTGCCGCTGCAGGACGATGTGCTGGCGCGCCTGCTGACCTTCCCGAACGTGATCGTCACCGCGCATCAGGCCTTCCTGACCCGTGAAGCCCTGGGTGCAATTGCCGCGACGACGTTGCAGAACATTGCAGCCTGGGCGGCAGGCACGCCGCAAAATCAGGTCGAGGGCTGAGCGGATCAGATCTTGGACAACAGGATCATCAAGGCCAGCCAGCCAAAACCGAGCAAGCGTTGGCCTGTTGAATGCCCGGGACGCAGCAGGAACCAGACAAAAAACGGTGGCAGAAAGAAAATCATCAGTTTCAGCCACAGCTCCACCGGACGCGAACCGTTGAGCGTCGGAGCAGGAACCGCAGCCTCGACGCCGGCTTTGCGTTTACGCCCGAACGCGGCCGGCGAAACCTTGGCCACGCTCTCGTCTTGCGGTAAACGTCCGAAAGACAGTGGCGCCTTCGACGTTGCCGCTTGCGCCTCTCGTGTCGGCGCACCGCAATGAACACAAGCAGGCGCCGTTGAACTGATGCGTTGCTTGCACTCAAAACATTCGATTAACGCCATGTCCGTTCCTTAGAAATGCAAAAGCGGCAGTTTGCCATGAGTCGGCAGGTCATTTGAACCTGATCGAAGGTCATCTGCTTGCGCAATGCTGCGTGCAGGCCCGTGCTAGCATACCGCGCATATTTGGAGGACCCATGGTCGAACACGATTTCCGCTATAACCTGATGAACCCGCAACACACCCTCACCGAATGCCGCGCCCTCGTGCCGGGGCGTTATCAAGTCACCGGCAACGGCGGCTCGATTCGCAACAATGACGTGCTGGTCGTGACCCTCAAAGGCGCCAAGGACTTGTCCATGCGCCTGACCGTCGAAACGGTTCGCCATTTGATCAACCCGCCCGGTCAATGGGTCGCGGTGGCCAGTGGTCCGGTGTTCGGTGAACTGGCGATCCACACCTGGAAAGTCAACTGCGACAGCTGCGCCAAAGAGCTGAGCTTCGAGTTCGCGGTCGACGCCAAACTGGGTAACAAGGCTGAAAAGCCTGCCGCCACCGCGCGGATCGCCGAGTTGGGCTGGACCGCCGTCGGTGAGAAGCACCTGTGCCCGAAATGCCAGGAGCCTGCGTGATGAAACGCCTTGCTCTGACCGCAATGGTCGGCGCCAGCCTGCTGGGCTGTGCCGCCGAGCCGGTAAAATTGCAGCAGAACCGCAGCTACATTCTGGAATGGATCGGCGAACGCCCGCTGATGGATTACAGCCACCTGACCGTCACCCTCGGCGAAGATGGCCGGGCCTATGGCAACGGCGGCTGCAACCACTGGTTCGCACCGTATACGCTCGAAGACGACAAGCTGAGTTTCGGCAAGGTCGGCAGCACGCGCAAACTGTGCGCGCCGGCGTTGATGGAACAGGAAAAGCGCTTCCTCCAGGCCCTGGAAAACGTGCAGCGCTGGGATGTTTCGCCGATCGACCAGATGCGCTTCTGGCCGGCCGAAGGCAAGCCGCTGCGTTGGTGGCTTGAAGAAGGCTAAGCCTTGCCGGCGACAACGGCGGGCCAATCACCATTGATGTCGCCTGATACGATTTCCCCTGTAGGAGCCGGCTTGCTGGCGATAGCGGTGTGTCAGGCGACATAAATGCTGACTGATTCACCGTCATCGTCGGAACGCCGCCCGCAGCAAGCCGGCTCCTACAGGTCCGTGTGAATCAGTTCGTTGCTTTTAACGCCTCAAGCTTCGCCATCAGCCCCGCCGCTGTCTGCTCGCCCATCAGCTGTTCCCGCACCTTGCCCTTGTTATCGATGATGTACGTCACCGGCAACGCCTCGCTGCGCGGCAGTTCAAACAGCTCCGCCGGATCAAAAGCCAATACGGTGAACCTGATCCCCAGTTTCTCGCTGGCGCTTTTCAGCTCTTCGCCCTGCACATTGTCGAAGTTGACCCCGAACACACCGATCTTCTTGTCCTTCAACTGCTCGGCCAGCCCGTTCAATTCCGGGATCTCGGTTCGGCACGGGCCGCACCATTCGGCCCAGTAATTAAGCACCAGCCATTGTTTGTCCAGACGTTCGGCGGCGACTTTTTGGCCGTTCTGATCGATGCCATAGTCATTGCCGCAGCCCCCCAACATCAGCGCACCGATGATCGCCAATGCCGCTGCCAATCGCCTTGTCATGTCGTGATCCTTGTTCAAAATTGAATGCGCCTGCGACCCATCGCCTCCCAAGGTTCTGGATTACGCGCTGCACAGTTAGAATAGCCGTCACCTTACGCAAGATGCGACCCGCACATGACCGATCTGACGCTTTATCACAACCCGCGCTGCTCGAAATCCCGCGGTGCGCTCGAACTGCTCGAAGCCCGTGGCCTGACGCCGACCGTGGTGCGCTACCTCGAGACCCCGCTGGACGCCGCGCAATTGCAGAGCCTGCTGAAAAAGCTCGGCCTCGGCGCCCGGCAATTGCTGCGCACCGGTGAGGACGAGTACAAGACCCTCAACCTCGCCGACGCGAGCCTGAGCGAGGCGCAATTAATTGCCGCCATCGCTGCGCACCCGAAACTGATGGAGCGACCGATTCTCGAAGTCGGCGACAAAGCCGTCATCGGCCGTCCGCCGGAGAACGTGCTGGAGTTGCTGCCGTGAGCGCGCCGTACATTCTGGTTCTGTATTACAGCCGTAGCGGCTCGACCAATGAAATGGCGCGGCAGATCGCCCGCGGTGTCGAGCAGTCCGGGATGGAAGCGCGCCTGCGCACCGTGCCGGCGATTTCCACCGAGTGCGAAGCGGTGTCGCCGGACATTCCGGACGAAGGCGCGCTGTACGCCAGCCTCGACGACCTGAAGAACTGCGCAGGCCTGGCCCTCGGCAGCCCGACGCGTTTCGGCAACATGGCCGCACCGCTCAAATACTTCCTCGACGGCACCAGCAACTTGTGGCTGACCGGCGCCCTTGTCGGCAAACCGGCCGGGGTGTTCACCTCCACCGCGAGCCTGCACGGCGGTCAGGAAACCACGCTGCTGTCGATGATGTTGCCGCTGCTGCACCACGGCATGCTGATCACCGGCCTGCCGTACAGCGAGTCCGCGTTGCTGGAAACCCGTGGCGGCGGCACGCCTTATGGCGCCAGTCATCACGCCGGCGCCGATGGCAAAAGCGGCTTGAATGAACATGAAGTGGCGCTGTGCCGGGCCTTGGGTCTGCGCCTGGCGAAGACCGCACAAAAGTTGGTGAGCTGAGATGGCGAAAAAGCCGAAGATCCTGCCTTCCATTGAATGGCTCGAACCACGGGTTCGGGCGATGCGCGTCATCAGTCTGCTGTGCTACTTCGGCCTGGTGGGATTGCTCTGCGCTTATTACCTGATGGTCGCCGACCTGCATGGCGCGCGGCCGTGGGTGATTCTGCTGATCGAACTGGTGCCGTTGCTGTTGCTGGCGCCGGGGATGATCGTCGGCAGCGCGCGCGGGCATTCGTGGATGTGTTTTGTGGTGAACCTGTATTTCATCAAGGGCGCACTGGCGGCGTATGACCCGAATCGGCAGCTGTTCGGTTTGCTGGAAATGGGCGCGAGCCTGGCGGTGTTCTGCTCGGCGCTGTTGTATGTGCGGTGGCGGTTTCAGTTGAATCGCAAGTTGGCTGGCGAGGGCGAGATTTCCGTCGCCTGATCGGGCCCCTTCGCGGGCAAGCCTCGCTCCTACAGGAATCTGAGAAACCTGTAGGAGCGAGGCTTGCCCGCGAAGGGCATCACTCGATATCAATGATTGGCGGTGTACGCCAGCATCATCGAGATCTGGCTCATCGGCCGACCGCCGCTTTCTTCATGCCACTGGTTGAACACGCCCTGCACCGTGGCCAGGTCCCGCAGGCTGGTTGGCACTTTATCGACGATTTTCTGCGCATTCAGCGCCGCCACCACGTCATAACTCGGCACGAAGGTGTCCTTGCCGACCATGCGCAAAAATCTCGGTGCCGACAAGCCACCCAATTGATGACCGTGCTTTTTCAGGTAGGTCCACAAGCCGACGATATCGGTCACCGGCCAATCGGCGATCAACTCGCCAAAGCTGCCTTTCTCATGGGCCACGTCCAGCACGAACTGCGCATTGCGTGGCACGCTCTTGAGTTTGCCCAAGTGGCGGATGATCCGCGCGTCCTGCATCAGTCGTTCAAGGTGTTCGGCGCTCATCAGCACGACTTTTTCCGGGTCGAACTTGAAGAACACTTCTTCGAAGGCAGGCCACTTGGCGTCCACCAGGCTGTGCTTGAGCCCGGCGCGGAACACACGCAGCGCCATGGTCGAGAGGTAGCGATCGTCGCTGATATCGCGCAATTGCGCGGCAGTCTTCGGAACGGGCAGATGGGCTTCCAGTTCGGCTGCGGAACCGAAGCGGTTCAGACAGTATTCGTGCAGCCACTTGTAATCGCGCATGCCCTCTCCTGAGGAGTCAGTGAGTAGACCAATGTGGGAGCCAGCCTGCTGGCGATAGCGGTGGGTCAGTCAACGTCTGACTTACCGCTATCGCCAGCAGGCTGGCTCCCACAGTGATGGTGTTTAGAGGTTTACTACGTTAACGAACCGCGACATGGCGGTTTCGTCGATCCGCAGGTTGGTGAAGTCGAACAGGTTGCGGTCCGCCAATTGCGACGGGATCACGTTCTGCAAGCTGCGGAAAATGCTTTCGGTGCGGCCCGGCGTCTTGCGCTCCCATTCCTGCAGCATTTCCTTGACCACCTGACGTTGCAGGTTTTCCTGGGAACCGCAGAGGTTGCACGGGATGATCGGGAATTGCTTGAGGTCCGAGTAGGCCTGAATGTCTTTTTCGTTGCAGTAGGCCAACGGGCGGATCACCACGTTGCGGCCGTCGTCGGCGCGCAGCTTCGGCGGCATGGCCTTGAGCGAGCCGTTGAAGAACATATTGAGGAAGAACGTTTCGACGATGTCGTCGCGGTGGTGACCGAGGGCCATTTTGGTCGCGCCGATTTCGTCGGCAAAGGTGTAGAGCGTGCCACGACGCAGGCGCGAGCACAGCGAGCAGGTGGTCTTGCCTTCCGGAATCAGCTCCTTGACCACCGAGTACGTGTCTTTCTCGACGATGTGGTATTCGATGCCCAGGGTTTTGAGGTACGCCGGCAGCACGTCCTCAGGGAAACCCGGCTGTTTCTGGTCCATGTTCACGGCCACGATCTCGAATTTGATCGGCGCGACCTTCTGCAAATGCATCAGCACGTCGAGCATGGTGTAGCTGTCCTTGCCGCCGGACAGGCAGACCATGACCTTGTCGCCGTCTTCAATCATGTTGAAATCGGCGACAGCCTCACCGGCCTGACGGCGAAGGCGCTTTTGCAGTTTGTTCTGGTTGACCGTGAGAGTGCCCATGACGCGAGATCCGTGAGGTGTGACGAAAGGCCGGCATTTTACGCAAAAACCCGCCTCCGGCGAAGTACCCGTAATCCCCCTGTAGGAGCGAGCCTGCTCGCGATGGCGGTGTGTCAGTCCAAACAGTCATGCCTGATACACCGCCATCGCCGGCAAGCCGGTCTCGCTCCCACAGGGATAACGTTGACAGTGCCAGTGGCGATTAACAGAGGGATTTACAGCGCGATTTGCTCTAACGCCCTACAACCTGCGGGGTTAAGACCTTTCTATACTGCGTCATAAGGTCGCACACATATCCAGACCTTTACTTACTTGGCCACTTTGGCCTGTAGGCGCTCCACTGGGGGGCGACGGTAAAAACAAGAGGAGTGACTGGCATGATCCATCACGTAGTGGGGCTCTTCACCCACCCCGACCAGGAATGGAAAGAAATCCGTGGCGACCAAGAGGAAAGCATCAGCCACATGTACCTGACCCACACGCTGATTCTGGCGGCGATCCCCGCCGTGTCGGCGTTTATCGGCACCACGCAGGTCGGCTGGGTAATTGGCAGCCGGGCACCGGTGATGCTGACGCAGGAAAGCGCGCTATGGATGACGATCATGTCGTACGTGGCGATGCTCGGCGGCGTTGCCGTAATGGGCGCGTTCATCCACTGGATGGCCCGCACCTATGACGCCAACCCGAGTCTGGCACGTTGCGTTGCGTTTGCGACCTACACCGCGACCCCGCTGTTCATAGGCGGCCTCGCGGCACTGTACCCACACATGTGGCTGGGGATGATCGTCGGGACGGCGGCCATCTGCTACACGGTGTACCTGCTGTATGTGGGGCTTCCAACTTTCATGAACATTCCATCTGACGAGGGATTTCTATTTTCAAGTTCGGTGCTCGCCGTCGGTTTAGTGGTACTGGTGGCGATCATGGCGTTCACTGTCATTGTCTGGGGACTCGGCGTGGGGCCGGTCTACACGAACTAGTTACGCTCTCCACCCAAAATCAAGATCTGCCAATACAGGCCGCCGCAAGGCGGCCTTTCAATGTGGAGGGTAACGACCATTCGGCGCCCTGGCGATTCGCAAGGCCCGAGCGTTGCGGCATACTCGACGTCTCTGGAGATCCATCAAGCATGCCCGAGCAACTCAATACCCGCGTCGAAGACTGTTACCAACAAGCCGAATCCTTTTTCAAACGAACCTTCAAACGCCCCGTGGTGAGCCTCAAGCTGCGCGGGCAAAAAGCCGGTGTCGCGCATCTGCACGAGAACCTGCTGCGCTTCAATCCGCAGCTGTACCGCGAAAACACTGAAGACTTCCTCAAGCAGACCGTGGCCCATGAAGTCGCCCATCTGATCGCTCATCAGCTGTTTGGCGA
The DNA here is from genome assembly GCF_949768225.1 of Pseudomonas sp. IT-P44. Lineage (NCBI taxonomy): Bacteria > Pseudomonadati > Pseudomonadota > Gammaproteobacteria > Pseudomonadales > Pseudomonadaceae > Pseudomonas > Pseudomonas sp. IT-P44. The sequence continues at coordinate 181,304 of NZ_CATKQM010000079.1, read as the reverse complement.
TCGCATCCAGCCCCACGGCGAAGAGTGGCAACTGATCATGCGTGGCGTGTACGAACTGCCGCCCAATCGCTGCCACACCTACGACGTCAAGCGCCGCAGCGTGACGCGCTATATCTACAAATGCCCGTGCGCCGACAGTGATTTCCCGTTTTCGGCGCAGCGCCACAGCCTAGTGCGGCAGGGGCGGCGGTATTTGTGTCGGCGGTGCCGGAGCACGTTGGTGTTCAGTGGGGAGATGCGGGTCGAGTAAGTCGGATTTGTCGTGTTTTGGTGGGCCCCTTCGCGGGCAAGCCTCGCTCCTACAGAAGCATCGAAATCACCTGTAGGAGCGAGGCTTGCCCGCGAAGAGGCCATCGAAAACCCTACATAATCACCTTGGCACGCCGCAATTCGGCAATCCGCTCAACACCAAACCCCAACTCCCCCAATACCTGATCCGTATGCTCACCCAGCGCCGCACCGATATGCCGAGGCTCGGGCAACCCATCCGAGAACTTCAACGGACACGCCATCTGCGCCTGGCTCGTGCCATCCCCTCGCGGCACATCGGTCACCAATTCCCGCGCCTGCAACTGCGGATGCCGAATCGCCTCACCCAAGGTCAGCACCGGCTCGACACACGCATCGAGCTCGGCAAACAGTGCGCACAATTCGGCAAAATCGTGTTTCTCGAATTCAGTCTGCAGCGCGTCCTTTAGCTTCTTTTGCTGGGCTGGCTGAGGTGACAGGCCCAACGCCGCCAATTCCTCCAGCCCCAGTGCCGTGCACAGTTGCTTCATGAACGGCGGCTCCAGGCTGCCCACCGATAACCAGCGGCCATCCCGCGAACGGTAATAGTCGTAAAAGCTGCCGCCGTTAAGCATCTGGTCTTCCCGGCCCGGCTCCTCGCCACAGGCCAGGTACCCTGCCCCGGCCATGGCGTTCAGGCTGAACGCGCAGTCGGTCATGCTCACATCCAGATGCTGGCCCAACCCGCTTTGTTGCCGGGCGATCACCGCCGCCAGCAGGCCGATGACGCCGTGCAGCGAACCGCCGGCGACATCCGCCACTTGCACGCCCAAGGGCAGCGGGCCGTTGTCGGTGCGGCCGGTGTAGCTCGCCAGCCCCGCCAACGCCAGGTAATTGATGTCGTGGCCGGCGCGATCCTTGTAGGGGCCGGTTTGCCCGTATCCAGTGATCGACACATAGATCAGCTTTGGGTTGATGGCTTTCAACGCTTCATACCCCAGGCCCAATCGTTCCATGACACCGGGGCGGAATTGCTCCAGGACGATGTCGTAGTCATGCAACAGCTGCTTGATCACCGCCAGCGCCTCGGGCTGCTTGAGGTCCAGCGCCAGGCTGCGCTTGTTGCGATTGAGGTACGCGTGGCTGGCCGACACGCCTTGGTCATGGGGCGGCAGCACGCGCAACAGGTCCATGCGGGTCGGCGATTCGATGCGCAAGACCTCGGCGCCCATGTCAGCCAATAACAGCGAGGCGAACGGCCCCGGCAACAGTGTCGAGAAATCCAGAACCTTGAGTGATGCCAATGGGCCAGGCATGAGCGATCTCCGTATTCGATGCCTCCAGCCTAGGCAGCCAATCGCGTTGCAGCAATCACCTGATGTGTCAGCAACTGTGACCGTTACGCTCAAATTCCAGGCATGAAAAAACCCGCCGAAGCGGGTTTTTTCATGACAACGCGTGTTACTTGACGTTGCTTGGGGTTGGGCCTTCGGCCACACCCAGGTCGTCTACTTCACGTTCATCGGAGATACCGCGACCGCCGGAAGCCAGCTCGACTTGCAGCTTGTCTTCGTCCAGCTCTTTCACCCACTTGGCCACGACCAGGGTCGCAACGGCATTACCAACGAGGTTGGTCAGCGCACGGGCTTCGGACATGAAGCGGTCGATACCGAGGATCAGCGCCAGGCCGGCTACTGGCAGAGTACCCACGGCCGACAGGGTGGCTGCCAGCACGATGAAACCACTACCGGTCACACCTGCCGCACCTTTGGAGGACAACAGCAGCACCAGCAGCAAGGTGATCTGGTGAGTGAGGTCCATCGGCGTATCAGTCGCCTGAGCGATAAACACAGCCGCCATGGTCAGGTAGATCGAAGTACCGTCGAGGTTGAAGGAGTAACCAGTCGGGATCACCAGACCCACTACCGATTTATCCGCACCCAGGCGTTCCATTTTGATCAGCATGCGTGGCAGAGCCGATTCCGACGAGGAAGTGCCCAGTACGATCAGCAGTTCTTCACGGATGTAGCGGATCAGCTTGAGTACGCTGAAACCATGCGCGCGGCAGATGGCGCCCAATACCAGAACCACAAACAGGATGCAGGTGATGTAGAAGCAGATCATCAGCTGACCGAGCTGTACCAGCGAGCCAACACCGTAAGCACCAATGGTGAAGGCCATGGCACCGAAGGCACCGACTGGGGCGAGCTTCATGATCATGTTGATGATGTTGAACATCACGTGAGCGAAGCGATCGATAAAGTCCAGGACCGGCTTGCCGTACGCACCCAGGCGATGCAGGGCGAAACCGAAGATCACCGAGAACATCAGAACTTGCAGGATATCGCCGTTGGCGAAAGCGCCGACGATGGTGTTCGGGATCACATTGAGGATAAAGGCGACGATGCTCTGGTCTTTACCGGCCGAGATGAAGCCAGCAATTTTGCTGGTGTCCAGAGTCGTTACGTCGATGTGCATGCCGGCGCCCGGTTGCACGACGTTGACCACGACCAGACCGATCAGCAAGGCAATAGTGGAAACGATTTCGAAGTACAGCAGCGCATAACCGCCGGTCTTGCCGACCGATTTCATGTTCTGCATGCCGGCGATACCGCTGACGACCGTACAGAAGATGATTGGCGCGATGACCATTTTGATCAGTTTGATGAACCCGTCACCCAGCGGCTTGAGGGCCACACCGGTCTGCGGGTAGAAGTGACCAAGCAGGATGCCGATGGCGATGGCAACGATCACCTGGAAATACAGGGATTTGTACAGTGGCTGACGAGTCGTCATTGCAAAGTTCCTCAAGAGTGCGCGCTAACAACATCCATCTGTTGCCCACGACACCTGAATTGCGAACCCTCCTGCACTGGAGGGATTTGTTTTTTCGAGCTGCACGACGGCAGGCATCTGCTCGTTGTATCGCAAGCGGCGTGCCACTTTTGCAAAACCCGCTGCGAGCCTTTTGACATCAGGGGTTACAGGTTCAACGTGCCGTGGGTGCGCTATAAAACAGTGGCGGATTTCCGCCCATCCGCCAAACCTCGTCCTGCAATTTGGCGGATATCCGCCTTGTCCATTGCCTGACCCGACGACTACCATCCGTCGTTCAATAGACGGACCTGCCTTCTATGCGCGAACGTACCATCGCCAGCCATTTCGCCCGTGCCGCCCTCGGTGGCGCGCGTCGGCTGGGTCATGACTGTTCAAACCTGTTGCAACAACTCGGCATCAGCCCCGAGCTGCTGGAAGAACCGCGTGCGCGGATTGCGCCTGAGCAGTTCACCCGTTTGATCCAGGGATTGTGGCTGGCACTCGACGACGAGTACCTGGGCTTCGGGCCGGTCCCGAGTAAAACCGGCAGTTTCGCGATGATGTGCCACGCGCTGATTCACTGTCGCAATCTCGATAAGGCACTGCATCGCGGCTTGTTGTTTTATAGCCTGTTCCCCGGCGGCCCGCGCCTGACCCTGACCCGCGAAAACGAAATGATCCGCCTGAGCCTGGACGATTCGCAGTTTCAGGACCCGGACCATTTCCTCACCGAGAGCCAGTTGATGGTCTGGCATCGCCTCGGCAGTTGGCTGATCGGCCAGCGCATCCGCCTGGAACAAGCGACGTTCAGCTACCCGAGGCCCGAGCACGGCGCCGAATACGAGTTGCTGTTCCCCTGCCCGATGGAATTTTCCGCGGCGCAGAGCAGCCTGCTGTTCCACAGTCGCTACCTGAACATGCCGTTGCTGCAGGACGAGCGGACCCTCAAGCATTTCCTCGAACACTCCCCCGCCGACCTGTTGTCGCGCCCGGATGACGGCGACAGCCTGAGCAGCCAGTTGCGCCGCTTGCTCAGCCGCGACAGTGCGCGCTGGCCGGACCTGGAAGCGGTGGCCGCGCACCTGCACATCAGCCCGCAGACGCTACGCCGGCATTTGCGCGAAGAGGGTTCGAGTTTTCAGGAGTTGAAGGATCAGTTGCGCCGGGACATTGCGATTTATCACTTAGGGCGCGCGGACCTGTCGTTGCAACAGATTGCCGAGCAGCTGGGGTTTTCCGAGCCTTCGGCGTTTCATCGGGCGTTCAAGAAATGGACCGGGCTTACACCCGGAGCCTACCGCGCGCAGGAGAATTGATTGTTGCGGTGACTTCACCGGCCCCTTCGCGGGCAAGTCGGGATGCCGCACCACTCGCTCCTACAGGAAAGCGCATTCCTGTAGGAGCGAGGCTTGCCCGCGAAGGGGCCCGTAAAAACGCTGAAGAACTCAGGTCAAACCACCGGAAAATGAATCCGGAACGCCGCGCCGCCCATCGGTGAATCGCCCAGCGTCAGTTTGGCGTTGTAACTCTCGATGATGTCCTTGACCACCGCCAACCCGATCCCCTGCCCCGGGTGCTGACGGTCCAGCCGTTCGCCGCGCTGCAGAATCCGCGCGCGCTGATCCGGTGGTACACCCGGCCCGTCGTCCTCGACGCACAATTCGACCCCGCTCAAGGTTTCGCGCACGCTGATACGCACTTCGCCCAGGCACAGGCGATAGGCGTTTTCCAGCAGGTTGCCCATCATTTCCAGCAAGGCGCCCTGCTCGATCGGCACGTAGCATTGCTCCGGCAGATCGAAGGCCACCCGCACGCGTTTGTCGCGGTAGACCTTGTCCAGCGTGTCGCAGAGGCTTTTCAGCACCGGACGCAACCGCACCTGATGACGCACCAGGCCGCTTTTGCGCAGGCTGGCGCGCTGCAACTGATAGCTGATCTGCTGGCTCATGCGCTCGATCTGGGTTTGCAGCACCCAGGCCTGATCACGATCCGCCGGGCGTTGCGCCATGTCTTCGCTGACGCCTTGCAGCACGGTCAACGGGGTTTTCAGGCTGTGGGCCAGGTCGCCGAGAGAATCGCGATAGCGGCTGCGCTGTTCGCGCTCGCTGTGCAGCAAGCGGTTGAGCGAGCCGGTCAGGCGCAGCAATTCACGCGGGTGTTGTTCGCTGAGGCTTTCGCGGGTGCCGCTTTCGATTTCGTCGAGCTCCTGACTGAGTCGGCGCAACGCCTGCAAGCCCCAGGTCAGGCCGATCCACAGCAACGCCAGCAGCACCAACAAAGCGGCGCCGAAACCCAGATAGAGATTTTCCCGCAGGCCTTCGAGGGTGTCTTCGTACTCGCGCACCGGTTGCAGCGCGACGATGCTGAACGCCGCGCTTTTGCCGCCAAGCAGTTTGACTTCGACGTCATAGACGAAGAATTCCTGGCCATTGGCTTCGCTGATCCTCGCGAACTCGTTACCGCGCCCGTCGTAACGCGGTTTGTAGTTGATGTCCTCTTCCTGAGTGCCCTTCGAGCGCCAGACCAGGTGACCTTCACGGTCATAGATGTAGCCGAGCAAACGGCTGTCGGTGAGGTTGAAACGCTCGTCGGGCAACTGCGCCGGCATCTGCAAGTGATTGCCCTCGACCCGGGCGGCGGAGATCAGCGTGGTGACGTCCGACGCCAGGCGCTGCTCGATGGAATCCTGCAGCGCCAGGCTGAACGCGCCCTGCATCGCCGGCAGCAACGCCAGCATGAACAACACCGCCAGGATCGTGGCGGCGAGCATCAAACGGACACGAAGCGAACGAATCAAGTGCAGCGCTCATTGAACAGGTAGCCGAGGCCCCGCACGGTGTCGATCGGCTTGAAGCCGGCCGGGCCTTCGAGTTTGCGGCGCAAGCGGCCGACCAGCACTTCGATCACGTTCGGATCGCGCTCGTCGTCATCCGGGTAGAGCTGCTCCATCAAGCGGTCCTTGGCCACCACTTGCTGGTGATGGCGCATCAGGTATTCGAGGATCCGGTACTCGTAGGCAGTCAGCGCCAGCGGTTGTTCATCGAGGGACGCCTGCTTGCGATTGAGGTCGAGCAGCAGCGGCCCGGCGACGATGGTCGACTGGGTGAAACCGCTGGAGCGACGCAGCAAGGCATTCAGGCGCGCATCCAGCTCTTCGAACTGGAACGGCTTGACCACGTAATCGTCGGCGCCGGCAGCGAGGCCTTCGACTTTGTCCTGCCAGTTGCCGCGCGCGGTGAGGATCAGGATCGGGAAGGTCTTGCCCCGCGAACGCAGCTGACGGATCAGGTCGAGCCCGCCCATGCCGGGCAGGCCGAGGTCGATCACCGCCAGGTCATGGTTGAATTGCTCGGTCTGGTACAGCGCCTCCTCGGCGTTGGCCACGGACTCGACCACGTGGCCACTGTCCGTCAGGCGGGTTTGCAGGTGATGGCGCAACAGCGCTTCATCTTCGACGACCAGCAATTTCATAACGCTCTCCCGGGCAATTCAACCTCTCCAGAGGTGCAACGGCGTATTTCAAGACAGATCATAGCGGCCCATGAGGTTCTCCTGACGGAGTTTAATGCCATTGTGAAAGACCGACACGTTCGCGTAAGCAGCGCAGTAATCGGCCTGTGGGTTCGGGCGGCCCAACTGCGCGCCCCAGGCACTGTCATGACTGACCACGCCGTTCGTGCCGATGCTGTGCAGGGTGAGGGACTTTTTGGGTCGCTCGCCGGTCTTCCCAAGAGCAAGGCTGGCGACATTATCGTCGGAAGCGAACGCCGCGGTGCTCGCGCTCAAAACGGTGAATGCCAGCAGCAGGTTTTTAAAGCCAGTCATAGGAAAATGTCCTCATGCGCAGATGCTTTGGGTACGGCGCTACATTACGCACCGGCCCCTGAACTCCCCCTGAACGCACTCTGAACCCGAGCTGAACCAGATCGACTAGGCTGTGTTGACGACTTTTTTCCAGGAGATCCGACCATGCGTATATTCCTTGCCCTGTTCTTGCTGGCCGTGAGCGGGCTCAGCCAGGCGGCCATCAAGACCCAGGAAATCCCCTATCAAAGCCCCGACGGCACCAAGCTGATCGGGTATTACGCTTACGACGACGCGGTTAAAGGCCCCCGCCCTGGCGTTGTGGTGGTTCACGAGTGGTGGGGGCTCAATGACTACGCCAAGCGCCGCGCCCGTGACCTCGCCGGTCTGGGCTACAGCGCCCTGGCCATCGACATGTATGGCGACGGCAAAAACACCGAACACCCCAAGGACGCCATGGCGTTCATGCAAGCGGCGATCAAGGACAGCGCCGCTGCCAGTGCGCGGTTTCAGGCCGGGCTGGATCTGTTGAAGAAACAGCCGCAAACCAATCCGGATAAAATCGCCGCGATTGGTTACTGCTTTGGCGGCAGCGTGGTGCTGAACGCGGCACGTCAGGGCTTGCCGCTGGCGGGCGTGGTGAGTTTCCACGGGGCGCTGGCGACCAAAGCGCCTGCAACACCAGGCAGCGTGAAAGCGAAAATCCTCGTGGAGCATGGCGCGCTGGACAGCATGGTGACGTCGGAAAACGTTGCGGCGTTCAAGGCGGAGATGGACAAGGCCGGGGCCGATTATCAATTCGTCAACCTTGAGGGCGCCAAGCATGGGTTCAGCAATCCGGATGCGGATCGCTTGAGCCATGGCGATCATGGCGGGCCGGATATTGGTTACAACAAGGCGGCGGATGAGAAATCCTGGGCGGATATGCAGGCGTTTTTCAAAAAGATTTTTAGCTAGGCAGGTAAACCGCGGTGCGGCCATTCGCGGGCAAGCCTCGCTCCTACAGGTTAGCGTTGTTCCCTGTAGGAGCGAGGCTTGCCCGCGAAGAACGATAACGCGGTCTGACGTCAGGGCTACCCAGCTTCAAGGCAACCCGGCAAAATGCCCGACATGAATCCCGTCCCCGCCCTGCCCGCCTGCTGCACCCCACTCGATGCCCATTGGCCGCTGCCGTTCGTGTTGCCCGATACGGTGCTGCTGAGCACGCACTTCAACACCTCGCAACTGGCCGCCGATGACTTTCAGCGCAGCGCCATCGAGCCGCCCGCGACCATCCGGCGTTCGGTGGCCAAACGTCAGGCCGAGTTTCTCGCCGGCCGGGTTTGCGCTCGCGCCGCGTTGCAGCGCTTGGAAGGGCTGAATTTTACCCCGGCCATTGGCGAAGACCGGGCACCGGTCTGGCCCGCGCACATCTGCGGTTCGATCACCCACAGCACCGGCCGCGCTGCGGCGATTGTCGCGCAGAAAACCCACTGGCGCGGCTTGGGAATGGACCTGGAAAACCTGCTCAACCCTGAACGGGCCGAGCGCCTGGCCGGGGAAATTCTCACCCCGCCGGAGTTACAACGCATGGCGGCAGGCCATCGCGATCAACTGGCGCTGCTGGTGACGCTGACGTTTTCGGTGAAGGAGAGTCTGTTCAAGGCGCTGTATCCGATTGTTCAGCAGCGCTTCTACTTCGAGCATGCCGAGGTGTTGGAGTGGTCCGAGGCGGGTGAGGTGCGGTTGCGATTGTTGACGGACCTGTCCAGTGAATGGCGCCATGGCACCGAGCTGGATGCGCAGTTCGGGGTGAAGGATGGGCAGTTGTTGAGTCTGGTCAGTATCAAGGCCTGAAGATCTTTGGTGTCGGACAGGGCCTCTTCGCGGGCAAGTCGGAACGCCGCCCGCTCGCTCCTACAGGATCGCATTCCCTGTAGGAGCGAGTGGTGCGGCATCCCGACTTGCCCGCGAAGGCGATTTCCGGGACAACAAAAATCTCAACGCTTCTCCTGATTGCGCGGCCAGCTCAAGCTGAAACACGCCCCGCCCAAGCTCTTGCTCTTGCTGATCAACGCTCGCCCGTCATGCCAGTGGATGATCCGCCGCACGATCGACAGCCCTAATCCATGCCCGCCCGAAGCACGGGTTCGGCTGTCATCGAGACGCAGGAACGGCGTAAAAATTTTCTCCCACGCGGATTCCGGCACACCCGGCCCGTCGTCCTCGATGTCCACCCGACAACGCTGCTGCCCGACCTGATAGCTGACGGTCACCCGCGATGAGGCATGGCGCATGGCGTTGCTCACCAGGTTCTGGATCGCCCGGTGCAGGTAACGGGGTTCGGCCTCGACCCAGGCATCGTCGCAATCGGCGGCCGAGAGGCACAAACCGCGCTGCACCGTGACGTCGGCGCGCAAGGGCGCCAATTCTTCGATCACTTGATTGACCAACGCATCCAGGTCGATCCGCTGGAAGTTCAGCGCGGGCGAACCCTGTTCCAGTCGCGCGTAAGTGAGCATCTCGTCCACCAACCGATCAAGGTCTTCAATGTCGTGATCCATGCCCTCGCGGTACTTTTCCAGCGCCTGCGGCGTGGTGGCCGAGCCGATCATCTCCAGGCCGAAACGCAGCCGCGCCACGGGCGTGCGCAATTCGTGGGACACGGCGCGTACCAGTTCACGCTGGATCGCCAGCAACTGCTGCAAGTGCTCGGCCATGCCGTTGAACGCCGAGGCCAGGCGTCCCACCGAGTCGGCGCCGCGCGCCGGCACGCGGGTTTCCAGGCTGCCTTTGGCGATGCGCGTGGCGGCCGCTTCGAGCCCGCGCAAACGACGCTCCAGTTGCCGCACCAAGAGGTAGACGATCAACCCGATCAGGCTCAAGCCCAGCGCCGCGATCAGCACCAGCCACTCCGGCGGGTAAGGATTCATCTGATACAGCGGACCGATTTCCAGCACCCACGGCGTGCCGACCATGCCGGCAAACACCCGGATCGAATCGCCGCCCTTGCCCAGCGCCATTACCGTATCGCCTTCGGCCACCCGACGGCTCTGGTCTTCGTCCATATCCGCTTCACCGACCGTGACCAGCCGCAAGTCGAAACCAAACCCCTTGTCTTCTTTCAACTGCGCCAGGCGCTTGGGCTGCTCGGCCACCGGCACGCGCACCAGCTCATCGGCGAGCAGGTAAATAGTTGCGCGGGCCAGTTGCTCGCTGATCTGCTGCACCTCCCCCGTGAGCACCAACTGCTCCTTGTCGCTGATCAGTCGATAGACCTTCGCTGCATGCGGACCGGTCTGCTCCACCAGCGCCTGACCGCGCAGCACGCGGGTGCGCTGAGTCAGGTCGAGGTCGGTCTGGGCGAAGGTCTTCAGCGCCAACGGAATCCCGAGCAGGCGTTCCCACACCAGCAAGGCGCGGTGACGCTGGGTTTCGTTCATCGGTTGCAGGTTGTCGGCCATCAGCGAGAACGTGCCATGGGCCAGGCGCTCGCGGTATTGCTCGCTGCGCACCTGGTTGAGCATGTGCAGGGCCAGCACGCCGAGCACCGCCACCAGAATCAGCGCCGCGCACATGCCGCCGTAGATGCGCAGGAAGATCGAGTTCACAGCGACGGGTCTACGCAGGCTTCCGGCACGAACAGGTAGCCTTTGCTGCGGATGGTCTTGATCAGGCGCGGATGATCCGGGTCATCGCCGATCTTCGGCCGGATGCGCGAAATGCGCACGTCGATCGAGCGGTCCTGGCCGTCATAGCCGATGCCACGCAGTGCGGTGAAAATCTCTTCACGAGAGAGGATGCGCCCGGCATTGGCCACCAACAGCCACAGCAGGTCGAACTCGGCGCTGGTCAGCTCGATGCCGTTGTCATGCAGCCAGGCTTCACGCAAGGCGTTGTCCACCACCAGCGGGCCGAATTGCAGGCGCCGTTGTTTTTCCGGAACGGGTTCAGGCGCTTCACTGCGCCGCAACAAGGCCTGGATGCGGGCCAGCAGCAGGCGTGGGCGAACCGGTTTGCAGACGTAGTCGTCGGCGCCCAGGTCGAGGCCGAGGATCTGATCGGTGTCGTCGGTACGCGCGGTGAGCATCAGGATCGGCCCGTCGTACTTGTCGCGGACCTTGCGGCAAATACTCAGGCCGTCTTCGCCCGGCAGCATCAGGTCGAGGATCACCAGGTCCGGTTTTTCCTTGATGATGCGCGCGGCCGCCAGGGCGCCGTTGCCTTCGATCGACACACGCAGGCCATTGGCCTCCAGGTATTCGCGGGTCAGTTCGGCCAGACGCTGGTCGTCTTCCACTATCAATACCTGCCAGGCTTCTTGCTCCACGGTGACCTCTGCTTGCCAACAACACTAATAAGGAAGGATCCGCCCGTCTTTTTGTAATGATTGGGGAGGATAAGAATGCGTAACCATCGGCCGATTGTATAAACGTCGCCCGCCGAGAACACAAGCCGGCAAATGCGTTCGGACAACCCGGTTTTTTGTGATAGGGTTCGCGCCCTTAAAAATCCGAATGACTGTTTTCAATCGCTGAAAATCAGTGAAAAACAGTCCGCTCCAGCTAGGTCGCGGCCTACACGCTCGTTCCACCTTTCACACACAATTTACGCACAGGTTTATCCACAGGTAGTACGTTGCAACACCCTCCGAAACGCATTATCTTGTACCCCGGCGCAAAAAAAACCCTACATGTAGGGTTTTACGCCAAAAACCAAACACAAACCGGACACCGATTTCAAGCGCTTTTATTGCCTCTTTCCGGTTGAACCAAACGTATTTTCGAAAGACCAAACCGCGCGTGCGGATGGCTACTGTTTTTGAGCCGGAAACGGCGTTAACGGTACGGGTGTTGCAGTCGATTACTGTCACCCAAAAGGATCCTGGTGTCAGGCTCAAGGCCTGGGACCAAAGACTTCGGCATGGAAGCGGCGCCCCAACAGCCCCCTTCCTGATCTGTCCCGAAGTTGGTATGCCCGGCCCAGCCGGTTGTAGTGCTTCAGGACGGAACGGTGGGCACCGTGATGGTGCCCAAACAAACATAGAGAATGTGGAGACAACCCCCCATGCAAACCGACACAACTCGCGAGAACCCGCAGGGCACTTTGCCGCAGGCCGCTGATTCGACTTCGGATCTGTCCGCCACCGCGCCTGGCCAACTGCGCGTGATCAAGCGTAACGGCACTGTCGTTCCTTACACCGACGACAAGATCACCGTCGCGATCACCAAAGCGTTTCTCGCAGTTGAAGGCGGCACCGCTGCCGCTTCGTCGCGAATCCATGACACCGTGGCCCGCCTGACCGAACAGGTCACCGCGACCTTCAAGCGTCGCATGCCATCGGGCGGCACCATCCACATCGAAGAAATCCAGGACCAGGTCGAACTGGCCCTGATGCGTGCCGGTGAGCAGAAAGTGGCTCGCGACTACGTGATCTACCGCGACGGTCGTTCGAAACAACGCGCTGCCCACGCTCCGGCAGAAGAAGCGGTCAACGCTCACCCGTCGATCCGCATCACCCGCGCCGACGGCACTTTTGCACCGCTGGACATGGGTCGCCTGAACACCATCGTCACCGAAGCGTGCGAAGGCCTGGAAGAAGTCGACGGCGACCTGATCCAGCGCGAAACCCTGAAAAACCTGTACGACGGCGTGGCCCTGACCGACGTCAACACCGCTCTGGTGATGACCGCTCGTACCCTGGTCGAGCGTGAGCCGAACTACTCGTTCGTGACCGCCCGCCTGCTGATGGACACCCTGCGTGCCGAAGGCCTGAGCTTCCTGAACGTTGCCGAAAGCGCGACCCACCACGAGATGGTCGACCTGTACGCCAAGGCATTGCCTGCGTACATCGCCAAGGGTATCGAATTCGAATTGCTGAACCCGGTCCTGGCCACCTTCGACCTGGAAAAACTCGGCAAGGCGATCAACCACGAGCGCGATCAGCAGTTCACCTACCTGGGCCTGCAAACCCTGTACGACCGTTACTTCATCCACAAGGACGGTATCCGCTTCGAACTGCCGCAAATCTTCTTCATGCGCGTGGCCATGGGCCTGGCGATCGAAGAGAAGCAGAAAGAAGATCGTGCGATCGAGTTCTACAACCTGTTGTCGTCCTTCGACTACATGTCGTCGACTCCGACCCTGTTCAACGCCGGTACCCTGCGTCCACAGCTGTCCAGCTGCTACCTGACCACCGTGCCGGATGACCTGTCGGGCATCTACCACGCGATCCACGACAACGCCATGTTGTCGAAATTCGCCGGCGGCCTGGGCAACGACTGGACCCCGGTTCGTGCACTCGGTTCGTACATCAAGGGCACCAACGGCAAATCCCAGGGCGTGGTTCCGTTCCTGAAAGTCGTCAACGACACCGCCGTTGCCGTTAACCAGGGTGGCAAGCGCAAAGGCGCTGTCTGTGCCTACCTGGAAACCTGGCACATGGACATCGAGGAGTTCATCGAACTCCGCAAGAACACCGGTGATGATCGTCGTCGTACCCACGACATGAACACCGCCAACTGGATCCCTGACCTGTTCATGAAGCGCGTCTTCGATGACGGCAAGTGGACCCTGTTCTCGCCGTCCGAAGTACCGGACCTGCACGACCTGACCGGCAAGGCTTTCGAAGAGCGTTACGAGTACTACGAAGCCCTGACCGAGTACCCGGGCAAGGTCAAGCTGTTCAAGACCATCCAGGCCAAAGACCTGTGGCGCAAAATGCTGTCCATGCTGTTTGAAACCGGCCACCCATGGCTGACCTTCAAAGACCCGTGCAACCTGCGCAGCCCGCAGCAGCACGTTGGCGTGGTCCACAGCTCGAACCTGTGCACCGAGATCACCTTGAACACCAACAAGGACGAGATCGCCGTTTGCAACCTGGGCTCGATCAACCTGCCGAACCACATCGTCAACGGCAAGCTGGACACCGCCAAGCTGGAACGCACCGTGAACACCGCTGTTCGCATGCTCGATAACGTTATCGACATCAACTACTACTCGGTGCCACAAGCGAAGAACTCCAACTTCAAGCACCGTCCGGTCGGCCTGGGCATCATGGGCTTCCAGGACGCTTTGTACCTGCAGCACATTCCTTACGGTTCCGACGCTGCCGTCGAGTTCGCCGACAAGTCGATGGAAGCGGTCAGCTACTACGCGATCCAGGCGTCCTGCGACCTGGCCGACGAGCGCGGCGCGTACGAGACGTTCCAGGGTTCGCTGTGGTCCAAAGGCATCCTGCCGCTGGATTCGCAACAGATCCTGATCGAGCAGCGCGGCCAGAAGTACATCGACGTTGACCTGAACGAATCCCTGGACTGGGCACCGGTTCGCGCCCGTGTACAGAAAGGCATTCGTAACTCCAACATCATGGCCATCGCACCGACCGCGACCATCGCCAACATCACTGGCGTCTCGCAGTCGATCGAACCGACCTACCAGAACCTCTACGTGAAATCGAACCTGTCGGGCGAATTCACCGTGATCAACCCGTACCTGGTTCGCGACCTGAAGGCTCGCGGTCTGTGGGACTCGGTCATGATCAACGACCTGAAGTACTACGACGGTTCGGTGCAGCAGATCGAGCGCATCCCGCAAGAACTCAAAGAGCTCTACGCGACTGCCTTCGAAGTGGACACCAAGTGGATCGTCGACGCGGCAAGCCGTCGTCAGAAGTGGATCGACCAGGCTCAGTCGCTGAACCTGTACATCGCTGGCGCCTCGGGCAAGAAGCTGGACGTGACCTACCGCATGGCCTGGTACCGTGGTCTGAAAACCACTTACTACCTCCGTGCCCTGGCCGCGACCAGCACCGAGAAGTCGACCATCAACACCGGCAAGCTGAACGCTGTTTCCAGCGGCGGCAACCATGGTGAAGATTCGGTCCTGGCAGCTCCTGCCGGTCCTGCTCCAGTGCCGAAGGCTTGCGCCATCGACGAGCCGGATTGCGAAGCTTGCCAATAAGCTGAGCCGGTAGGCGCTGAAAGGCGCTTACCCGACAACCCCCGATCAGTCCTCTGGATTGGTCGGGGGTTTTCTTTTGCCCATGGAAATGTGGTGACTGGTGTGACGCCTTCGCGGGCAAGCCTCGCTCCTACAAGGTTTTGTGAACGACAAAGAGCTTTGTAGGAGCGAGGCTTGCCCGCGAAGAGGCCCTCCCTGACAACACAAAATCCCAGCCATAAAAAAACCCCTCTTACGAGGGGCTTTTTATGCAGCGCTATCCAGCATCAGGTCATCTGAATGATGGTCTGCATGATGGTGCTTTGAGTCGAGATGGTCTTGGCGTTCGCCTGGTAGTTGCTCTGCGCCTTGATCAGGTCGACCAGTTCGCTGGTCAGGTTGACGTTGGACTCTTCCAGGGAGTTGGAGTGGATCTCGCCCAAGGTGCCGGTGTTCGGCGCATCGTAGCCCGGGATACCCGACGCGTAGGTTTCTTTCCAGCTGGTGCCGCCTACTGGCTGTAGACCTTGCTCGTTGGTGAAGCTGGCGAGCGAGATCTGGCCGATGGCCTTGGTCTGGCTGTTGCTAAAGTTGGCCAGCATGATACCGCTACCATCGATGGTCAGGTTGGTGATCTGGCCGGTGGCGTAGCCGTTCTGCGTAGGAATCGAACGTGCGGTGTCAGCATTGTATTGCGAGGTTTTGGCCATGGAGACCGTAACGACGCCGGAAGTAGCGCCGTTCGCTGTCCACACGCCATTTTTCACGTCACCGGGAATCCAGCCGGTGACCCTCAGGTCAGGGCTCACGATCGGCGCCGGAACGGCCGGAGTGGTAACCGAAACCAGATTGCCCGAGGTATCGAACACCATGGTCGAAGCGACCGGCAGGTTCAACGGAACCGCGGTAGGACTAGGGTCGGTGCCATTCGGGTTGCGACCATCAATCAGGGTGTAGGTTTTCCAGGTGTTCGCCCCGGTCTTGACCATGTATTGGTCCATGACGTGCTTGTTACCCTGAGTGTCATAAATCGGGGTACTGAACTGTTTGGTGAAGGTGGCTTCTTTGGTCGAATCAAACGGGGTGGCAACCTGATCGATAACCGGTGCGGTGGAGTTCAGGTTGATCGTCGACGACACCGTGGAGGTGTTTTTTGGCGCCAGGTTCGAAGTATCGATACGCAGGTCGGTCAACACGCCGTTGATGATCTTGCCGTTGGCGTCCACGCCGTAACCTTGCAGACGCGAAGTGCCGTCGGTGTTGGTGACGTAACCGTCCTTGTCGACCTTGAACGTACCGGCACGGGTGTAGGACAGCGAGCCGTTGTCGTTCAGCACGAAGAAGCCGGAACCGTTGATGCCCATGTCCAGCACGTTGCCGGTGTTGTTGACGTCGCCCTGGGTGAACTGCTGGGAAACGTTGGCCAGGCGCACGCCGTTACCAATGGTTTTGCTACCGGAACCCAGCTTGGTGGCCGAGTAAACGTCCGAGAATTCCGCACGGGACGATTTGAAACCGGTGGTCGCGACGTTGGCGATGTTGTTGCCGGTCACGTCCAGTTGTTTGTTGGCTGCATAGAGACCGCTAAGGCCGATATTGAAAGACATATTCCACTCCTTTGTGCCGTGTTAGTCGGCTCTACATACCAATTGTTTGTACTTTGGACAGGGCGATGCTGCCCCCACCGGCGAGATTGAGCATCAACTCACCACCGGTCTGGCTGATGGTCACGCTGCTGACAGTCGCCGGCAGGTACGTCACCAGCGAAGTCGCCTTGCCGTCGTAAGTTGCGGTGGCGCCGAAGGTGTACGTACCCGCCTTGGCCACTTCGCCTGCATCGTTCTTGCCGTCCCAGATGAAACTGGCGCTGCCGGCTTTTTGGCTGCCCAGGTCGATGGTGCGGATGACCTTGCCATCGGCGTCGGTAATCTTCACTTTCACCGGGTCCACCGAGGCCGGAACCGCGATGGTCCCGTTGAAGCTCTTGGAGGTATCGACCACGGCCTTCTCGCTCGGCGCGATGACCGAACGCCCGACCAGCGACGAAGCCTGCAGGGCCTGGGACGAGTTGTAATTGCTGGCCAGGCCACTCACGGTGGTGTTGAGCGTGGTGATGCCTTCCAGGCTGCTGAACTGCGCCAACTGGGCAACGAACTCGCCGTTGTCCTGCGGCTCCAGCGGGTTCTGGTTCTTCAGCTGTGTCACCAGCAACTGCAGGAACGCGTCCTTGCCCAGGGCCTTTTTGCCGGTGGCGCTGTTTGTGGCGGACGCCAGGCCGTCGGCGCTGGTGTTGGTCTTGATCGAAGAGTTGGCCAGGATGTCTTTGAGGCTAATGCCGCTAGTGGTATCGGTAACACTCATCTGAGTCGCCCCTTATCACTGACCGAGGGTCAGGACCTTCTGCATCATGGTTTTGGCGGTGTTCATCATTTCGGCGTTGGTCTGGAACGAACGGCTCGCGGAAATCATGTCGGCCATTTCTTCAACCACGTTGACGTTCGGGTAGTAGACGTAGCCCTTGGCGTCGGCCGCCGGGTGGTTCGGCTCATAGCGCGCTTCCAGATTGCTCTGGTCTTCGACCACGCCCAGCACTTGCACGCCCTGACCGGCCGCGTCCTGGTTCTGGAACAACGAATCGCTGCCGCCGCTCTGCCCGCCCTGGAACATGGTGGCGAACACTGGATGACGTGCGCGATAGGTCTGGTCGATGCTCGACGAGACGGTCTCGGCGTTGGCGATGTTCGAGGCCACGGTGTTCAAGCGCGTGGTTTGCGCGCTCATGCCGCTACCGGCAATGTTGAAAACACTGGATAGAGACATGACTTACTCTCCGCGAATGGCTGACATCAGCCCTTTGAATTTGCTGTTGAGCAAGGTGAAGCTGGCCTGGAAGTTGATCGCGTTTTCCGCGTAGTTCGACTGTTCCAGCTGGGCGTCCACGGTGTTCTGGTCAATCGACGGTTGCATCGGCGTGCGATACAGCAGCGACTCGTCGCCATTGCCCATGCCTTCGGCTTCGATATGACGGTTGTTGGTCATGTTCAAGGCGAATGTGCCGCTCTTGGTTTTCTCGTTCTGCTCGGCGAGCACTTTCGAGAAGTCCAGATCCCGAGCCTTGTAGTTCGGGGTGTCGGCGTTGGCGATGTTGTTGGCCAGGACTTCGGCACGCTGGGCGCGGAAGCCCAGGGCTTGTTCGTGGATACCGAGCGCTTTATCGAAGCTGATGCTCATGTCGGGAAACCTTCGGGTGACCTGATTTTTCGTACGATGGATATAGCAATCGGCGTGCCAATTCAAAAAAGCCCGTAAACCGGGGCTTTGCGGGCAGGGGGCGAAGCGGCAATGCCAGAAAAGCGGCAACGGGTTTCCGCCGTCTGCCGCTTTTCTGCCGCTTTCGGTTTTGGCCCGGGTTGTGTGTGTATCCGTTTTTGCGGTAACGGCGGCTATTGGTTTCGCCCTTACGGCGAGTCACTTTGGAAAAGCCCCAAAGTAACCAAAGGGCTCTTGCCCCTTTCGTTCGGCCCTTCGCCAAGGCTCAGGGTCCCCTCGCTCCGGTCCTGCTCCGTGGGCCCGCCGCCATCGGCCATCCATGGCCGGGGGCGGCTAACCCGGCATCCATGCCGGGTTGCCCACTACGCAGAACCTCCACTCGGCCTCTCGAGGGGGCGACTACCGCCACAGCCGCCGAGGCGGCCTGAAAGCCGACCTGGCTCTGCAGTTGTCCGCGTTGTTCTTCTCTACTGCATTCACTCATTCCGAACATGTACACCAATCCCCTGTAGGAGCCGGCTTGCTGGCGATGGCGTCCGTCCAGCCAATACATGCGTCGACTGATCCACCGCTATCGCCAGCAAGCCGGCTCCTACAGGGGATTGGGTTCACACGATTCAAATTTGTAGGAGCCAGCTTGCTGGCGATGGGCGCCAACGATAACGCGGGCTGTCTGAATGAACGCGTTGTCCAGACGCTTTTCGCCAGCAAGCCGGCTCCTACAAGGGATTGGGTTCACACGATTCAAAATTGTAGGAGCTGGCTTGCCGGCGATGGGCGTCAACGATGACGCGGGCTGTCTGAATCAACGCGGTGTCTGGGCGTTTTTCGCCGGCAAGCCGGCTCCTACAGGGAATCGCGTGTGCTTTTGATTCTCACCACTCATCAGGCCGAGCGTTAGCTCGCCTTCCGCTTTTGATCTGAGCGCCCCCTCGAGAGGCCGAGCGCAGGTTCTGCGCAGTGGGCAACCCGGCATGGATGCCGGGTTAGCCGCCCCCGGCCATGGATGGCCGATGGCGGCGGGCCCACGGAGCAGGACCGGAGCGAGGGCATGCCGAGCATTAGCGAGGCACCGAACGAAAGGGGCAAGAGCCCTTGGTTACTTGGGGCTCTTCCAAGTGACTCGCCGTAAGGGCGAAACCAATAGCCGCCGTCACCCCCAAAACGGATATACACACAAACACAGCAGACAAAAAAAACGGGAGCCCCCAAGGACTCCCGTTTTTCAAACTACCACCAACCCATCACTTAGCCTGGTAAATGATCCCCGGGCTGCACTGGACCATCTGGTAATGATCCGGCAAACCGTTCAGCGCTTCGGACGCGCCAAGGAACAGATAACCGCCAGGCTTCAACGTGCTGTGGATGCGCAACAGGATGTCTTTCTTCACCTCGGCGGAGAAGTAGATCAGCACGTTGCGGCAGAACACGATGTCGAACTTGCCAAGGCTCGCGTAGCTGTCCAGCAGGTTGAACGAGCGAAACTCCACCCGACTCTTGATCGGCGCCTTGATGGCCCAGCGTCCCGGCCCTTTCGGGTCGAAATAACGCTGAAGACGCTCGGGCGACAACCCGCGGCCGATGGCCAGGCTGTCGTACTCGCCAGTCTTGCAGTTGGTCAGCATGGTGCCGGACAGGTCAGTGGCAACGATCTGCACACCCATCTTCAACTGGCCCATATTGACCCGCTCGAACTCGTCGATCGACATCGACAGCGAATACGGTTCCTGACCCGACGAGCAGGCCGCCGACCAGATTCGCAAGCGTTGCCCCGGAGCCGCCTTGATCGCTTCGGGCAGTACCTTGTTCTTCAAGACTTCAAACGGATAGGTGTCACGAAACCACAGGGTTTCGTTGGTCGTCATGGCATCGACCACCAACTCGCGCAAACCGCTGCGCGGCTGGGTCTGGATGCGCTGAACCAGCTCACCCAGGGACTTGATGCCTTGCTGTTCCATCAGTTTGTTGAGACGGCTCGAGACCAGGTACTGCTTGTTTTCACCGAGCAAAATGCCACAGGCTTTTTCCAGGAAGACCCGGAACTGTTCGAAATCCAAATTACCCGTAGACAAAGATGCCGCCTCTTAAATCGTGTTAATCACCAGGGGCAAAAGGCCCCTAGCTGATGTCTGCTGCTTTGATCCGGTCAACTACCCGGGATGCCAGGTCATCAGGACGGAATTTGGCCAGGAAGTCATCGGCACCGACTTTCTTGACCATCGCCTGATTGAACACACCCGACAACGAAGTATGCAGGATGATATGAAGCTTTTGCATGCGAGGGTCGTTGCGGATCTCGGCCGTCAGGGTGTACCCGTCCATCTCCGGCATCTCGATGTCGGAGATCATCATCAGGAACTCTTCTTCCGGCTTCTTACCCTCATCGGCCAGTTTGCGCAGGTATTCCAGCGCTTGCCGTCCGTCGTTCAACGCCACCACTTCGACACCGACCGTTTGCAGGCAACGCGTGACCTGCTTGCGCGCCACCGACGAGTCATCGACCGTCAGCACCCGCAGCGACAGCGCCTTGTGCTGGGTCTCGACATCGACCACGCCGACGGAAATCGCTTCCGGTGTCGGCGCCACTTCCGCCAGGATCTTCTCGACGTCGATGATTTCGACTAACTGATTGTCGACCCGAGTCACAGCCGTCAGGTAATGATCGCGTCCGGTGCCCTTGGGAGGCGGATGAATCTCCTCCCAGTTCATGTTGACGATGCGTTCCACCGAGCGCACCAGGAAACCCTGGGTCTTGGTGTTGTACTCCGTGATGATCACGAAAGGATTGCTTTGATCTTTAAGCGCCCCGGAACCGGTCGCCATTGCCAGATCAAGGATCGGAATGGTCGCCCCCCGGATATTTGCCACACCGCACACGACAGGACTGGACTTGGGCATCAGGGTCAGCTTGGGGCATTGCAGCACCTCGCGAACCTTGAACACGTTGATCCCGTACAGCTGCTGGCCGTCGAGACGGAACAACAACAGCTCCAGGCGATTCTGCCCTACCAGTTGCGTGCGCTGGTTTACCGAATCCATTACACCAGCCATGCCCAGACTCCTACACCAACGCTAAGTGTGTTGCGACGCACATTCATCACTAAACGGCACGGCGCTTGCTTTTTAACTTTTATGAACACAGAACCGACATTTTTCCGACGCCTGACATCACCTATCCGCAGATTGCTCTGTGCAGTGTCGGCCGTTTGCCTGTTCAACGCTGGCAGCCCTGCCTTTGCTGACGCAGTTACCTTGCCTGACATGCTTATCGGCGTCACCCAGGGCTTTCTTGAATTCACCGTAGAAGACTATCTGGCTACCAGTCAAACGGAAGGTCGCTACGAAATCCAGGTCAACCAGCTCGACCAGCGACTGCGCATGCCCATGTGCGACAAGGAATTGACAGCCAGCCTCGAGAGTCCGGCCAAGCCGCTGGGCCGGGTCACGGTCAAGGTTCGCTGCGAGGGGGCATCACCCTGGACAGTCTTCGTACCCGCTCAAGTCCGCCTGTTTCGCGACGTTGTGACCGTCACCCGACCCCTGCGTCGCGCAGGGATTGTCGAGCCCGATGACGTGACGCTGCGCGAGCGTGACATCAGCCTGATCGGCCAGGGCTACTTCACATCCGTAGACCAGGCGATCGGCCAGCGACTTACCCGACCAATGGTCACCGACCAGGTGATTACCCTGGTTCATCTCGAACAGGCGGAAGTCATTACCAAAGGCGATCAGGTGGTGATTACCGCCCGCAGTGGTACGCTCAGCGTGCGAATGCCCGGCGAGGCCCTGTCCAACGGTGGCATGGCCGAGCAGATACGGGTGAAAAACCTCAATTCCAAACGGGTCATCAAGGCGCAGGTTACCGCGCCAGGTCAGGTGGAAGTGTCCATGTAGGATTCTCTGTTCGTGAAGATGTGGCGTTGCCCGAGGCTGTTCCCTAAACTGTGCCGCATGCAGGAGAAGTGCTGGCGCATGCGGGCCCATTTGATAAATGGGTCTAAAGTTTTCACAGGGAGAGCCGAAAACATGGCAAGCGTCCAAATACTCAGAGGTTTTTTACCATGGTCATCGATTTCAGCCGTTTGAACAGCTCCTCGCCACTTACGGGCAGTACACGTACCAGCGTTGCCAAGGAAACTGCCGATGCCGGCAAATCCGCGCCGCTGAATACCCCGGCCGAACAGGCCACTGCCATCAAAAGCGGGGAATCGGTACACCTCAGCAATGAGGCTCAACAGTTGCAACAGGTCACTGACAAGCTGCGCGATCAGCCTGCCGTCGACAACGCCCGTGTGGCCGAGTTGAAAGCAGCGATTGCCGATGGCAGCTATAAAGTCGACAGCAGCCGTGTAGCCAGCAAACTGCTCAACTTCGAAGCCCAGCGCTAGGCTACGGCCCGCGCCAGGCTTTTGGACGCTTAAAACCCAAGGCCAGCCATGCAAGACACTAATTTACTGCAACTGATCACCGACGACTTTGCTCCAGCGCAACACTTGCTTGAGTTACTGCAAACCGAGTCCCTCGCCTTGCACGGTCGGGACATGCCACTGCTCGAAGAGATTCTGGCGCAGAAACAGGCATTGATCATTCTGCTTGAACAGCATGGCCGCAAGCGCAGCGAAATCCTCGCCAGCCTCAACCTGCCGACCAATCGCAACGGCCTGGAGCAACTCGCCAGCCATTCGAGCATTGGCGAGCAGTTGCTGGCCCAGAGCGATGTGCTGACCGATCTACTGGCTCAATGCCAGGCGGCGAACGCCAATAATGGCCAGTCCATCCTGGTCCAGCAGGCCGCCACGGCCAATCAGCTGAAAATCCTGACCGGCGGTGAACCGCCAGCGCTTTATGACGCCCGCGGATCAACCGCCAAGCTTGCGAAGCCGCGCCCGCTCAGTCAGGCTTGAGCCCGCAAATGACCGCGCCCTATCAAGACTCGCAACATGCTGGCAATATACTGGCCAGCCGTAGTCATATTTTGTCTGGAGATTGATGAACCGTGTCCAATGCCTTAACCGCGGAAGATGCCCCGCAGCCACCCAAGGTGCTTACCACACCGTTGGAAATCTCCGGCAACCTGCGCCAACTGCAAGAAAGCCATGACCCGCTGATCATCACGTTCCATGAGCGCACCCAGCGCTTCCAGAGCTATCTGGTGGACGTGGACCGCGAGCGCGGGACCATCGCGCTCGACGAAATGATCCCGCGTGACGGTGAGCGCTTCATGCTGGCCGGCGAACCGTTCAAGGTCGAAGGCTTTCACGAAGGCGTGCGCATTGCCTGGGAAAGCAACGGTCAACTGACCATCGACGAGTCCGGTGACAGCCGCTGCTATCGTGGCCCGCTGCCGGATGAAGTGGTTTATCACCAGCGTCGCAATGCCTTCCGCGCGGCCTTGAAACTGGCCCAACTGGTCAACGTCGATCTGGACGGTGAAAAGCTCAAGGCGCCGATCAGCGGCAAGCTGTTGGACATCTCCGCCACCGGCTGCAAGTTGCGCTTTGAAGGCGACATCACCGGCAGCCTGCAATTGGGTCAGGTCTACGACCGCTTCGCCGCCGCCCTGCCCTTTGGCAAAATGACGGCACCGGTCGAACTGCGTTACCTGCACTTCGAAGAAAGAATCTCCACCACCTTCGCCGGCATCCGCTTTCACAACATGAGCGGCCTGGTGCAGCGTCAGGTCGAGCGTTTCGTCTACCAGCTTCAGCGCGAAGCACGACGTTTCGACAAAGACGACCTGTAATTCAAGCACCCATAAAAAACGGGCAGTCCCTTGCGGTGACTGCCCGTTTTTTTTATGCCCGGGTTTAAGGCCTGGCCTCGGTGAAGCTTTGCTCACGACCTGTGTCAGGGTCCTCCGGAGGTGGAGTGGTGGGTGTCTCGACCTCCGACTCAGGAGCCGGATCAGGATTGGCCGGGCTCTGCATCTGGTCCTGCACCACTTGCTCATCGACCCGTGGATCAAGGCAAGCCACCAGCGGCGAACTCGACATGCTGTCCGGCATGGCGACGTGATGCAGCGGCGCGTCGTCCACCTGATGCAGGTTGGTCACCGCTTTCGGGCGGATCCGCCACACCAGCACCAACGCAAAGAAACTGAAAAAGGCGTAGAGCATCTGGCTGCCAAACATCTTCATCAGTACCCCGGCGACCAACGGCCCGATACTCGCGCCGACACCGTAGGTCACCAGCAACATCGCCGTCAGTGACACCCGCCGATCAGCCTCGACGTGGTCATTGGAAAACGCGACCGCCAGCGGGTACAGGCAAAATTTCACCAGCGAGCAGATAAAACCGGTGATGAACAACACCTCCAGCGGCACCTGCTTCATGATCGCCAGCGGCAACGCGGCGAGGGCCAGTACCAGCGCAAAACAGCGGATCAACAGCGCCCGGTCATAACGGTCGGACAACCAGCCCAACGGCCACTGCACCAACAGGCCGGCAAAAATGCAGCTACCCATGAACAGACCGACCTGCTCCGTGGACAACCCTTGCTGCGAGGCATACAACGGCGCCAGACCGTAGAACGAGCCGATGATCAGCCCCGCCCCCAGCACCGTACTCAACGACTGCGGCACGCGCTTGATAAAGAAGCGCGGCTCCATCGGCGCCGGATGCAGCGGCGCCGGGTGAATCCGCCGCGTCAGGGCCACCGGCACCAGGCACAGGGCAAAGCACAGGGCGACCAGCATCAGAAGCTCCAGACCGAGGCCCGGGTGCATGACCAGAATCAGCTGCCCCAGCACCAGGCCAAGATAAGAAGCGATCATGTAACCGCTGAACACCGTGCCGCGCTGCGAGGCTTCGGCCTGCTCATTGAGCCAGCTTTCGATGACCATGTACTGGCACATCATGCCGAGACCGACGATGACCCGCAGGAATATCCATGCCGGCAGCCAGTCCACCAGACCATGGCCCAGCACCGCCGCGCCGACAATCCCGGCGCAGGCCGAATAAGCCCGGATATGCCCGACCCGGGCAATCAACCGGTGACCGATCTTGCCCCCCAGCACGAGGCCGAAATAGTTGGCCGCCATCAACGCACCGACCCACAGGCTGTCGACATGGTCGGCCGCCAGGCGCAAGCCCAGGTAAGTACTCAGCAAGCCAGAGCCGATCAACATCATCAGCGAGGCGAAATACAGCGCTCGAAAGGGTTTCCAGATTTGGCGCATCGGCGTTCCGAGCGGCTCCTTGCGGTAAGAAACGGGCTATCCGAAAGATAGCCCGAAGACGAAGGTTCGTCAGGCCTGGGCGGCTAAAACACGGCGCTCCCAGGGCGTAATTTCATCAAAGAAGCTGGTCAACTCCATGGTCTTCGAAGCGACGTAGCCTTCGATGAACTCCTTGCCGAACAGTTCCTTCGCCAATTGGCTACGTTTCAGACGCTCGAGCGCGGCATGCAAGGTACACGGCAACGAAAGATTATCCGGCACCTCGAATTCGCCCTGGATCGCTTCACTCGGCTCCAACCTGTTTTCAATGCCATACAACCCTGCCGCCAGGCTCGCTGCAATCGCCAGATACGGGTTGGCATCAGCCCCCGGCAGGCGATTTTCCACCCGACGCGCCACCGGCGAGCTGGCCGGGATGCGCAAACCGGCCGCCCGATTGTCGTGGGACCAGCAGGCATTATTCGGTGATGCGAACGGATGGCACAAGCGCTGATAGGAGTTAACGTTCGGTGCAAATAATGCCGTGAAATCCGCCATGCCGGCCTGCTGGCCACCGATGAAGTGACGGAAGGTCGCCGTCGGCTCGCCGGCCTCGTCACTGAAGACGTTACGCCCGGTGGCGATCTCGACGATGCTCTGGTGAATATGCATCGAGCTGCCCGGCGTATGCGCCAGTGGCTTGGCCATGCAGACCACCGTCAGCCCATGCTTGAGCGCGACTTCTTTAAGCAGATGCTTGAACAGCAATGTCTGGTCGGCCAGCAACAAGGGATCACCGTGCAGCAGGTTGATCTCGAACTGACTGACGCCCATCTCGTGCATGAACGTATCGCGCGGCAAACCGAGGGCCGCCATGCACTCATAGACTTCACTGAAAAACGGCCGCAAGCCGTTATTGGAACTGACACTGAACGCCGAATGACCGTCCTCGCGCCGCCCGTCCAGGCCCACCGGCGGCTGGAACGGTTGCGTCGGGTCGGTGTTGGGCGCGAAGACGAAAAACTCAAGCTCGGTGGCCACCACCGGCGCCAGCCCAAGGGCCGCGTAACGGGCGATAACTGCTTTGAGCTGACCACGAGTCGACAGAGGGGAGCTTTCGCCGGTCAGTTCGTCCGCATCGCAAATGGCCAAGGCACGCGGCTGTTTGCTCCAGGGCAAGCGATGGGTCTGCGCAGGGTCGGGCACCAGCGCCAGGTCGCCGTCATCGCTGCCGTAAAAACGCGCTGGCGGATATCCGCCCATGATGCATTGCAGCAGCACACCCCGCGCCATCTGCAAACGCCGCCCCTCGTGAAAGCCTTCGGCCGTCATGACCTTGCCACGGGGCACGCCGTTCAAATCCGGCGTAACACATTCAATCTCATCAATGCCCGTCAATCGCTGCGCGAGTGAGCGCTGGCCACCGGTTGTCATGACGCAATCCTTTGTAGTTGTGCAAGCCGCGAACGGCGACCGTACAAAATAGGCTCCGCGTGTTCGGAATATCAAGCAGCGACTTGCAAATACACCCTCACGGATCACGCTCGCTCCCTGTAGGAGCGAGGCTTGCCCGCGAAGGCGTTGTACCAGCCAATACTTGAATTAACTGACACATCGCCTTCGCGGGCAAGCCTCGCTCCTACAGGGGGATGCGGTGTTTTCAGGGGAGATAGAGGCTGAACACTCCACCGCCCAACGGGCCGCCGTTGCTGATTTCTGTGCGCCCACCGATGCCGTTGCGCTGATGCAACGCGGCAATCCGTCCGGCGAAATACAGGCCCAGGCCGGTGCTGCCGCTGCTGTGGTTGATGCCCTGCACGTAATCGGCCTGACGCTCGATCATCTCGGCCGGATAACCCTCGCCATCGTCGTTGATGGTCAACACCAGTTGCCCGGCCTCGTCGCTCACCGTGATCAACAATGCGTGACGAGCGTAACGGATGGCGTTGTTGATGCTGTTGGCCAGCACCGACGCAATCAGCTCACGGTCGAAGAAACCCAGCGGGCTCAGCGGGTCCACTTCATAGGTCGCCATGATGCCGCGACTGGCGAACACGTCCTGATGACAGGCCAGTTGCGCTTCGATGAAGTCATCCAGTTCGTGGTAAGCCGGCTGCAACGGCATCTGGTTGACCCCGAGTTTGTACAGCCCCAACAACTGCACCAGCATGCCGTTGAGGTGGGCGAACTCGAACTCGATCACGCCCTGCTCCGGGGTGTGCCGCTCCGGATCGGGCAAGCGCGCCAGCCATTGGCTGTGGGCCTGCATCAGCATCGCCAGAGAGTTCTTCATGTCGTGCACGGTGGAAGCAATCACCGTGGAGAAATCCAGTGCCGGGTTGTCTTGGTTCATCCGCTGAACGCCTTGATTTTCAGTTTCTGATAACGCGCATATCGCGCATCGGTGTCGGGCATCAGGCCGACCGTTTTCAGGCAGGCGCGACATTCTTCAAGCTCCGCCGATGGCGCGCTGGTGTCGGTGCCATGCAGCAGCGATTGCGCCATGTTCAACGCAATACTGATGTTCTTCGGTTGCAACGCCAGGGCTTTGCGGAACACCGCCCGCGCCTCCACCAGGTTGCCGGTCTTGTACACCCGCACGCCTTGACGGTTGAGTTCCGCCGCATCGTTGCCGGAGTTGAGGATGCTCGGGTCG
This sequence comes from Pseudomonas sp. IT-P44, assembly GCF_949768225.1. Taxonomy (NCBI): domain Bacteria; kingdom Pseudomonadati; phylum Pseudomonadota; class Gammaproteobacteria; order Pseudomonadales; family Pseudomonadaceae; genus Pseudomonas; species Pseudomonas sp. IT-P44. The sequence goes on along the minus strand of NZ_CATKQM010000079.1, from coordinate 153,452 downwards.
TCGGTCAGCTTGGCGATACCCTGCATCACCGTCGGATCGTCACCGTAGATTTCTGCGCAGTTTTTCAGCATCGACTTGCCGGCGTCAGCCTGCCCAAGCATTTGCAGCTGCTTGGCCACCAGCAGCGCGGCTTCGGCACTCATGAATTGCTCCATGCCATCGAGGCGCAACATCGCTTGCTCGGTGAGCTTTTCCGCGGTTTCGGCGTCGTTGAGCAACAGGCTGGTGGCCTTCATCAGCCGCGCACGAATCTGCAGGCCCGGGTCGGAAGGGTTTTCCTTGGCCACGGCACTCAGCGTGGTGTTGATTTCCAGCCGGGTCCGGGTGTCCAGGCCTTTTTCGCTGCCCTTGCTGATCAACGCATGGGCTAGGCCGAGGTTGCTTTCGGCGTCCTTGAAACGTGACTGGGCACCTTGGCTGACGGCCTGACGGTAAGCTTTGGACGCGGTATCGAAATCTTCGTTGGTCATCGCCAGCTTACCCAGCAGCGCTTGCCGGCGTACGGCCAGTGGCGACAAACGAATCGCCTCCTCCAACACCTGTTGCGCAGCCTTGGTGTCGCCCTCGGCGACCAGCACATCGGCCATGCCGTCATAGAGCGCAGGCATCATCGGGAACACTTTCAACGCTTTTTCGTAGACGCCCTTGGCCTGGCTGACCTGACCCCGCTTGAACAGCAACTGGCCCAGCCCGGCAAACGCCCACGGCAAAGGCCGGTCGGCAATGATGCTGTCGTAGAGTCGCTCCAGCGCTTCGTTCTGATTCAAGTCGCGCAAGGCATCGGCGCGGTAGCGCAAACACAGCGGCGAGTAGCGGATGTCCTGCTTGCACAAGGCGATGCAGGCATTGAGCACTTCAACCGGTTTACCGCGATCGAGCGCCTGCAGGATCGGCTTGAGCAAGGTCTTGCGCTGCTCCAGACGCTCCAGGCGCTGAGCCAGGCCGGAACGGTTGAACGGTTTGGTCAGGTAAGCATCGGGCTCGTGTTCCAGGGCGCTGAGCACCATCGCCTGGCTGGTCTCGGCGGTGACCATGACAAACACGGATTCGTGGCTGATCAGCTTCTCGACCATCAGGTCTTCGAGAACCTGCTGACCGTTCTTCTTGCCATCGCCGAGGTGGAAATCCTGGAGGATGAAATCGTAGGACTTCTGCGAACACATGCGCAGCGCCTGCTCGCCGGTGTCGGCGGTGTCCACGTCCTTGACGCCCAGCTCACGCAGCATGGACCTGACGGAACTGCGGAAATCCGAGAAATCATCGACGATCAAAAAACGCTTTTGGTGATACGACAGCATCGAAGATTTCCAGGCAATTTTAAGAAGAAGATCATGACTGTCCGGGTTATCGGCCAGCAGGGCCATTCACTTGAAGAATTGGAATGCATTTGCGCCGCTGGAGTCCAAATTTAAAAGGGCCGCGAATGCGGGCTAAATATTTGAAGGCGTTATTGAAAAACGGGATTATCCTGATTTATTGCAACGCGTCTGCTACCCCTCTTTCAGACCCAGACGCTCCCGTCGTCGGCACAGGCAAAAGTTATGACCACCACTCCCAATCGCTCAGCGAATTCCAATGAGCGAAAGACCCTGATCCCCAGTACCCTGGATTTTCCGGTGGTGGGAATTGGCGCGTCGGCAGGTGGGCTGCAAGCCATCAAGCTGTTCTTCGAAAACATGCCGCAGGACAACGGCATGGCGTTCGTGATCATTCTTCACCTCTCCCCCGATCACCAAAGCATTGCCGACAGGATCGTCCAGGAATCGACCGCGATGCCGGTTCTGCAGGTCACCGAAACGGTGTCCATCGAAAAAAACCATGTGTACGTCATTTCACCGGCGCAACGCCTGTCGATGAACGATGGTGTTCTTGAGGTCAGTACCAGCGATACCCGGGAATCCCGGCACGCTTCGATCGATCTGTTCTTCCGCGACCTGGCCGATGTCCATCGGGAACGAGCGTTCTGCCTGGTGCTGTCGGGCACCGGCTCCGACGGTGCCGTCGGTCTTTCGCGCATCAAGGAACAGGGCGGCGTCACGCTGGCGCAGGCACCGGAAGACGCCGAGTTCGACGGCATGCCCCGCGCCGCCATCGATACCCGCATGGTTGACCTGGTTCTGCCGGTCGTTGAAATGCCGCAAAAACTGCTGGAGCTGTGGCGTAACTCTCAGGAAATCAGCTTGCCCATTGCCAACGACCCCGAACCGCAGACCATTGTCGCCATCTCCGAACGCGAAGCGCTGGTGGCGGAGCAAATGCTGCACGACATTCTGATCCAGTTGCGTACCGGCACCGGCCATGATTTCAAACACTACAAACGCGCCACCGTGTTGCGCCGGATCGAACGGCGGATGCAGGTCACGTCTCAACCAGATCTGGCGTCCTATTTCCATTACCTGCAAAACAATCCCGAAGAAACCAAGGCCCTGCTCGGCGACATGCTGATCGGTGTGACCAACTTCTTCCGCGATCGCGAGGCCTTCGAAGCGCTGGAGCGCGATGTCGTGCCGCAACTGGTCAGTGCCGCCGTGTCAGCGCAACCCGAGAAAGAAGAAATTCGCGTCTGGTCCGCGGGTTGTTCCACCGGCGAAGAAGCCTACAGCCTGGCGATGTTGCTCAGCGATCAGTTGCAACTGGACGCCAGTGCGGCATCGCTGCAACTGTTTGCCACTGACATTGACGAGCGCGCCATCAGCGTCGGCCGGGCCGGGCTGTACCCGCAAGCCATCGTCACCGACGTGCCGCCCACGCGACTGCGGCATTACTTCCTCAAGGAAGATGACCATTACCGGATTCGCAAGGAAATCCGCGAAAAAGTCCTGTTCGCCAAACACAGCCTGCTGTCCGATCCGCCGTTCTCGCAGATCGACCTGATCGTGTGCCGCAACCTGCTGATCTATCTCGATCGCGAAGTGCAGCGTGAAATCCTGCAAATGTTCCACTTTGCCCTGCGCCCCGGCGGGTTCCTGTTTCTCGGCTCCTCCGAGAGCGCGGACGCGTGCCACGAACTGTTCGCCCCGGTGGACAAACGCAACCGGATCTTCCGCGCCAAGACCGGTACGGCCAACAGCCGTCGCACGCCGACCATGCCGCGTGGAGGCTACGTGCGGACCAACATTTCCCAGCAGCCGACGCACAGCGGTGTGCAGCGCAAAACCTCTTTCGCCGACATCCATCAACGCGCCCTCGAACAGTCGGCGCCACCGAGCGTGATCGTCGACGCCAACGCCGACATTCTGCACATGAGTGAAAGTGCCGGGCGTTTCCTGCGGCACGTCGGTGGTGAGATGTCGCGCAATTTACTGACGTTGATCCTTCCAGAGCTGCGCCTGGAACTGCGCACCACGTTGTTCCAGGTTCAGCAGAGCAGTCTGTCGGTCAAATCCCGCGAGGTGTCGATCAAGCGTGATGAGCGGCGTTATCTGATCGACCTGGTCGCTCATCCCTACAAGGATGAAGGCTCGGACAGCGAGTACGTGCTGGTGATTTTCGAGGAGGTCGAAGTCGATCCTTCAGAACTGGCGGCGACCACCGTGCTGCAGAACGAAAACCAAGTGCTGTCCAACCTCGAACGCGAACTGCAACGCACCAAGCTGCATTTGCAGGACACCATCGAACAATCGGAAGTCTCCAGCGAAGAGCTCAAGGCCTCCAACGAAGAAATGCAGGCGATCAACGAAGAACTGCGCTCGGCCACCGAAGAGCTGGAGACCAGTAAAGAAGAGCTGCAATCCATCAACGAAGAGTTGCTGACGGTCAATTTCGAGCTGAAAACCAAGGTCGAAGAAACCGACAAGATCAACGACTACCTGACCAACCTGATCGCCTCCACCGACATCGCCACGGTATTTGTCGACCGCAGCATGCGCATCAAGTGGTTCACCCCGCGTGCCACCGACATTTTCAGCATGCTGCCGGTGGACACCGGGCGCTCCCTGCTCGACATCACCCATCGCCTGCATTACGACAACCTGGCCGGTGATGCGGCGCTGGTGTTCGAATCGCTGAACATGATCGAGCGTGAAGTCAGCAGCACCGACAACCGCTGGTACATCGCCCGCCTGCTGCCCTACCGCTCCAGCGAAGACCACATCGACGGCACCGTGCTGACCTTCATCGACATCACCAAGCGTCGGGCGGCCGAAGAAGAGTTGCGCCTGGGCGAGGAGCGCATGCGCCTGGTCGCTGAAAGCACCCGCGACTACGCGATCATCACGCTCGATGAACAAGGGGTGATCACCACTTGGAACAAAGGCGCGGAGTTGATCTTCGGCTACAGCAAGGCCGAGGCCGAGGGCGCCTACTATGATTTCATTTTCTCTGCGGAGGACCGCGCGGCGGGCGTGCCGGAAAACGAGCTGCTGACGGTGCGCAACCACGGCCGCAGCGACGATGAACGCTGGCATTTGCGCAAGGATGGCAGCCGCTTCTTTTGCAGCGGCGAAGTGACTCTGCTCAGCGGCGATAACCTGCAGGGCTACGTGAAAATTGCCCGCGACCTGACCGGCCATAAACGCCAGCACGAAGAACAGAGTCAGGAGCTGGCCGAGACTCGTAACACCAATAACCTCAAGGACGAGTTCTTTGCAGTCATGTCCCACGAGCTCAAGCACCCGCTGAACCTGATCCAGCTCAACGCAGAATTGCTGCGGCGCTTGCCGGTGACCAAGTCACTGGCGCCGGCGGCCAGGGCGGTGAACACCATCTGCGACGCGGTCACCAGCCAGGCACGGATCATCGACGATCTGCTGGATGTGGCCCGGGTCCGCACCGGCAAGCTCAAGCTGCAAACGGTCGCCGTCGACCTCGCCAGTGTGCTGCGCGATGTCCACACTGTCGTGCTCAATGACCAGCATGACGTCACCGTCGAACTGCTGGTGCCGTCCGATGCATTGATGGTCCAGGCCGATCCGACACGGCTGGAGCAAATCATCTGGAACCTGGTGAACAACGCACTGAAATTCACCCCGGCCAAGGGGCGTGTGCAATTGATCGCTAGCCAGGCCGGGGACATGGCGCGGCTCGACATCAAAGACAATGGCGTCGGCATTGCCCCGGAAAACCTCGATCACGTGTTCGACCTGTTCGGCCAGGCTGAAAAACAACATGCCACCCATAACCGTGAAGGGCTCGGGATTGGTTTGTCGCTGGTCCGTCAGTTGACCGAGGCGCAACGCGGTGCAGTCGAGGTGAGTTCTGCCGGTGTAGGCACAGGCTGCACGTTCACCGTCTATCTGCCATTGGCCAAAACCGCCGGCGAAGCGCAAGCCGCTGCCCAGACCGAAGAGAGCTGCGGCAGACTGAGCGGACTGACGATTCTGTTGGTGGACGATTCCGCGGACGTGCTGGAAACCCTGAAAATGCTGCTGGAGATGGAAGATGCGCAAGTGATTGCCTTTGACCGCCCGGTGGCGGCGCTGGACGCGGCAAAAAGCACTCGATTCGACCTGATCATTTCCGACCTCGGCATGCCAGTCATGAACGGTCACGAGTTGATGAGCGCACTGCGTGAATTGCCGCTCGCGAAGGATGTACCGGCCATCGCCCTGACCGGCTACGGGGCGCACAGCGACATTCAGAAATCACGACAGTCGGGCTTTGACCAGCATGTTGGCAAACCGGTGTCCTACGATGACCTGATCCAGACCATCGAGACGCTGCGCAACCAGCGCTGAAGCGCGCTCAGTTCAGATAGTCGCGCTGCACGCAGGCGCGCCGATCGATCGCCTGCCTGAGCCGCTCCTTGTGATCGGCCCAGACCATAGGGTCAACCTTGGTGGAGCGCATCAAGACGAGCATGGCCTCCTTGGCGTCCAGGTACTCTGACCAGGCATCGGCAGACCTGAGCTTCAAGCGTTCACGCTCGGTCATCTCCATCCGGCGCAACGCGACGACCGACTCATCGGTAATCACCGGACTCAACGTCAATTGCACCCGGTGCGGCGCGACGAACTCCTGAGTGTCCGCCACAATCTCCCTCGCCCGCTGGGTACCCCACTTCAATGCGGCGCAGTAATGCTCACCCGCCTTGAGGTCATGATGCTCCTCGCGAATCGGCCAGCCATCAGCGCCGTAGACACCTACAAAAATCTGGGTAACCCCTTCAACACTGATCCGCGCATGCACCTCGATTTGCACGCCGCTGCCCAGCACTTCTTCGTGGGTGTGCAGAGGCAATCGCGTGTTGGTCCACAACCAGAATTGGGCGCCCCTGCGTCGCATCGATTTCGCTCCCTGTGTGGTCCTTGGAGTAAGGCACAGCAATGAGCGTCTATCAAATGTTGGTCGTCAGGTGATCGCACACGAAAAAGCCCCGCCGGATACGAGATCCTGGCGGGGCTTTTTTGACAGCCACAGGGCTGGAAATTGATGGTGTCCCAGGGCAGGTTCGAACTGCCAACCTTCCCCTTAGGAGGGTCGATTTAGAGACAGCCAGGCTTGAGACAGGCCAGCAATTACAAGGCTTATCGTCCGGTTGCGTCAGTGAAAACGGCCCCGTATAGCTATTTTTGCTGCCACGGTGCTGTCACGGAGCTGGATTGCTTGAAAGCGAAGATCACTCAAAAGCTCATCAACGGCCTACCCACGGAGGCTAAAGCCTACCGGGTGCATGACACTGGTCTGGCTAATTATCTGGTTGCGGTTCCATATTTCCAATGTCACTTGAAAGCAAATGGCCAGCCCCAATATTGGAAGCACAGGGATGTCCCCTGCTTACGAGGGTTGAGAGCTATGGCGGAAGAAATCGAGTTTGAGGTTGGTGAAATCGTCAAACTGAAGTCAGGCGGTCCAAATATGACCGTTCAGCTTAAGGAAATCCGACCCACCATCTACAGGTGCCAATGGTTTGCGGGGAAGAAGCTCGAAAGTGGTCGGTTTCCCCCTGAGTCATTGGAACGCATAGTTCCTGAGGCCAAATGATGGACGCCGAGGCAGTCGCACAATGGATGCTCTCGGAAATCGAGCGTGACGAATGCATCTACCAAGACGATGTAGTAGACCGGCTCGTCAAATCTGGACATGAAGAGCTCTTGACCGAGAACGCAGACGGAAACCAGGTTCTAGGAAAGAGTGTCCTCGCTGCATTCCGCAAGCTGACGCCAGACAACGTGGTGTGGGTTAAGCCTGATCGTTACTGGCGGTTTCGGGTCGCAGAGGATGAGCCTGGGCGTGACGCTAGAGGTTGATGTGACACGACAGGCCGCCAGCTATCGGCGGTCTGTTTCCACTGACAGCGCGTCGAGACAAACGACTAGAAAAAGGAATTCGAAATGACGAAGTTGTTCGAAAAGCGATTCTCTGAACTTGCGGAGCAATTGGAGGCAATCGCGGCGTCCAAGACAACTGCAGCCAGCCCAATGACAGGGGCAGCCTCGATATACGTCGACCAAAATGCGCTGCTCAACTGGAAAGTCAAAGCAAAAACGCTGCTTATCAATACGTGCGGGGAATCGTCGCAGCAACTGGTCAGTTTCATCGCAGCTGAGAGAGCACCCGGCTTCGCAACCAACTACGAAATTCTGAAACAGCTCAGGGCGGTATTTCTTGCAGTAAAGGAGGACTTCGAGGGTGGTTATCTCAACACTGTTCGTAACCTGGTTCAGGCAGAAGTGTTCGGGAGCGAACTCGAACAGGCCGGCGAGCTGCTTTCCGCGGGATATACATCGGCAGCCGCGGTGATTGCCGGGGTGGTGCTGGAAACCACTATTCGCAACCTCTGCACCGATCGTGGTATCGACCATGGGAAGCTCGACAAGATGAATGCCGACTTGGCGAAAGCGGGGGCTTACAACTCAATCCAGCAAAAACGCATCACAGCGATGGCAGGCATCCGCAATGCCGCAGCCCATGGCGAAGTAGAAAAATTCAACCCTGGAGACGTAAAAGGGATGATCGATGACGTTGAGCGTTTCCTCGCTACGATCCTTCAATGATCACCACGTGGCGGGCCAATACCCTAAACTTGAGGGTATTGGATTAAACTTCTTACTACACTCAATCTCTCGACTGCAAAAGCTGACGATATCTATGGGTTATTGAGTCGTCTTCCTCGTAAGCCCCGCCCCTGGTATCAAAGTAATCATCACTAGTAAGATCAAGAACAGTTCTTATAACCCCAGCAAAAGACCACATAGGGAGAGAATATTCAAAAAACTCAGCTTCTTCCGCCTCTAAGTCACCCAATATCGGCAGACATCTTTCTATACTACCGACCAACTGATTAAGATCAAAACCAGCTATTCGAACATCATCTAGCAATAGAGGCATTTCACCATCCTCTATCTTTCGATCACTAAAGTAGCGTTGACGAACCGCCAAAAGACTATCAGAACTAAGCTCAGCAGAAAACTTAAGTCTCTCGCTTGAAAACGATAAGCTTTTCACAAAATCCTGCTTACTATTTTTCATTGCATCAAATTGTTCATCTGCCAACTCAATCAGCGCACTAAGCCTGTTGAGCTGGCGCTTAAACTGAGATGGCACGTCAGCCTCACGCTTGTAAAGTAATTTGTGACTAATCGCTGCCCATGTATGCATGAGCATGGTTCTAACCTGAATTTCCGCCTTGAGGTCCCCTAGGCCTCGAGACTTGGGGTGCGAAAGCCACTCGGTTTTCAATTGAACAATATAATGAACAGATGTATAACCAAACTCATTATCTTCCAAAGAATCCCTCTTATCCTCTCTCTCGACTACAGCAAACTCCTTCTCAATGATCTTACAAATCGCCTGCACATCATCCTGATAGTAACAAATCACCCTCACACCACACAGATCATCCATATCAGCAAGAGACGCAATACTTTGTTTTCTTTCGAGCTTATTGGAAATAGAGCCTTCCTCTTTCAACCTCGACTCAACTGAAAAAACTGAAATATCACCACCTCTTAAAAAACCCTCCAGCGCACCCTGAATATCACTTCTAAGCCGCTCCAAGCTCGGCTTAAGGTTTCGATAATCCTGAATAACATCTGTCATAAGCCATTCCATTTAATGATTTTATCCAAGGCGAGAGACCGCCATTAAATTAAACTTTCTTGCATACATCAGGTATCTGCCGTTACGCGAAAATAACATGTGCCGATAGCGTACTTACCCTGGGCCCGGGCCAGCTTTACAGCGCGCACCAGCGTCCGATTTCAATCAGCCTCGGAAGCCTTCTGCTCCGTTAAGACCGGTTGGCCGCCGATGAACATTACGAAAATCCAGTGAGTAAGCATTTCTATCCCTTGAGTATGTTCTCTCTGCAAAGCCTGAAGAAATCGAATGAGGAAGGCTCTGCTGGCCTTTTGAGATTGGTTTAAGAATGGCATTATCGATAGCGCCAATTAGCACGCCCTCGCCGAGGACGCCACCAGCGCAATCAAGGAGTTATGAATGGCCACTATGCCCACCCCCGAAGAAACGGCTCGCGAGATTCTCACGATATTCGTTCATCATTTTAATCATCGTCCAGACCACGTCTTGCGGGTCAACAATTTCACCGCAGTATGGCATTCGCGCGGCCTTGAGGCTGCCGACTTCAAGCCTGGAATGATATTTGCTGCTCAGCAAGGATGGGTAGAGGTCCTGCCTAATGGGGAATCGTTCAAACTTACCGCTAAAGGTTTTTCTGAAGCTTAACCAGGTGCTTGACAGCAGGTAGGAGCAGGTGTGCTTACTTAATTGTGATCCCTGGTCACATTTGAGCCGTTCATACCGATGTGGGATTTTCTCACTTTGCTCTGAGTGCGAACTGCCGGTGATTTCTCTGTGGTTCGAAAGCCCTCGAATGCGAGGTATTTCCCCAGTGGGGGATCATGCATTTTAGGCAAGGTCTCCACCGACGGTGTAAACCTGCCCCCGCAAGATCAGAAACCAGCCCTCAGTACGCGACACGTTTTCAAAATTCGCAAAACGTGTCGCAACACCTGCCCTACCAGAATGGGAGGCCAGGCCCAAGATGTTGCTGAAATGACTATTCGTGCGGAAGACTTGCAGTATTGAAATCTAGTTGCCACCCTCTGCCTGAGTCCCGAATTAACCCAAGAATGAGCCTATGCCATGGATGAGAAAGAAAGGTTCACGCTTTATGAAAAAATCTACTTTCAAGAGCTCGACCGTAAAGAAAAGCTGTATGCCAGGCTGACCATGCCTCTCGCGATGCTTGTCGCCATTGTGACCTTCCTGTCCTACATGCTTAACAAGGCACCCACCACGGCCGACGGCAGTGCCAGCGTGTTTTTCTGGTTTTTTTACCTTTGCGCGTGTGGGACCTTGGTAATTGGAGTGATGTATTTCCGGGCGACCTGGACGCTTCGTGATTCGGACAGAGGCCTGCCTACCCTTGTAGACCTTGAGACGCACAGGCGAAGCTTTAGTGATGATTTCGAGAAATATTGGGACAGCAAGGAAGAGGCCGACAAGCACTTCAAAAGTCTCGTCCTGAATTACTATATCGAGGGCGCAACCGTAAACACGGAGAACAATGACAAACGAGGGGAATATTTGAGATCGCTTGCAAACTACGTGACTTTAGCGCTTGTTTTAGCAGTGCTGTCGTTCTTTCCGTTCTATATTCATCACCAGGAGCAATTGATCGATGACCCAAAAGCCGCCACCACCTCCGCCACCGCCGATGCGCTTCGTTCGCGATGAAAAACCGCGCCGGACGCCTCCACCACCTCCAGCGCCTCAACCTCGTAATAGACCATAAACAGAGCCCTCACAAAGTGAGGGCTTTTTGTATCACTTTAAGTTCATTCTAATTACTGCAACAAACAAACCCTCCTCGATCCCCCGTAAATCAATTTTTTCAGTCCCGTTTAATCCGGTTACGTGTAGCACCTTGGATATGCCTGAGCTGATACACGCAAATCTGCGGTTATTTGCCCTTTCCGCTTGATAAGTAACACTCAAAGTGTAACAGTATTAGTGATACATCTTAGCTGATACGGGACGCACATCATGTTAATCCGCGCATACTTCAGAGCATCAACCGAAGAGCAGGACGCCGGCCGCGCCCGAGCATCGCTCGAGCAATTCGCCACTGACCACAACAAGGTGATTGCGAGCGTGTACCTGGAGAATGCCAGCGGCGCCACGGCGGACCGACCCGAGCTGCTGCGCCTGCTCAAAGATGCGCGCAAGGATGACGTGTTGCTGGTGGAGTCGATAGACCGGCTCTCCCGCTTGCCGGTGGAGGACTGGCAGAAGCTCAAGGCCGCTATCGACTCCAAGGGCTTGCGCATCGTCGCGCTCGATCTGCCGACCAGTCACCAAGGAATGCAGGACACCAAGGGCGACGAGTTCACCGGCCGGATGCTGGGGGCAATCAACTCAATGCTGGTGGAAATGATGGCCGCGATTGCGCGCAAGGATTACGAGCAGCGCCGCGAACGCCAGGCCCAGGGCATCGAGAAAGCTAAAGCTGCTGGCAAGTACCAAGGCCGCCCAGCTGACGCGGATCTGCATAAGCGGGTACGGGAGCTCCTGGTCGCAGGACTGGGTATTCGTGCTACAGCTAGACACGCCGACTGTTCGACCACTACGGTACTTCGAATTAAGACATTGCTTGATTTGACGCCCTAACCTCCAGTTGCGGTGGTTCTTCTCCGTATTCTCGAATTGTTTGAGCACAACGGTTCTGCACGCTTTGCGATCGGATAACAGAGGCTTCAGCCATTGCCTTATCTAATACTTCTTTTGCCTCAGAGAAAAAACCTGCAAATCGTTCTGCTGCCGCCCAGCGAAGATAGGTTTCCACACGATGAAAGCGTCTTTGATCGCTGGTACCAGCAATCAAAGCAACACCGTTCTGAAAGCGAAATCGCCCCAATTCGGGGTAACCTTCGCCGAACAAATACCCCCCAAATCCACGACTGTGCATCCCTCTGACGTGGTCACTAGGCGAACGCTCAAGACACATCTCCCAGTAATGGCAAGCTAGCTCGTGATCGCCGATATTTCCCAATGCCTTTGCTACAAGCCCGAACTCGGAATCCGAAACGTGATCAGGAAGCTGATCCATAAGATACCTAGCCTGGCCGACCAAAAACGCCCTTTGGTCATTGTAAAAGCTAAACATAGCCCTTTTTTCAGGGTTTAAGCCGGTTTCAGCGGTCTCGATTCTATATTTCCTAGATTCGGCATTTACCACATTCAGGCGCGCGAGCACGTCTGTTAGTTGCGACCTAATGGTGCGGCGATTTTCTTCGCCCTTCATCAGTAGGGTTATCAATGAAAGCGCCAGACCTGCTACGCCTGCTACTGCAGCTGCGATGACCGCGTAATCCCTTAACTCCATAAACAGGTCCTTATCGGGCACTTAGTCCCTAGGCTATGAGATGGAACACAAAAAAGCCCCGCCAGGTAGTGCTGTGCGGGGCTCTCTTTTTTGCCTGCTGCTGCCACCCTGCTGTCACGGAAGTTTTCAGCAAAAGCACGTTTCGGCCGCAGGCATTGAATTATATGGTGTCCCAGGGCAGGTTCGAACTGCCAACCTTCCCCTTAGGAGGGGGATGCTCTATCCAATTGAGCTACTGAGACACAAGTCGCCCGCGAGAAATGCGATGCGATGGACGGCGTGCATGTTAACGGGCGGGTCTGATTTTGTCATGTCGTCCGTAGGCTTTTTAAGTGTAGGCAGATGCCCCTCTACAGCACGGGATTTGTTGACCGTGCAAATTGCATCACCGCAAAAAGCCATCATTGCAAATTGCAATGAGACCACCTTGCACGATTATCTTAATTCTTTGTTTTTAAAGGATTTAATAGCCGTTAGACTCTTGGCACGTCGGCTGCTTCAGCTGTTCTCAAAGAACAACGGAGGTCAGCCCTCATGAACCGCGCCCTTTTACTCTCGAACGCGATCGCTCTGGCGATTTTTTTGGGTTTTCATTTTGCCCCGCAGAGCGGTGCCGAGCCGGTTGCCCAACGAATGCCTCATTACCTCCAGGTACAGAAGGCACCTCAATTGGCGGTGTTGGGTAATCAGCAGGGTTTTGTCGGTCAAGAAGTGAGTCAGGAAAATGTCCTGCTGCCAGCGCAGTCTTCAGAACGCCTGGTATTTTGAACAACCCATCAGGAGCACAGCATGTCCAAATCAGCCGCAGGATTTTTCGTCCTCGCCCTGCTCAGCGGCATTCTTCATTTATCACTGGTAGAGGACGCAATCATCACCCTGCCGTTGATTGCCTGCGGCATTTTCAGTGCGTTGTTCGTACTGGCGCTGGTCGCTGGCCGCAAGATCAAGTTTGATCCGGTGTTGCGCTGACTTGTAGCAGCTTCAACAGGCCGGCCACTGTGTCCGATAGTTCGCCTGAATTGTCGAGTCGGTGGATTAGCGTCTCACCGACTGAGGCGTCAGCCGTGAACAGTTCATTTCTGCGCAATCTCGCCTCAATCTCCGCCAGACTTTCACGCCCCCGCCGCAGCAAGCGCTCTCGCAGCACATCCTCCTTGACCGTCAACAGAATCGGCACCAGCGCCGGATAGCGGCGCAGCGCCTGGGCCAAGTGCCCGCGGGAGCCGTTGATCAGGACATCCCTGCCCTCCTTGAGCCATTGATCGATCACGACGGGAATACCGTAATCCAGGCCATTGGCATGCCAGCACAGCGCAAAGTCGCCCTTTTCTTTGCGGCGCGCGAACTCTTCACGGGAAACACCGATGGCATCCTCGCCCACGGATTCAGCTGAACGCGTAATGACCCGACGCACCACTTCGCAGTTGATTGCCTGCAAAGGCTCGCGAGCAGCCTCGATGAGACTGTCCTTGCCGGATCCGGAAGGCCCCATCAGGTAAATCAGTCTGCCATCCATCCTGAATTAGCCCCCCATGTCGTGGTTGCCACTAGTAAATCGGCCAATTGCCACTATTCTGTACGAAGTAAGGAATCGTGATCGAAATCCGCACAGCATGCACCTTCAGGCGTCCCAGGACATCTGCTGTCGTGCAATAGGACGCGGCCAGCGATACGGATGTGGGTAGTCTTTTCAAACCAGTCCGCATTTCTGATAATTGGTGCTGGCATAACGCCTTTATCCAGTTCAATATTTGTCACAGAATTGACGCCAATGATCTGGCTTCTTTGAGGCATGATGCGAGCCTCTATCAATTCAGGTTGAACATTTGGCCAGAGTCCTTGTCCTATCAGACATCGCGCGGCCAATCCCGAGAACCGCTCCCCTGAACTAACCGGTTAAATATATGCGCCCATTGAAACAGGCAATTTATTCCAGCCGTACGGCTGACAAGTTCGTCGTACGTCTGCCAGACGGAATGCGTGAACGCATTGCCGAGGTGGCTCGCAATCATCATCGCAGCATGAACTCCGAAATCATTGCGCGCCTTGAGCAGAGTCTCATTCAGGAAGGCGCACTGGGTGAAGAGTTGAGCATGCGACTGGACAGCCCGGAGCTGTCACTGCACGAACGCGAACTGCTGCAGCGCTTCCGCCAACTCTCCCACCGTCAGCAGAACGCACTCGTTTCGCTGATTGCCCACGACGCCGAAATGGCCGCAGACGCCTCCTGATTCATCCGAACACTCAAGCCAGCTTAATCGCTGGCTTTTTTTTGCCTGAAATTCAGGCACAAAAAAACCCGCCGATTGGCGGGCTAATTGCTTTTGTAGGAGCCAGGCTTGCCGGCGAAGGCGGCCCTGAGATCGCCTTCGCCGGCAAGCCTGGCTCCTACGAGTCGATTTGCGGGCTGCAGGCAGAGGGTAATCAAAGCAGGAAAATAGTGGCCAGCCCGAGGAAGATGAAGAAACCACCACTGTCGGTCATGGCCGTAATCATCACGCTGGCGCCCATCGCCGGATCGCGCCCCATCTTCGCCAGGGTCATGGGGATCAACACCCCCATCAACGCCGCGAGCAACAGGTTGAGCGTCATGGCAGCGGTCATCACCACACCAAGGGACCAACTGCCGTAAAGCAGGTAGGCCACCGCACCAATCACCCCACCCCACACCAAACCGTTGATCAAACCGACGGCCAGCTCCTTGCGCATCAGACGCGAGGTATTGCCGGTACTCACCTGGTCCAGCGCCATGGCGCGAACGATCATGGTGATGGTCTGGTTACCCGAGTTGCCACCGATGCCCGCCACGATCGGCATCAAGGCCGCGAGCGCCACCAGTTTCTCGATCGAACCTTCGAACAATCCGATCACGCGAGAGGCAATAAAGGCGGTAATCAGGTTGATTGCCAGCCAGGCCCAGCGGTTGCGCAGGGATTTCCAGACTGACGCGAAAATATCTTCCTCTTCACGCAGACCCGCCATGTTGAGAACTTCGTTTTCGCTCTCTTCACGAATCAGGTCGACCATTTCATCGATGGTCAGACGGCCGATCAGCTTGCCGTTCTTGTCGACCACCGGGGCCGAGATCAAGTCGTAACGTTCGAACGCTTGTGCGGCATCGTAGGCGTCTTCGTCCGGGTGAAAACTCACCGGGTCGCTAGCCATCACTTCCGAAACCTGTTTTTCCGGGTCGTTGACCAGCAAACGCTTGATCGGCAGCACGCCCTTGAGCACGCCGTCGTAATCGACCACGAACAGTTTGTCGGTGTGACCCGGTAGCTCCTTGAGCCGACGCAGGTAGCGCAAAACCACCTCGAGACTGACGTCCTCACGGATCGTCACCATCTCGAAGTCCATCAACGCACCGACCTGCTCCTCGTCATAGGACAATGCGGAGCGGACGCGCTCACGCTGTTGACCGTCGAGGGTTTCCATCAGCTCGTGGACGACGTCTCGCGGCAGCTCGGAGGCCAGGTCAGCCAGTTCGTCGGCATCCATGTCCTTGGCCGCCGCCAGGAGCTCATGATCGTCCATGTCGGCGATCAGGGTTTCACGTACCGAGTCGGACACTTCGAGCAGGATGTCGCCGTCGCGGTCAGCCTTGACCAATTGCCAGAGCGTCAGACGATCGTCCAGCGGCAAGGCTTCAAGGATGTAGGCAACGTCGGCGGAGTGCAGGTCATCGAGCTTGCGTTGCAGCTCGACGAGGTTTTGCCGGTGAACCAGGTTTTCAACCCGGTCGTGATGCGGACCTTCCTGGCGATGAGTCAGGTCTTCGACCACCCGCTGACGCTGCAACAGCTCAATCACTTGAGCGAGGCGGTCCTGCAGGCTTTCTTGCGTTTTCTTTACTTCAACTTCGGACATAGGCGAACTCCACTCCCAGCAGCGGGGCACGCCGGAAGGATCAATCAGTCAATTCATGATTGGAAAAGCGGTTTACTGAATTACTACTGGGTAAGTCCATGGAGGTATTCCACAAGCCCCGGCGGGGCTGACGGGCGCAATGATACACCGCCCAACGGTTTTAAATGTTAAAAAATCGCGGCTGAAACAAGCGCTTGCGAGACAAACCTGAGCGCCGTCCTGATCCGTGAAAATGCGACGACTCATTCTGAAAAGAAAACACACCAGCGCTGAAAAATGTAGCGGCTACCCTTGAGTCAGACCGTCATGGAGGACGTTTGATGCCATTGAATGCCTGTTATTTTCTGCTGATCGCCCTGCTCTGCCTGCCGCCCGTGGCACTTGCCTCAACCGTTCACCGCTGCGAGGCAGCAAACGGCCGCATCACCTTCACCACGCTGAGTTGTACGACCGGGGAAAGCCTTTCGCTCCAGGAAGTGCGCACGTTTACCCCCGGCAGCACGGTGTCGCTGATGCCGGAAGCGGACTTTCGTGAAACATCACGTATGAATATCAAAAGGAGGGAGCCAACGGTCGTCGGCCAGACAGAAGACAACTGTGGAAACCAGATCGATGCCAGGGAACGCAGGGAAGCAATCATCAATCAACGGATTGTCGCCGGCATGACCCGGCAAGACGTCGAAAGCGCCCTCGGCAAGCCAGACAAGATCAGTATTCGGAATTCGGCCACGAGCTACCGATACGACACCAAGCGAGGTCGTAGCGCACACGTCGAATTCGATGAGAGAGGTTGTACCAGAGGAAAAGCCAAATCCCAGACGGCAAAAAGCCCGCGTTAAACGCGGGCTTTTTGTTGTTTGGTGCACTCGACAGGATTCGAACCTGTGACCGCTCGGTTCGTAGCCGAGTACTCTATCCAGCTGAGCTACGAGTGCAATTTGTGTTTTTAGACCAGATCACAACTGGTTGAAACAGAGTAGCTCACATCACTGCAAACAACTCTTAAATGGTGCACTCGACAGGATTCGAACCTGTGACCGCTCGGTTCGTAGCCGAGTACTCTATCCAGCTGAGCTACGAGTGCATTTGTTGCCGCGCATTATAGGCCGTCGAATCTTTTTGTAAAGCGCTTTTTTCTAGTAATTTCAACAACTTACCGAAGAAGCCAGATTACAACGTACTACGCAAATAATGGCGGAGAACGGGGGATTCGAACCCCCGACACCCTTTTGAGGTGTACTCCCTTAGCAGGGGAGCGCCTTCGGCCACTCGGCCAGCTCTCCGCAACACGGGGCGTATATTAACCAGCTTCTTCCCCGTTTGCAAACATAAAAAACGATAAAAATTAATGGCTTGGTTCTTCGTCCTTCTCTTTCTTTATACGCAGGTAAATTTCCTCACGGTGGACCGCAACCTCTTTCGGGGCGTTGACACCGATACGCACTTGATTTCCTTTAACGCCGAGCACGGTCACGGTGATTTCTCCATCACCAATAATCAGGCTTTCTGCGCACCGACGAGTCAGAATCAGCATACCTTTCTCCTCACGCATTTCATTTCAGGGACAACAGTCTGCAAAAAAAAGGCACTCGACCTACAACCTGAAAGATCGCAGCCCTACATGCCTGAGTATTGACCAGCGCGGGCAAAAGAACAGCTTCGGGCCGCACCATTCAAAAAAACAAAAGGGCGCGGTCAGACCGCGCCCTTCGGCAAACGCATCACTCGCCCGTTCGGGCCGGCGCGTCCAGTTCGAAAGCCGTGTGCAGGGCGCGCACGGCCAGTTCCAGGTACTTCTCTTCGATCACCACGGAAACCTTGATTTCCGAAGTCGAGATCATCTGGATGTTGATGCTTTCTTTCGCCAGGGATTCGAACATGCGGCTGGCCACACCTGCGTGGGAGCGCATGCCGACACCGACGATCGAGACCTTGGCGATCTTGATGTCGCCAACGACTTCACGGGCACCGATCTCGCGAGCGGTGTTTTCCAGCACGGTTTGCGCGGCCTGGAAGTCGTTGCGGTGTACGGTGAAGGTGAAGTCGGTGGTGTTATCGTGCGCAACGTTCTGCACGATCATGTCGACTTCGATGTTCGCGGCGCTGATCGGGCCGAGAATCTTGAATGCAACGCCCGGGGTGTCTGGCACGCCACGGATGGTCAGCTTGGCTTCATCGCGGTTGAAAGCGATGCCGGAAATGATCGGCTGTTCCATGGTTTCCTCTTCATCAATAGTAATGAGGGTGCCCGGACCCTCCTTGAAGCTGTGCAGTACGCGCAGCGGAACGTTGTACTTGCCGGCGAATTCCACCGCACGGATCTGCAACACCTTGGAACCGAGGCTGGCCATTTCCAGCATCTCTTCGAAGGTAATCTTGTCCAGGCGCTGGGCCACGGACACCACACGCGGGTCGGTGGTGTAGACGCCGTCGACGTCGGTGTAGATCTGGCATTCGTCAGCCTTCAAGGCTGCCGCCAGCGCCACGCCGGTGGTGTCGGAACCGCCACGACCTAGGGTGGTGATGTTGCCGTGCTCGTCGACGCCCTGGAAACCGGCGACAACCACCACACGACCTGCTTTCAGATCACCGCGAATCTTCTGGTCATCAATCTGCAAGATACGCGCTTTATTGTGCGCGCTATCCGTCAGAATCCGTACCTGGTTGCCGGTGTAGGACACCG
Organism: Pseudomonas sp. IT-P44; assembly: GCF_949768225.1. Lineage (NCBI taxonomy): Bacteria > Pseudomonadati > Pseudomonadota > Gammaproteobacteria > Pseudomonadales > Pseudomonadaceae > Pseudomonas > Pseudomonas sp. IT-P44. Next base: position 134,616 of record NZ_CATKQM010000079.1, on the reverse strand, counting down.
CTGGCACGCCGCGCTTGATCAGCGCCATGGCCAACAGGGCAATCGTCACCTGCTCACCGGTGGAGACGATCACATCCAGCTCACGCGGAACCGGCTGGCCGTCGCCACTGATTTGCTTGGCCAGATCGATCAGACGGTTGGTTTCGCCGCTCATTGCAGACAGCACAACCACCAGGTCATCGCCGGCATCGCGGAATTTCTTAACCTTGTCGGCGACCTGCTCGATTCTCTCGACAGTGCCGACCGAGGTGCCTCCAAATTTCTGTACGATCAAAGCCATTTCAAAGCCGCCTCTGCCCATGAAGGGCGCCCAAATAATCACTCAAACAGCGTTCCGGCCCACCACTAGACTGTGGGCCGGACACACTGCCTTATAAACCCTGCTCTACAAATGGAACAGTCAGGGCCAATGCCGCATCCAGTGCGCCAGCGTCAGTACCACCGCCCTGCGCCATGTCTGGACGACCACCGCCCTTCCCGCCCACTGCCGCAGCGGCTTGCTTCATCAAATCACCGGCTTTGAGTTGGCCAGTCAGGTCTTTGGTTACGCCTGCAACCAGAACGACCTTTTCCTCATGGACACTGCCGAGCAGGATCACTGCGCGGCCGAGTTTGTTTTTCAGTTGATCGACCAGCGCCAGCAGCGCCTTGCCGTCCTGACCGTCCAGACGCACGGCCAGTACTTTCACGCCTTTGACGTCCAGGGCGGAAGCCGACAGATCGTCGCCCGCCGCGCTGGCAGCCTTGGCCTGCAACTGCTCGAGTTGCTTCTCCAGCAGACGGTTGCGCTCCAGCACAGCCGACAGCTTGTCGATCAGGTTGTCGCGGCTGCCCTTGACCAGGTTGGCCGCTTCCTTGAGTTGTTCTTCGGCAGCGTTCAAGTATGCCAGCGCTGCAGCGCCGGTGACCGCTTCGATACGACGCACACCGGAAGCCACACCGCCTTCGCTGATGATTTTCAGCAGGCCGATGTCGCCGGTACGGTTGGCGTGGATCCCGCCGCACAGCTCGACGGAGAAATCGCCGCCCATGCTCAGTACGCGCACGTTGTCGCCATATTTCTCGCCAAACAGCGCCATGGCGCCTTTTTGCTTGGCGGTTTCGATATCGGTTTCTTCGGTTTCAACAGCCGTGTTCTTGCGAATCTCGGCGTTGACGATGTCTTCCAGCGCCTTCAGTTGCTCAGGCTTGATGGCTTCGAAGTGGCTGAAGTCAAAGCGCAGGCGCTGACTGTCGACCAACGAACCTTTCTGCTGAACGTGATCGCCCAGCACCTGACGCAATGCCGCGTGCAGCAAGTGAGTGGCCGAGTGGTTCAGCGATGTCGCGTGGCGCACGTCGGCTTCGACGTGGGTCTCGACCGGCGAACCGATAGTCAGGCTGCCCAATGCCTGCACACCGTGGTGCAGGAACGCGCCACCGGTCTTGGTGGTGTCGCGCACGTCGAAACGGCCGATGTTCGATTGCAGGTAACCGCAGTCGCCAACCTGACCGCCGGATTCAGCGTAGAACGGGGTCTGATCGAGAACGATCACGCCCTCTTCGCCTTCACTCAAGACGTCGACGGACTTGCCTTCTTTATAGATAGCGACAATTTTCGCCGAACCACTGGTGGCCTTGTAGCCGGTGAATTCGGTGGCGACGTCAACCTTGACCAGCGTGTTGTAGTCCAGACCGAACGAACTGGCGGAACGGGCACGGACGCGCTGGGCTTCCATTTCGCGTTCGAAGCCGGCTTCGTCGACGGTCAGGTTGCGCTCGCGAGCGATGTCCGCGGTCAGGTCCATCGGGAAACCGTAGGTGTCGTAGAGTTTGAACACTACGTCGCCCGGCACCACGGTGCCTTTGAGTTCCAGCAGATCCTGCTCGAGAATTTTCAGGCCGTGCTCCAGGGTCTTGGAGAACTGCTCTTCTTCGGCCTTGAGCACGCGCTCGATGTTGGCCTGTTGCTTCTGCAGTTCCGGGAAGGCTTCACCCATCTCGGCAACCAGCGCCGCGACGATCTTGTAGAAGAAGCTGCCGGTCGCGCCCAGCTTGTTACCGTGACGGCACGCACGTCGAATGATCCGGCGCAGCACGTAGCCACGACCTTCGTTGGACGGCAGCACGCCGTCGGCAATCAGGAAACCGCACGAACGGATATGGTCGGACACAACCTTCAGCGAAGACTGATCGTCATTGGTGCAGCCAATGGCCTTGGCCGATGCGCTCAGCAGGTTCTTGAACAGGTCGATTTCATAGTTGGAATGAACGTGCTGCATCACCGCACTGATCCGCTCCAGGCCCATGCCGGTGTCGACCGACGGTGCTGGCAGCGGATGCAACACGCCATCGGCGGTGCGGTTGAACTGCATGAACACGTTGTTCCAGATCTCGATGTAACGGTCGCCGTCTTCTTCCGGCGAGCCCGGTGGGCCGCCCCAGATGTCGGCGCCGTGATCGTAGAAAATCTCGGTGCAAGGACCGCACGGGCCGGTATCGCCCATGGTCCAGAAGTTGTCGGAGGCGTAAGGCGCGCCTTTGTTGTCGCCGATGCGGATCATGCGCTCGACCGGCACACCGATCTGCTGGGTCCAGATGTCATAGGCTTCGTCATCCGAGGCGTAGACCGTTACCCAGAGTTTTTCCTTGGGCAGCTTCAGGACGCCGGTCAGGAAGGTCCAGGCGTAGGTGATTGCGTCGTGCTTGAAATAGTCACCGAAGCTGAAGTTACCCAGCATTTCGAAGAAGGTGTGGTGACGAGCGGTATAACCGACGTTTTCCAGGTCACTGTTCTTGCCACCGGCACGCACGCATTTCTGGCTGCTGGTCGCACGGGTGTACGCACGTTTTTCCTGGCCCAGGAAACAGTCCTTGAACTGGTTCATCCCCGCGTTAGTGAACAGCAGGGTTGGGTCGTTGCCCGGAATCAAAGAGCTGGAGGCTACACGAGTGTGGCCTTGCTCTTCGAAGAAGCGAAGGAAGGCTTCACGGATTTCTGCGCTTTTCATTAGGTTCTTCCACGGAGGCTGCGGCCAAAGGCCTGTGCGAAACGTCAACAGACGAAGCGACGGCAAAGGGCCGCATTATATCGGCCCAGCGCGCGGGGTACAGCGTGTTTATACGATAGAAACGGTCAATTGGACGGCTAACGCTGTCAGTTGCGCGAAAACTCGACGAATGTCGCGATGACTTGCTCGATTTGCGCACGGCTCACGTCCATGTGCGTGACCATTCTAAGACGACCGGCGGCGCTGAGTTTGATCCCGCGCTCAGCGGCAAACGCCTTGATCGCCTCAGCCTTGTCGCCCATCTGCACATAAACCATGTTGGTTTGCACCGGTTCGACTTCGTAACCGGCTTTTCGCAGTCCGTCCGCGAGGAATTGCGCGTTGGCATGATCGTCCGCCAGACGCTGGACATTGTTATCCAGTGCGTACAACCCCGCCGCCGCCAGAATCCCGGCCTGACGCATGCCGCCGCCAACCATCTTGCGCAGACGGCGCGCCTTGCCGATCAACTCGACCGAGCCGCACAACACCGAACCAATCGGCGCGCCCAGCCCCTTGGACAGGCAGACTGACACCGAATCGAAGTGCTGGGTGATTTCCCGGGCATCGACACCCAGTTTGACTGCCGCGTTGTACAGGCGAGCGCCGTCGAGGTGCAGTTGCAACCCGTGTTCGCGAGTGAAACTGCGCGCCCGGGCCAGATACTCCAGCGGCAGCACCTTGCCCTGCATGGTGTTTTCCAGCGCCAGCAAGCGGGTGCGGGCGAAATGGAAATCGTCCGGTTTTATCGCCGCTGCCACCTGAGCCAGGTCCAGCGAGCCGTCGGCCTGCACTTCCAGCGGTTGCGGCTGGATCGACCCGAGCACCGCCGCGCCGCCACCTTCGTACTTATACGTGTGCGCCTGTTGGCCAACGATGTATTCATCACCGCGCTCGCAGTGCGCCATCAGGCCCAGCAGGTTGCTCATGGTGCCGGTCGGCACGAACAGCGCCGCGGCAAAGCCCAGGCGTTTCGCCAACTCGGCTTCCAGACGATTGACCGTCGGATCTTCACCGTAGACGTCGTCACCGGTGGCCGCGTTGGCCATCGCGTCGAGCATCCCTGGAGTCGGCTGAGTGACGGTGTCGCTGCGAAGATCGATAACGCTCATGAATCTGGCCTCGGTAAGCAGGGGAAAATCCCTTTCGGAATGGAGTTACTGCGGTCATGTCGACGAATAATCAACCCTTGGGCGAGGAAAAGACGCAGCAAGTGAGCGAAAAAGTCGATAGCAATCATCAGATAGCAGCAATGCACGGCTGAGAAATATGTGTTAAAAACGCTGCGCCGCCAGACAATCTGTCGGCAAAACGTTCTCAGGGCGGGGTGCAACTCCCCACCGGCGGTAATTGCGCGCAATGCGCATAGCCCGCGAGCGCTTGGCGACAGGCACGGCTTCGGCGGTGTTTGACGGCAAGGTCAGCAGACCCGGTGTGATCCCGGGGCCGACGGTCATAGTCCGGATGAAGAGAGAACGGGATTGGCGCCAAAGGGCCGTCCGCAGGCATTCGTGCGAGCGTGCGTACCCTTAAATCCCATTCGATTCATATGCCCTGTTTTATACATAAACAGGAGTCAGAACATGCAACCCACCGCAATCGACAGCAAAAGCAAACACCATCAGGGCGAGCGCGTAGCGTTCATCCAGGCCTGCTGGCACAAGGAAATCGTCGATCAGAGCCGTAAGGGCTTCGTCGCAGAAATGATTGCTCAGGGTTATCACGAATCCGACATCGACTTCTTCGAAGTCGGCGGCGCCTTTGAAATGCCCCTGCACGCCAAGTTGCTGGCCAAGACCGGCCGTTATGCCGGTATTGTCGCGGCAGCCCTGGTGGTGGACGGCGGGATCTACCGTCACGAATTCGTCGCCCAGTCTGTGGTCAGCGGCCTGATGCAGGTTCAATTGGAAACCGAAGTGCCGGTGTTCTCGGTGTCCCTGACCCCGCACCACTTCCATGCCGGTGAAGAGCATCAGAAGTTCTTCTTCGAGCATTTCGTGCACAAAGGCCAGGAAGCGGCGAAGACGTGTGCGGATACGCTGAGCAAGATTCGGGCGTTGCGTCGCAGCGAGCCACGTGCAGTAGCCGTCTAAACACCGCTCCCCCTGTAGGAGCGAGGCTTGCCCGCGAAAGCGATTTAACATTCAACATCATCGCTGAATCTGGAATCGCTTTCGCGGGCAAGCCTCGCTCCTACAGAGTCAGCGTCGTCAGTCAGGCAAGGTTTTCGTCGGTGGTCGGCACGATCAGGATGCCGGCGCGCAGGCCGTTCTTGACCTTGGGGTTCGGGAAGATGATCCGGGCGCCCTCTTCTTCGATGATCCAGCGCGTCTGGGCGATGTCTTCGGCCAGCAGATAACCCACTTCCAGTTCCGAAAAATTCTCGATGTCCGCCGGCAGGTTCAAGCGGAAGCTATCGCTGTGCTTGATGATTTCCCGTGCCACGCTGAACAACTGCAACCCATTCAGCGCCTCTTCGGTCACTTCCGGCTCGGTGCCTTCGATGATCTGTTTAAGGCGGGTTTCCAGCAGGGAGACGTTGACCCCGTCGTTTTGCCCGAACGGCCGCGCCTTGCCCAATTCCAGGGTGAAAGACTCGGCTCCCAGCTTGTCGTAGGTGTAGGAACTGAAAACGATGGACGGCTTGTTTTGCAGCAACACCGCTTCCATGCCGGCGGCGCGCAGGCGAGCCAGTTCCTGACGGGAATGCTGGCGATCTTCTTTCCACGGATACAACGCAAACTGCTCGATTTTCGAGCCACGAATCGCGGTGTGCAGGTCGTAATGCAGACGATCGCGATCCGGCAGGCTGAAGAAACTGGCCGCCAGCCGCTCCAGTTCACAGGCGCGCAGGGCTTCGGAGCCGCTGGTTTGTTCGTGACGGCCGTTGAACAGCCGATTGACGTCCTGCTCAATAAAGCGCTCGCCCTTGCGAATCGCTTCCGGGTTGCCGAACAGGAACAGAATACGTGCGCGCGGCTTCAAGTCGCCGCGAGCGATGTCATGCAACAGACGATCGAGCAACTCGATCGGCGCTGTTTCGTTGCCATGGATCCCGGCTGACAGCAGCAGGTCCAGGCCATTGTCGCGAGCCTCAGGTGGCCGGACTTCCAGCGCACCTTCGCTCAACCAGCGCATGCGCACGCCTTCGACAGTCAGTTGAGTCTTCTCCGCCGGTTCGCGGCCGGCGAGGGTCAGTTCAAGCAGTTTGCCGAGGGCGAGCATAGAGCGGTTTCCTTAGTGGTCGTGGGCGCAATCCGGGCCGTGCACGTGGTCTTCGTCGCCGACTTCAGCCGGTTCCATTTCCAGTTGCAGACTTACCAGATTAGTCGCCAATGGGCGCAGCAGCAGGTTGGCGTATTCAGCGTCACCTTCTTCGACGTCCACGCCGATCAGCAATTGGCCGCGGCCATCGTGCTGAATCCACAGCTCTTTGCCTTGCCAAATGACAGCGACGCGGGTGCAGGAAGTTTCCAGTTGCGTGCCGTCGGTGTCTTCAAGGATCAGCTGCAGGGTATCGCTCATGTGTTTTACGCTCTCGACGTTCAATTGATCTGGAATGGATAAACCGCGCCCAGTTTAAGGATTTGCGTCAGTTCATCCAGTGCCGTCCGGCACTCAAGCAGCAATTGCGGGTCCGCAAGGTCGGTTTCGGCCATGCGGTCGCGGTAGTGCTTTTCGACCCATTCGGTCAGCGTGCCGTACAACGGTGCCGTCATGATAACCCCTGGGTTGACGGCCGCCAGTTCGGTTTCATTCAGTGCCACGCGTAAACGCAGGCACGCCGGGCCACCGCCGTTCTGCATGCTTTGCTTCAGATCGAAGACTTTGACTTCGCGGATCAGGCCGCCAGAACTGGTCAGGCTTTGCAGGTACTGCCAGACGCGCTCGTTGCCACGGCACTCTTCCGGCACGATCAACAGCATCGAGCCGTCAGGACGCGACAGCAACTGGCTGTTGAACAGGTAGGAACGCACCGCGTCTTCCACGGTAACCGCCGAACGGGGTACGCACACCGACTGGAATTTGCCGCCGACCTTGGCCAGTTTGCTTTGCAGCTCGGCCAGCATCTGCTCGGTGTCGAGGAACGCGTCCTCGTGATAGAACAGCACTTCGCCGTTACCCACCGCGATCACGTCGTTGTGGAACACGCCCTGATCGATCACCGCAGGATTCTGCTGGGCGTAGACCACGCCGTCATCGCTCAAGCCGTGCAGACGAGCGACAGCTTGCGAGGCTTCGAGGGTCTGGCGCGCCGGGTACTTCTGCGGTGCCGGGTAGCGGTTATCGAACGCGCTGCGACCGAACACAAAGAACTCGACGCCGGCCTCACCGTATTCACGGCAGAAACGCGTGTGGTTCGCTGCGCCTTCGTCACCGAATTGCGCCACGGCCGGCAACGCCGCGTGGTGAGCGAAGTGCTTCTGATCAGCGAACATTGCACCCAGTACACGGCTGGTGGTCGGGTGCTCGATGCTGCGGTGGTATTTGCAGTTGAGGTTGGCGGCGGTGAAATGCACGCGACCGTCGGCGGTGTCGGCACTCGGGCTGACCGTGGCGGCGTTGGCCACCCACATGCTCGACGCCGAACAACTGGCGACCAGCAACGGCATCGCGTCTTTTGCCGCCTGCTCGATCACTTGCGCGTCGGTGCCGCTGAAGCCCAGGCGACGCAGGGCGGCGACATCAGGACGCTCTTGCGGGGCCAGAACGCCTTGTTGAAAGCCCATTTCCATCAGCGCTTTCATTTTCGCCAGGCCTTGCAGCGCGGCTTCCTTCGGGTTCGAAGACTGCTGGCTGTTGCTCTGGGACGCGACGTTGCCGTAGGACAGGCCGCCGTAGTTATGGGTCGGCCCCACTAGACCGTCAAAATTGACTTCATAGGATTTCATCAGCGAGGCTCCACGAGAATCTGTTTTTATAGGCTTCAGTAACTATTCTTTGAGACCGAGGCGCGGCCTTCGCGGGCAAGCCTCGCTCCTACAGGTTCGGTGGTGTTCATACATTTTATGTACGACACAAATCCTGTAGGAGCGAGGCTTGCCCGCGAATGGCCGTTACGCCATCTTCACGCCAGGCGTGAGGGCCGCTGGCAACGTCAGGCTCGGCGTTTCCAGCGAGGCCACCGGGTACGCGCAGTAATCTGCCGCGTAGTAGGCGCTGGCGCGGTGGTTGCCCGAGGCGCCGACGCCGCCGAACGGTGCGCTGCTCGCAGCACCGGTCAGCTGTTTGTTCCAGTTGACGATACCGGCACGGCTTTCCAGCCAGAACTGCTGATAACGCGCTTCGGAATCCGACAGCAAACCGGCCGCCAGGCCATAGTCGGTGTCGTTGGCTTCAGCGATCGCCGCTTCAAAATCAGCGTAGCGGATCACTTGCAGCAACGGGCCGAACAGCTCTTCGTCAGGACGATCGGCAACGGCGGTCACGTCCAGAATACCTGGGGTCAGCAACGCGGCTTGTGCCTCAGGCTGAGTCATTTCCAGCAACGCCACGGCGCCATTGGCCAGCAGATGTTCCTGCGCATCCATCAGCGCTTTCGCAGCGCCAAGGGAAATCACCGAGCCCATGAACGGCGCGGGCTGCTGATCGAACGCACCGACTTCAATCGTCGAGCTGACCGCCACCAGACGCGCCAGCAACGTGTCGCCCCAGGCGCCCTGCGGCACCAGCAAGCGGCGGGCACAGGTGCAACGTTGACCGGCAGAAATGAAAGCGGACTGAATGATGGTGTACACCGCTGCATCCAGATCAGCGACCTCATCGACCACCAACGGGTTATTACCCCCCATCTCCAGCGCGAGGATCTTGTCCGGACGACCGGCAAACTGCTGGTGCAGGTGATTGCCGGTACGGCTCGAACCGGTGAAGAACAGACCGTCGATGCCCGGGTTCGCCGCCAGGGCGATACCGGTTTCGCGAGCGCCTTGCAGCAGGTTCAACACGCCGGCTGGCAGGCCGGCTTCGATCCAGCACTTGACCGTCAGTTCGGCGACTTTCGGGGTCAGCTCACTCGGCTTGAACAGCACGCTGTTACCGGCCAGCAGCGCCGGCACGATGTGACCGTTGGGCAAGTGACCCGGGAAGTTGTAAGGACCGAACACCGCGACCACGCCGTGTGGCTTGTGGCGCAACACGGCGGTGGCGTCGCCCAGCGGGCCGCTCTTCTCGCCGGTGCGTTCGCGGTAGCTCTGCACCGAAATCGCAATCTTGTTGACCATGCTGGTCACTTCAGTCGCCGCTTCCCACAGCGGTTTACCGGTTTCTTCACCGATGCAACGCGCCAGTTCGTCAGCGTTGTTTTTCAGCGCGCCAGCAAAGGCTTCCAGCACCGAGATACGTTCTTCCAAAGTACGGCGAGCCCAACCCGGAAACGCCTGACGCGCGGCTTGCACGGCGGACTCAACCTGAGCGGCGGTAGCGCCCTCGCCGGCCCACAGCACTTGCTGGGTCACCGGGTTCAGCGACTGGAAGGCTTCACCCTGACCGGCCAGCCATTCACCTGCGATGTATAGCGAATTCATTATTTCGACTCCCGAGCAGCAGACAACGGAACGGCGCGCACTTGATCGCCGGCGTTGAGTTGAAGACGTTTGGCGGTCAGCGGATCGACTACCAGCGTACCGGCGGCAAGACGTGCGGGAGCGGCAGTGATCCGGCAGTCTTCGCGCTTGCGGTTGTGAATGATGAATGGCGTGGCGTCGTCACCCGGCGTGCCAACGGCCAACACCAGCGCCTGACTGTCTCGCACGGCGCGGATCTTGCCGGTTTCGCATTCGATGGCCGGGCCGGCGTCGAAAATGTCGACGTAGCCCTGGTAGCTGAAACCTTCGCTCTTAAGCATGGCCAGCGCCGGCTCGGTGTCCGGGTGAACCTGACCGATCACGTTACGCGCATCCGGCGACAGGAAGCAGGTGTACAGCGGGAACTTCGGCATCAGTTCGGCGATGAACGCCTTGTTGCCCACGCCGGTCAGGTAATCGGCCTGGCTGAATTCCATCTTGAAGAAGTGTCGACCCAGGCTTTCCCAGAACGGCGAACGCCCTGCTTCGTCGGAGACACCGCGCATTTCGGCAATGATCTTGTTGCCGAACAGTTGCGGGAACTCGGCGATGAACAGCATTCGCGCCTTGGACAGCATGCGGCCGTTGAGGCCGGTGCGGAAATCGGCGTGCAGGAACAACGAGCACAATTCCGAGTTGCCGGTCAGGTCGTTGGCCAGAAACAACGTCGGGATTTCGCGGTAGATGTTCAGCTCTTGCGAAGCGCTGACCGTCAGGCCGACCCGGAAGTTGTACCAGGGCTCACGCAGGCCGACGGCGCCGGCAATGGCGGAAATGCCCACCACACGACCGTTGTCGTCTTCGAGGACGAACAGATAGTCCGCATCGCCGCGCCCGGCCTCGCCGCGAAAGGTCTTCTCGGCCCAGCCGACCCGATGGGCCAGACGCTCTTCGTTGGCCGGCAAGGTGGTCAGGCCGGTGCCGGTGCTACGGGCCAGGTCGATCAGAGCGGGTAAATCGCTGCTGCGTACGGGACGAACGATCATGCTATCTCCTCAAACGGGCCGCTTGCGCCACCCGCGAAACACTTGCTGCTTTCTAGGTTGAAAAGCAGGCGTTAAACCGCCACCAGGCGCACGCTTGCACCTTCACCGACGCCCAGGGCTTCGGCCGCTTCCAGATCCAGGGTCACGGGCTTGCCCGGCGCGTAATCGAGCTCGAGCAACACGGCGCGGTAATCCTGCAACTGCGCATTGGCCACCAGGTACTGACGACCGGCGCCTTTGACCGGCTCGCCGATTTTCACCGGCACGACACGGCTCTGGGCGATCGAACGGATCCCCGAAACACGCGCATGCAACGTCGGGCCGCCGTCGAAAATGTCGATGTAGTGATCGGTCTCGAAGCCTTCGCGCATCAGGATGTCGAAAGTGATCTGCGCCCGTGGGTGCACCTGGCCCATCGCTTCTTGCGCGGAGTCCGGCAGCAACGGCACGTAGATCGGGTAATGCGGCATCAGCTCGGCGAGGAACGTGCGGCTCTTCAGACCGCACAGACGCTCGGCTTCGGCGTAGTTGAGGTCGAAGAAGTTGCGACCGATTGCGTCCCAGAACGGCGAGTCGCCATTTTCATCGCTGTAACCGACGATCTCGGTCACCACGGAATCGGCAAAGCGCTCCGGATGGCTGGCCACGAACAGCAAACGGCCACGGGAGTTGAGCTCGGCCCACGGCGAACCCACCAACTCGCGCTGCACGTAGAAACTGGTCAGCAAGCTGTTGCCGGTCAGGTCGTGGCACTGGGAGAGCACGTGAATCTTGTTATGAATCTTCAGCTCGCGGGAAGCGTGCACGAAGGTTTCATTGCGGAAGCTGTAGAACGGCTCGGAATAACCGGCCGAGGCAACGATGGCCGAGCAACCGGCCAGTTTGCCGGTGGCCGTGTCTTCGAGGACGAAGAAATAGCTCTCTTCACCGTTGAAGCTGACTTCGGCAGCGAACGAGGCTTCGCTCGCGGCGATCTTGTCGCTCAGGCGTTCAACGTCATCCGGCAAGGAAGTGACACCAATCGGGCTGTCCGCAGCCAGACGCTGTACCTCGCCCAGATCAGCCATTTGCGCGGGGCGCATCACCAGCATGGTGTCACTCCTTTCTCATACTCTTTGAGGAAAATAAGCCGGCCCTTGTAGGAGCGAAGCTTGCTCGCGAAGGTGTGTCAGTCACAGTGATGTCGACTGACACACCTTCGCGAGCAAGCTTCGCTCCTACAGAAAAGCGGGGCCGGCATCAAAATTGGGTTCGACGCCTGAAATCATCAGGCGTCGAAGGGTCTATCAGGCTTGCGTCAGTTTTGCTGCAGCGCGCTCGAAACGATCCAGGCCGGCATCGATATCGGCGTCTTCAACCACCAGGCTTGGCGCAAAACGCACCACGTCCGGGCCGGCTTGCAGGACCATCAGGCCTTCGCGCTCGGCGGCGTTGAAAATGTCCTTCGCCTTGCCTTTCCAGGCCTCGCTCAGCACGCAACCGATCAACAGGCCCATGCCACGAACCTTGGTGAACAGGCCGTATTTCTCGCCGATCTGCTCCAGGCGAGCCTTGAACTTGTCGTGCTTGGCGTTGACGCCGGCCAGCACTTCAGGGGTGTTGATCACGTCGATCACCGCTTCGGCGACGGCGCACGCCAGCGGGTTACCGCCGTAGGTAGTGCCGTGGGTGCCGACGACCAGGTGTTTGGCCAGGTCTTCGGTGGTCAGCATGGCTGCGATCGGGAAACCGCCGCCCAGGCTCTTCGCGCTGGTCAGGATGTCCGGGATCACGCCGTAATGCTGGTAGGCAAACAGATGGCCAGTACGGCCCATGCCGGTCTGCACTTCGTCGAAAATCAGCAGCGCGTTGTGCGCGGTGCACAGGTCACGGGCGCCTTGCAGGTATTCGAGTTCGGCCGGGATAACACCGCTCTCGCCCTGGATCGGCTCCAGGACCACAGCGCAGGTCTTGTCGGAAATGGCGGCTTTCAGCGCGGCCAGATCGTTGTACGGCACATGGGTGATGCCGGTGATTTTCGGACCGAAACCGTCGGAATACTTCGACTGGCCACCGACGTTCACGGTGAACAGGGTACGGCCGTGGAAGCTGTTGAGAGCGGCGATGATTTCGTACTTCTCGCTGCCAAACCGATCATGGCCGACACGACGGGCCAGCTTGAAAGCGGCCTCGTTGGCTTCGGCGCCGGAGTTGCAGAAGAACGCACGCTCGGCAAAGGTTGCGTCGATCAGCTTGTGCGCCAGACGCAGGGCAGGCTCGTTGGTGAACACGTTGGACACGTGCCACAGCTTGTTCGCCTGCTCGGTCAAGGCACCGACCAGCGCCGGGTGCGCATGGCCCAATACGTTAACGGCAATCCCGCCGGCGAAGTCGATCAGCTCGCGGCCAGACTGGTCCCATACGCGGGAACCGGCGCCACGCACAGGAATGAAGGCGGCAGGCGCATAGTTGGGAACCATTACCTGGTCGAAATCGGCGCGTTCTACCGCAGCGTGCTCAACGGACATCGGAGTCTCCTGAAGAGGAACACTCGCCGGAAACTGGCGAGCGATGGGGGGATTGTAAGGACAGTTTTCAGCCCGGCCTTGCCGCCAAGCGACAACTTCTTATAGCGCAAACCCCGGTTTCAGCCGGGTTTACGGCAATGCGACATATAGCGTCGCAAAGGCGCAGTTTAAACCGGCGGCACAGGTTATAGGCAGGCTTGTCGAACGGTGCGGTAAATATGTACCGCACACCGTGCTTCATCGTTTGTTTTCCTTGGGTTCCATCCAAACGCTAACGGACTAGCGCCATGATTCAGCATGACCCCGAGCTTACGGCTCAGCCAGACGCGCATTTCCAGCATGCGTTCCACAATCTGCCCGACTGGCTATTAACAGCATCGCCCGCTACGCGCACTGCGCTGAAAAGCGCGCGGCTGGACCTCCCTGAATGGCACGCCCAGGCAACCCGCCAGCAGCACCAATCATTGAAAGCGGCCAGCACGCACTATCTGGCCCAGCGTAACCACCTGGAATCCATGCTGGATAAACTGCAGAACGCCCGGGACTTTGCCGAACCGCTTCTGCGTGACGCATTGAAAACCCGGTACGGCCTGGAACTGGACGTCAAGACGACCTTCCTGCGCCTGCACATTCCGCAGACCGTTCCGTGGTTCCCGATCAAGACCGGTGCCGCGCGCACCTGGACGGTCTCGCTGCTCGACGCCGCCCTGCACAACTTTCAGGATTCGGAAACCGAAGCGCAGGCTTACGAATCTGCCTCGACGTTCATCACCGAACCCTCGTCCACCGGACAATTCGATACATTGCCGGCGATCAAGCGCCAACTCTCCATTCAGCACTTCACCCGGTTGTGCAGGGAGCTGGATATCGGCGGTCGATACGAGGCCCACCTCAAGGAAAACCTGGGGTTTACCAACCCGGTAGCCGCTGCCGTGTTGAAGTCGAGCGTGATCAAGACGCACAAGGCCGCCCTGCTATCAGCCCTGCACCTGGCCCAGGTCCGTGGCGATCTGCCGCTGGATGCCTGGCAATCGATTCTCGACATGATCGAGGGCCGCGAAAACGTGGGGCTGGACAACTGGCGACTGCACTGTCACGACCTGAGCCTGATGTCTTCATTGCTGACCGGCATCGTCATTTTCGCGCCGAGACTTGAACTCACCTCCCAACGCTCGCGAATCATCGCCTACATCCCCGACGACCCGGAACACCCGCTCAAACAGTACCCCGACACCCTGGCGTTCATGACCGAGCTGACCCGCAAACTGCGCTCGCCTGCTTACCAGGCGTTCTTCAGCCGGTTCATCGATCATCAGGAACGAGGCCACTTTTTCGCCGACCTCAACAGTCGCCTCCACGCCGTGACCTGGCATGAACACCAGCGCGGCGATCCGCTGCCGAGCTGGCGCGACACCCCCATCGACAAGCCCAACCTGCAATTCTCGGTGAACCCGATCAGAAACGATCTGTGGACTCACCTCTACCAGCAGCAATTGAACAAGCTGCTCAATGACGCACGCACCCTTGCGGTTTCTACCGCCAGCGCCGACCGAGCAGCGCGATGGGCGGCGTGGGACGCCTTCAGCAATGTCGCCAAAAAGATCCTTGAAGTGGCGTCGTTCGTGGCCCTGCCCTTTGTTCCGTTTCTGGGCGAATTGATGCTCGCCTACATGGCCTACCAAGTGCTCGACGACACGTTCGAAGGCATCATCGACTGGGCCGAAGGCCTGAAAACCGAAGCGTTCGGACACTTGATGACGATCGCCGAAACGGTAGTTGAACTCGGAACGTTCGCGGTGGGCGGTGTCATGGCGGCCGGGGCGTTCAACGGCCTCATGTCTCGCGAGGCGGTGACGCTGATTTCCCCGCTCAAACCCATCAAGACAGCCACAGGCAAACCCCGATACTGGAAACCGGATCTCGCGCCTTACGAACAGTCCGTTGATCTGCCGGACGCTGCCAGCCCCGACCCTCTCGGTTTGTATCAGCATGAGGGCAAAACACTGGCGCGCGTTGAAGGCAAACTCTACTCGGTAAAACCGGACAGCAAGACTGGCCGCTTTCAGATTCAACACCCGCGCCGGGCCGACGCCTATCAGCCGGCTCTGCGACACAACAGCCATGGTGCCTGGCAGACCACACTGGAGCGACCGCTGACGTGGGACAGGGAAACCGTGCTGCGCCGCCTCGGCCAGAGCGTCGAGTCGTTCAATACTGCCGAGCGTGAGCAACTCCTGCAGATCAGCGGTTTTCACGACAACGTGTTGCGCGAGATCCATGTCGAGAATCAGCGCCCACCTTCGCTGCTGACCGACACGATCAAGCGCTTCAGGATCGACCGTGACATTCAGGCACTGGTCGAGCAGACCGGCAGTGACCACCCCGACCGCTATCAGGCGCTGAACCAGCGCAGATCGCTGTTCCAGTCTCGCTACCGCGAACTCGAAAAAACTGCTGATCGCCACGTTCTGCTACTGCAAGGCGAAGTACCGGGACTGCCCACGGACATCGCGCAAGAATTGGTGAGCAACGCAAGCGGTACCGAACTGAAGCAAATGCACAACGGCCACTTGCCCCAGCGCCTCAAGGATGTAGCGCTGAAAGCCATGGACGCGGTGCGTGTCGCCAGAGCCTATGAGGGGTTTTATCTGCAGGGCATGGAAACGGCGGACACCCATCGCCTGGCCCTGCATAGCCTTGAATCACTGCCCGGCTGGCCTGCTCGCCTGCGCATCGAAGTCAGGGAGTTTTCCCACGAGGGGGCGTTGCGCGACAGCATCGGTCAGCCCGACGCCCCCATCCTCAAGACACTGATATACGCCGAGGACCACACGTATCGGGCCCATGAAAACACGTCTCTGCCGGGCGACTTTTATCAGGCCCTCCTGAAGGCACTGCCCGACGCTGAGCGCACGGCATTGGGTCTTTCTGCCGAAGACGGTCAGCTACTCAAACAACGCATTGCCGAGCATGCGCAGAACAAACCCGCGTTGCGCACGCTACTGGTGAAGCATCCCAACCGAAAACCCTTCTATGACCCGGCGACCATGCGCCTGCCCGGCGGATCGGAGGGTTACAACCGAATAGGTCGCCCCACCCCCACACTGAATGACAGGGTTCGCGAGGTGTATCCAGGCCTGCCCCAGGATGAACTACGCGCCGTCGTCGCCCGCCTGCAACGCCACCCCGATGGCGCTCGCGTGGAGCTTTCGCGCCTGAGCAATGAACTCGAACGGCTGCATGAAGACCTGGATACCTGGATAAAGGAATCCCCCACCGTCCACCCCGAAACCAGACAGCCATTGAGCGAGCTGGAACAACAGGCCCAGCAGCACAACCGCCGGTTGCTGGCTCAGGAAATCCAGCAGAGCTGGCGTCGGCAAACACAACGGGATCTCGAATCGACAGAGCACAATGACCGCTATGTGCTGCGATTCGCCGAGCCGATTCTGGGTGCGTTGCCGGTACTGACGGCGGACTTCAGTCACGTATCGCTGGTCGCACTCGAAGGCAGTCACGCGGAGCAAGGTGTTCACGGTTTCCTGCAAAATTTCAGCGACCTTCGTCGCCTCGACTTGCGGCGCTTCTCCCTGACCACCCTGCCCGACGCCATCCCACGGATGACCAACCTCGACACATTGGTGCTGAACGAATGCGCGATCAGGATTGATGCCGACGCGTGGTCGAAACTGTCCTCATTGAACAAACTGGTGATGCTGGACCTGTTCCGTAATCCGATTGACGTGGCTCCCGATGTCGGCGCATTTACCGAACTCGTGCACCTGGACCTGAGCGCAACCGGTCTGACTGAAATCCCCGTCAGCGCTATCACGCACCCCAGACTCGATACGCTCATGCTGATCAATAACCGGATCACCGAGCTGCCTTCCGGGTTGTTCGACAGCGTGGTCTACGACAAGCGCGGCGTGCACCTGTCGGACAACCCGCTCGTCGACAGCGCTCGGCAACTCGTCAAGCTGCACTACCTCGAAACCTCATACGATCTGGGCGTCTATGCCCCCGAGGCGGATATCGAACGAGCCAGGGCGCTCTACCCGAACATGGAAGTCGAGCAGGCCAGCGATTTCGTCTACGAACTGCCCGGCACACTGGAAGAGGGCCGAACAGAGCTGACCCACCTGGAAGCAGAGCTGGCCCAATTGAGCAACGATCTGACGACATGGACAGCCGATCTACCGCCGCGCCACCCACTGACGGGAGACCCCTTCAGTGACATGCAACAGTTTGTCGAACACGCCAATCGCGATGAATTCAAAGAGGCACTGGAACGCTGCTGGCGGCATGACGCCGAGCTGGATGATTTCAATGAGTCGCTTGAGCCGTCGTATGAACTCTCCATCCGCCCGGTCATCACCGGGGAACTGCCGACCCTCAGCGCTGACTTCAGCCATGTCTCGGCGCTGGAGCTGCACAGTGTCGATGGCGTGACGCGCATCGGGCGTTTTCTGGAATCCTTCCCGAACCTGAGAAGCCTGAGGCTGCGCGACTGCAACCTCGGTGACATTCCCGATGCGGTGTTCAAGATGGGGCGACTCAGGTCACTGTCGATTCCCAGCTGCCGCGTCGGCCTGTCCGTGCAGTCGGTCGGCGCATTGGCGGGAATGGAACAGCTCGAATACCTCGATCTGGGCCTCAACCCCTTGGGGCTGACACCCGACCTGAGTCAGATGCCGGACCTGGCGACCATTCTGCTCAACGACACCGGCATCACTGAGATACCCGATGGCCTGCTACAACTGGCGGAACTGGACTGGGCAGACTTGAGCGGCAACGCAATCACCAACGTACCCAGCGACCTGTTGGAGTTGCCCGTGGAAGTGGCGGAGAACATTACGCTGAGGGGCAATCCGTTTACGGAGGAAAGCCTGTTGCGGCTGATCAGTTACTTCGAACGCACACGTGCCGACTTTGGCGTGGAAGAAGTGATCAATCGAGGTGAAATGAACGTATCCACCTCTGAGGGTTCCGAGATCGACGAATAGATCAGCCGCGCTCGGACGGCACTGACGACAACTCGAACGGACTGCTGCTACGCCGCTGGTTGCGATCTTCCCGCGGCGTGGCGCCGAAGAAGTTGCGGTAGGCGCTGGAGAAATGTGGCCCCGAGGAGAAGCCGCACGACAGGCCGATCTGGATGATCGACTTGCTGGTTTGCATCAACATCTGCCGGGCCTTGTTCAGGCGCAGTTCCAGGTAGTACTGGCTCGGCACGCGGTTGAGGTATTGCTTGAAGATCCGCTCCAACTGCCGACGTGACACGCACACGTGCTGGGCGATTTCGTCGGTGGTCAGCGGCTCTTCGATGTTGGCTTCCATCAGCAACACCGCCTGGGTGAGCTTCGGATGGCTGGAACCGAGGCGGTTCTGCAACGGAATGCGTTGGCGCTCGCCGCCTTCGCGGATGCGCTCGACCACCAGTTCTTCGGATACGGCGCCAGCGAGTTCGGCGCCGTGATCACGGGCCAGCACTGCCAGCAACAAGTCGAGTACCGACAGGCCACCACACGCCGTCAGGCGATCGCGATCCCAGTCGAACAGATGGCTGGTGGCGATGACTTTCGGGAAACGCTCAGCGAAATCGTCCTGCCAGCGCCAGTGCACGGCAGCACGATAACCGTCGAGCAAACCGAGTTGAGCCAACGGATAAACACCGGCGGACAAACCACCGATCACGCAACCGGCACGCACCAGTTGTTTCAGCGCACTGCTGAGCGCCGGCGCGAGGGTGGTCGGCGGCTCATCGGCGAGCAGGAACAATTTCTGCAGGTTTTCGAGCTTGCCGGCCCAGGGTTCACCCGGCAATTGCCAGGCGCCTTCGGTCGACGGTTCGGCCTGCAGGAACGACAGTTCGTAGACCACGTCCGGATGCACACGCTGGGCAACACGCAAGGCCTCCTCAGCCAGCGCAAGCGTCAGTGCTTTAGTGCTGGGCCAAATCAGGAAACCAATTCGATGGGCAGTCATGGCGGGCAATCCGAAACGAAACAGTGATGAAGGCATGGGCCAATGCTAGCCCGTAAATGAACGCAAATCTCAAAACCGGTAACCATCCCCTGTAGGAGCCGGCTTGCTGGCGATGGCGGTATGTCTGTGCCAGATACTTAAACTGACCCACCGCGATCGCCAGCAAGCCGGCTCCTACAAATCGGGGCCGGCCTCTAAATTGCGAAGCATGCACTATCCCGGTGCACAACGGCAGTCTTGATTATTTCAGGCTGCCCGAGAGGAATTGTTGCAGACGTTCGGACTGTGGATTGACCAGCACTTCACGCGGGTTGCCGCTTTCTTCGACGACACCTTTGTGCAGGAACACCAGCTGGTTCGACACTTCACGGGCGAAGCCCATTTCGTGGGTCACCACCACCATGGTCCGGCCTTCCTGGGCCAGGGCCTGCATCACCTTCAGCACGTCGCCAACCAGTTCCGGGTCGAGGGCCGAGGTCGGTTCGTCGAACAGCATCACCTCAGGTTCCATCGCCAGCGCACGGGCAATCGCCACGCGCTGCTGCTCGCCACCGGACATGTGGCCAGGGTAAGCGTCTTTACGATGCGCCACGCCGACCTTGTTCAGGTAGTGCTCGGCTTTCTCGCGGGCTTCGGCCTTGGACATGCCGAGCACGTGGACCGGCGCTTCCATGATGTTTTCCATCGCGGTCATGTGCGACCACAGGTTGAAGTGCTGGAACACCATCGACAGACGCGAACGCATGCGTTGCAGCTGTTTCGGGTCAGCGGCTTTCAGCGCGCCGTCCTTGTTGGCAACCAGTTTCAGCTCTTCGTTGTTGAGCAGGATCTTGCCCGCGTGCGGCTGCTCCAGCAGGTTGATGCAGCGCAGGAAGGTACTTTTGCCGGAGCCACTGGAGCCGATGATGCTGATCACATCGCCAGCCGCCGCTTTCAGGGACACGCCCTTGAGCACTTCGTGACTGCCATAGCGTTTATGCAGGTCTTGGACTTCAAGTTTGTACATGCGGTCGGTTCTCACAAAAACAGTCAGTCAGTCGTTGAGCAAGCGCCCGTGACGCAGCGCTTCGCGCCCCGCCACCTTGGCCAGCCAGAAACCGGGTTGGGCATAACGCAGCCGTTCAATGGCAAACAGCACCCCGGACGTACCAGCACACACCGTGCTGACCCGATCCGATAACGGATCGATCACTTCAAAAATCTCGTCGCCGGCTTCGATCCACTCACCGGGTTTACGCAGAAAACTGATCACGCCCGGATGCGGCGCGAACAGCAATTCGGTGCCTTCGAACGGCATGCCTTCACACGCGTCCTGCGCAGGTTTCGGCCATTCGCCGCTGATCAAGCCTTGCTCGGCGAGGAACGCGAGAATGCCTTCAGCGTAAGCCTCGGCGTCAGCGCGAGCGGTATCGGCCTGCCCCCCTAATTCAATAGTAGTCGCCAGGCACGCCAGTGGAATCTGCGCATCCGGGAACTGACGGGACAAACGCAACCATGGCAGCGAGCAGGCTTCGTCGAAGGAACTGCCGCCGGAATCTTCCGCCAGCAGGCCCACTTTCACATTCAGGTGCGCGGCGAGCGAACGCCACTGCGGCCAGTGTTGCGGCAACGCGTACATGTGCAGCGCGGCTTCGGCATCGCAGTGCAAATCGAGCACCACATCGGCAGTGCAGGCATGGCTGAGCAACACGCGCTGCATGCCTTGCAACTGGCTGCTCGCCTCCGGCAATGCCGCCAGGTGATCGCTCATGGCCTGACGGATCAAGCGGATGTTGGCGTGCGGATCGTCACCCAGATGGCCTTCGAGTTGGGCGGCCACTGGCGCGCTCAGCTCGACGAAATCGCGGTTGAAGTTCTTGCCGCTGCCCGCTTCGAAACGCCCTTGATGACTGCCTTGCAACAGCTGACCGAGGCCCAGCGGGTTGGCTACCGGCACCAGTTCGACCACACCGTTGAGCAAGCCTTGGGCTTCGAGTTCGGTCAGGCGCTTTTTCAGCTCCCAGGCCGTGCGCATGCCCGGCAATTCATCGGCGTGGAGGCTGGCCTGGATGTAGGCCTTGCGCTCGCCGCTACCGAAGCGGAACACCGAAATCTGGCGTTCGCTGCCCAGGTGGCTCCACGGCAATGGATGATCGATGCGTTCCATATCAGTGCTTCCGCGGGGCCAGGTAGCCCAGCCAGCGGCGCTCGGCCAGTTTGAACAGCTTCACCAGAATGAAGGTCAGGCACAGGTAGAACACACCCGCGGTGATGTACGCTTCGAACGGCAAGTAGAACTGAGCGTTGACCGTGCGCGCGGCACCGGTGATGTCGATCAGGGTCACGATGGACGCCAGACTGGTGGTCTGCAGCATCATGATCACTTCGTTGCTGTATTGCGGCAGCGCCCGGCGCAGGGCCGATGGCAACAGAATCCGCTTGTACATCTTGAAGCGCGACATGCCCATGGCCTTGGCCGCTTCGATCTCACCGTTCGGCGTAGCGCGCAGGCTGCCGGCGATGATTTCCGCGGTGTAGGCGCTGGTGTTGATCGCGAAGGCCAGGCACGCACAGAACGTCGCGCTGGACAGCCACGGCCACAGAAAGCTTTCCCGCACCGCCTGGAATTGCGCCAGACCGTAGTAGATCAAAAACAGCTGCACCAGCATCGGCGTGCCGCGGATCACGTAGGTGAAGAGCCAGGCAGTCATGTTGACGGCCGCGTTCTTCGAGACCCGCATCAGCCCCAGCGGCAAGGCCGCCAGCAGACCGAAAAACAGCGACAGCGCGAGCAATTTGAGGGTGGTCACCAGGCCGCCGAGGTACAGCGGCAGGGCCTCCCAAATGACGTTGTAGTCGAAGATCATAGATCAGCCGCCCTTACGCCTACCGAGTAGCGCTTCTCAAGGTGACGCAATGCCAGCAACGAGACACTGGTGATCACCAGGTACATCGCGGCCACTGCGAGGAAGAAGGTGAAAGGCTCGCGGGTGGCATCTGCCGCCTGCTTGGCCTTGAACATCATGTCTTGCAGACCCACCACCGAAATCAGCGCGGTGGCCTTGGTCAGTACCAGCCAGTTGTTGGTGAAGCCCGGAATCGCCAGGCGAATCATCTGCGGCACCAACACCCGGAAGAACACCTGAAAGCTGCTCATGCCGTACGCCATACCGGCTTCGGCCTGACCCTTCGGGATCGCCATGAACGCGCCACGGAAGGTTTCCGACAGGTACGCACCGAAGATGAAACCCAGGGTGCCGATACCGGCGGCCAGCGGGTTCAGGTCGATGTAATCGTCATAGCCGAGCATCGGTGCGACACGGTTGAGCAGGTCCTGACCGCCGTAGAAAATCAGCAGGATCAGCACCAGATCGGGAATCCCGCGGATCACCGTGGAATACAGATCGCCCAGCCAGGCCAGCCAACGCACCGGCGACAGACGCAGCGCAACGCCGATCAGCCCCAGGACGATGGCCAGGGCCATGGACGACAAGGCGAGCTGAAGCGTCAGCCATGCGCCATCGAGGATGACAGCCCCGTAGCCTTTCAACATGATTCAGATCCTCGAAAGTTGGGATGAAAAAATGGCGCAAACCTCAGAGATCCTGCTGCTTGCGCCATTCGGACTTGTCGCCGGGACGTGTTACTTGCCGTAGATATCGAAGTCGAAGTACTTGTCCTGGATCTGCTTGTACTTGCCGTTCTCGCGAATGGCAGTGATCGCGGTGTTGACCTTGTCTTTCAGCGCATCACCCTTGCGAACAGCAATACCTACGCCGTCGCCGAAGTATTTGACGTCGGTGAAGGCCGGGCCCACGAAAGCAAAACCTTTGCCGGCGTCGGTTTTCAGGAAACCGTCATTCAGCAGCGTAGCGTCTGCCACGGTGCCGTCGAGGCGACCGGCAGCGACGTCGAGGTAAATTTCGTTCTGCGAACCGTACGGCTTGACCTCGGCACCCAGCGGGGCCAGGACTTCGCGGGCGAAACGCTCGTGGATCGAACCACGTTGCACGCCAATGTTCTTGCCCTTCAGCTCGGTCAGGCCTTCGCTGACTTGAGTGCCGGCCTTCATGACCAGGCGAGCCGGGGTGTTGTAATACTTGTTGGTGAAGTCCACGGACTTCTTGCGGTCCTCAGTGATCGACATCGACGACAGGATGGCGTCGATCTTGCGCACTTTGAGTGCCGGGATCAGACCGTCGAACTCTTGCTCGACCCAGACGCACTTGACCTTCATTTCTTCGCACAGTGCGTTGCCGATGTCGTAGTCGAAACCAACGATGCTGCCGTCCGGTGCTTTGGAAGCAAACGGAGGGTAAGCCGCTTCGATGCCAATTTTCAGAGGCTTTTCATCGGCGAAGGTTGGCAGGGACAGCACGGACAGTGCCAGGGCGCCAAGCAGCACGAGTTTCTTCATCTTGGGACTCCATCGGTAAAGGGCTAAAACGGCAGAGTGAGCAACAGCCCATTATGCGAATGAGTAAAACCGGAAAGCGGTTGCTGCGTCCTGGGAAACCGGCGTTGTTTTCAACGCGAGCAACGACGAGCGAGTGATCGGCATTCTAACGACAGGCCCGAAGCCGATATTTCTTCAATGCGACAACAAATTACAGAAGCACCGAGAAAGCCGTTTAGGCACGTTGACAGCCTTGCAATTTCATGCAAGAGCAAAAGACAGTGAACCGATCTATATTGCAAATTGCGGGCCTATTATTCGCAAAGCCTTCTAATCCGGCAAGCGCAGCGTGGGTTCTTATTTTTTTGCGGGGCTGAAATGCACGGATGCGGGGATATGGCGTTTCGCAATGCCCCGTATCGGCGCGGGCGGTTACACATTCAGTTACTTGAAGGGTGGCGGGTAACAGTGGGAAATGGACTACAGGGGAAGCCGATAATTATTGGGCGTTGTTTATGCGGTGTCTGACAGTCCGCCTTCGCGGGCAAGCCTCGCTCCTACAGGATTCAGGTACACCTCAACCCCTGTAGGAGCGAGGCTTGCCCGCGAAGAGGCCCGAACAGCCAACACAAAACCTTCAGGCAATAAAAAGCCCCACCAGACTCAACACCTGGCAGGGCTTCGATAACGCCAAACGCTACTTACGCAACATTCATCGTCTTGTGCGTATCAATCAAATGCTGCACCACACCCGGATCGGCCAGGGTCGAAATATCCCCCAACCCATCATATTCAGCGGTCGCAATCTTGCGCAGAATCCGGCGCATGATCTTGCCCGAACGCGTCTTCGGCAGCCCCGGCGCCCACTGGATCACATCCGGCGAAGCAATCGGGCCGATCTCTTTACGCACCCAGTTCTTCAGTTCCAGACGCAATTGCTCGCTGGTCTCTTCACCAGCGATCAACGTGACGTAGACATAAATGCCCTGCCCCTTGATGTCGTGCGGCACACCGACCACGGCTGCTTCAGCGACTTTCGGGTGCGCAACCATCGCGCTCTCGATCTCGGCGGTACCCATGCGGTGGCCGGACACGTTGAGCACGTCGTCCACACGGCCGGTGATCCAGTAGTAACCGTCCTCGTCACGACGCGCACCGTCACCGGTGAAGTACATGCCGCGGAAGGTCTTGAAGTAGGTGTCGACGAAACGGTCATGGTCGCCATACAGCGTGCGCGCCTGGCCTGGCCACGAATCGAGAATCACCAGGTTGCCCTCGGCGACGCCTTCGATGATGTTGCCCAGGTTGTCCACCAGCGCCGGCACCACGCCGAAGAACGGACGTGCAGCCGAACCAGGCTTCAGTGCGTGAGCGCCTGGCAACGGGCTCATCATGTTGCCGCCGGTTTCGGTCTGCCACCAGGTATCGACGATCGGGCAACGGGATTGACCGACGTTCTTGTAGTACCAGTCCCACGCTTCCGGGTTGATCGGCTCACCGACCGAACCCAGCAGACGCAAGCTGCTGCCGTCAGCACCTTCAACAGCCGCCTTGCCCGACGCCATCATCGCGCGGATAGCGGTCGGCGCGGTGTAGAGGATGTTGACCTTGTGCTTGTCGACGATCTTCGCCACCCGGGTGATGTCCGGGTAGTTCGGCACGCCTTCAAACAGCAACGTGGTCGCGCCGTTGGCCAGCGGGCCGTAGACGATGTAGCTGTGGCCGGTGACCCAGCCGACGTCGGCGGTGCACCAGTAGATTTCGCCCGGGCGGTAGTCGAACACGCGCTCATGGGTCATGGCCGCGTACAGCAAATAGCCGCCGGTGGTGTGCTGCACGCCCTTCGGCTTGCCGGTGGAACCGGAGGTGTAAAGGATGAACAGCGCTTCTTCGGCGCCCATCTCTTTCGGCGCGCAAACACTGCCCGCCACTTTCATCAGGTCTTCAAACCAGATGTCGCGATGCTGGTTCCACTTGATGTCGCCACCGGTGCGCTTGCACACGATGACTTTCTGGATGCTGCTGGTTTCCGGGTTGGTCAGCGCGTCGTCGACGTTGGACTTGAGCGGGATTTTCTTGCCGGCACGAATGCCTTCGTCAGCGGTGATCACCACTTTCGAGCGGCAGTCGATGATGCGACCGGCCAGGGCTTCCGGCGAGAAACCACCGAACACCACCGAGTGAATCGCGCCGATCCGGGTGCAGGCCAGCATGGCGACCACGGCTTCGGGGATCATCGGCATATAGATAGTCACCACGTCGCCGCGGTGCACATCCTGGCCGCGCAAGGCGTTGGCGAACTTGCAGACTTGTTCGTGCAGCTCGCGGTAGGTGATGTTGCGGCTTTCGGAAGGGTCATCCCCTTCCCAAATGATCGCGACTTGATCGCCGCGCTCGGCCAGATGACGGTCGAGGCAGTTGTAGGAAACGTTCAGGGTGCCGTCGGCGAACCATTTGATGTCGACATGGTGATCGTCGAAGGACGTCTGCTTCACCGTGGTGAAAGGCTTGATCCAGTCGAGGCGCTTGGCTTGCTCGCGCCAGAAACCGTCAGGGTTGACGACCGACTGCTGGTACATGGCTTTGTAGGTTGCCTCGTCGGTCAGCGTGTTGGCCGCTACCTCGGGACGAACGGGATACAGAGAAGCCGCACTCATCTTTCTTACCTCGGTGGAATAGTTGTTTTTGTATGGCCCTGTTGTAGCCCGGGCCGGGCCTATAGAACCATTCGACGATGGTAGTAACAAGCCCCTACAAATTATCGTGATAAGCCCCCACAGATACACGCGCCCCCCCTGTAGGAGCCGGCTTGCTGGCGATCATGACGACTCGGTTTATCAGATACGCCGCTATCGCCAGCAAGCCGGCTCCTACAAGGTGATGATCGTTCCGCCAACAGGTTATCCGGTGATTGTTACGAAATCTGTCAAAGGTGTTTATCAAAACCCCACCTATATGAATGCCACCCCCACGCCTAAAATCCACCTCGCCAACAAGGCAAACCCTGATTAACCAAGTTGCAGCCCCCACGAAGGCAGTTAATCAAAAACCCGGTAACCAAGTTCCACACGCAACCCCAAAAAGGTTGCGTGACCCCACTCGACCTCTAAAAGGTAAAACCGAAATGAAAGCTTTATTAGTTCTGGCCCTCTCCAGCCTGTGCGCAACCGCCATGGCAGACGAGGTCCCGACTGATGTCGCCCAGCAACAACCGGTCATCGAGGAATACACTTACTCCACTCACCTCGATATCGCCAAAGTTGTCTCCATGAGTGAAATCCCCAATGTGTGCGAAGTTGTCCCCATGAAAATGGAATACGACGACTCCAAAGGCCAACGCCACATCCTGCGCTACAGCATCATGGGTAACGGCTGCTCCAACGGCTGATCACCCGCACTCCCCTAAACGGTTTGACCCAATGCCCGATCATCACACCGACCTGTAGGAGCCAGCTTGCTGCGGGCGGCGTTCCGACGATAGCAGTCGACGCAATGTTCCAGGCAGTCAAAGCGCCGAACCGTATAGATCGATTTATACGATAGTTTTAAGCATTTATTTGCGCTTTTTAATCGAATCCATCGGCGTAGTATGAATTCCACACCAAGGCACACAACGCCAACGAATCTGGAGCAACGACCATGAAAACCAAACTGATCCTCGCCCTGACCCTGTCTGTACTGGCCGCCAACACCTTCGCCGCCGACGGTTACGACCGCACAGGTTCTGCCACTTTCACCACCGAAGCCGCTGTCGCTTCTGACGGTTACGACCACACCGGCTCGGCCAAAGTCGCCGCCGATGGTGCCGATCACGTCGGTACAGGCAAACTCGCTTCCGATGGCTTCGATCACACCGGCGCCGCCAAAGTCGCTGCCGATGGTGCCGACCATGTCGGTGCAGGCAAACTCGCCGCTGATGGCGCAGACCACGTCGGTGCCGCTCGCCTGAGCTGATCATCGAGCGTGACTGACAGCCCGACTTCGGTCGGGCTTAGTTGTGTCTGAGGCCAGCGAAAACCGACTCAAAACACAAGATGTAGTGAAAAACCCGATTTTTTGTCTATTTTTTGAACAAAAAAGTAGCACGTCAAAATTTAAGAAAAAAAATCTGCACCCGCGATCTCCAGCCAAAGCCCTGTAAACCCTCGCTCCGACCGAAAAACCCTCCTTCTCGACCGCTCCATGCGCGGATTCGCCCCACCACGGCTGCAAAAATTTCCCTATAATGCCGCCTTAAACGGGCCTGCAATATTCCCTTACAGGGAAGACAGCCAGTCCGAAGCCCAGGCCGACGTCGTCAACGACTGCAGCGCCATCAGCGGCTCTCGGAACCCCGTACAAAATTATGTTTATTTGCCTGCGTGTACCGCTGCAAAAAACGCTATCAAACGCGGCCAGACCGGTCGTGTGAAAAACCAACCAATCAGTTTTCACACGGGCATCTGGCCCTCACGCAGGAGACGACACGTCATGCTGAGCTGGGACGAATTCGACAAAGAAGACAGCGGCGAGACCGTGGTAAAAGGCGCCAACGCCGGCCACGCGACTGAAGCAAACATGGACCGCCTCGACACCGCCGGTGGTGTTGCCGCTCAAGAAGCTCGCGCTGTAACCGCGTCCGACTCCGCCGCCATCGCTCGCGCCAAGGCAGCCCTCGACAACCTCGACATCGCCGAAGGCCTCGCCGAACTCGAAGGCGCCTCCGCCCGTGTCGCCGTTGACGAAAAGCGCATGATCAACTGCCGCGCCGACCTCAACCAACTCGTACCGTTCAAGTACGACTGGGCCTGGCAAAAGTATCTGGACGGTTGCGCAAACCACTGGATGCCGCAAGAAGTCAACATGACCGCCGACATCGCCCTCTGGAAAGACCCGGAAGGCCTGACCGACGACGAGCGCCGCATCGTCATGCGCAACCTCGGCTTTTTCTCCACCGCCGACTCCCTGGTTGCCAACAACCTGGTCCTGGCCGTGTACCGCCTGATCACCAACCCGGAATGCCGCCAGTACATCCTGCGCCAGGCTTTCGAAGAAGCGATCCACACCCACGCCTACCAGTACTGCATCGAATCGCTGGCCATGGATGAAGGCGAAATCTTCAACATGTACCACGAGATCCCATCGGTCGCGAAAAAAGCCACCTGGGGCCTGAAATACACCCGTTCGATCTCCGATCCGAAGTTCGAAACCGGCACCGTCGAAACCGACAAAGAACTGCTGCGCAACCTGATCGCCTACTACTGCGTCCTGGAAGGCATCTTCTTCTACTGCGGCTTCACCCAGATCCTCTCCATGGGCCGCCGCAACAAAATGACCGGCGTCGCCGAGCAGTTCCAGTACATCCTGCGCGACGAATCCATGCACCTGAACTTCGGCATCGACGTGATCAACCAGATCAAAATCGAAAACCCGCACTTGTGGGATGCTGAAATGAAGGAAGAGGCTTCGCAGATGATTCTGCAAGGCACTCAGCTTGAGATCGAATATGCGCGTGACACCATGCCTCGCGGCGTGTTGGGCATGAATGCGGCGATGATGGAGGACTATCTGAAGTTCATCGCTAACCGTCGCTTGTCGCAGATTGGTTTGAAGGAAGAGTATCCGGGGACGACTAACCCGTTCCCTTGGATGAGCGAGATTATGGACTTGAAGAAAGAGAAGAATTTCTTTGAGACTCGGGTTATTGAGTATCAGACTGGTGGGGCGTTGAGCTGGGATTGATTTCTAGCCCCCTATTATTCTGAGGTAAATACTGAAAAGCCCTGAGCGCGTAATGCGCTCAGGGCTTTTTATTGTCGGGAGACTATTTGACCGCGTTCCTCGCTAGCTCCCCCCAACAAAATGGCACGTACAACCTTTAATATTTGTTAAGCAGACACTGCGATCTTTTTACTAATTGTCTTCTTACATATCACGTCAAAGACCACCGAAGCGATTTTACTAGCCAACAAAGGAGGAACAGCATTTCCTACCTGGTGAAATTGCTGAGTTCTGTTCCCCTGAAAGAAGTAGTTGTCAGGGAATGTTTGAAGCCGGGCAGCTTCACGCACGGTCAGACTACGGCACTGTTTGGGGTCATAGTGGATAAAATAATGCCCATCCTTGGAGATATGGCTAGTGATTGTTCTGGAGGGATGGTTTTCCACCTGAACTCTAAACCTGTCACTGAACTTCCCGCTTTCCCAGTTTTTGTGTGCTGGTGCAAGTCCGGAAAGATGAAACTCTTGGTGGCCCTTAGGTGATGTTCCATGGGCGCGGGCAAATACGCTCGCAAACATATATCTGCGTAAGTCGGAAGGCATGTGACCACGCGCATCATGGTTCAACCAATAATCTAATCGGCCATCTAGGTACCAATCATCTAAAGCGGGAATATCCGTTTTTCCGTCGCCTTTGGTACGAGTGATCCGAAGTGCACCGACATCGACCGGAGCACTCATTAAGCCACTCCTGACGATATCCATTTCGGAAGCCAATTTCGGATCAACCCTGTTGTCGAGTTCCGCTCGCATCTCGTCTAGTTGAGTCGCTACCTCTTGGTACCAGGCTTCATTCCCATCAAGCTGCTTGGTCAACCGACTGCGCAGCATAGGTAGATTTCCCAATACCTGCTTGACAGTTATATATCCGTCTACCTCAGGCAACCAGGCATGCGAAGGAATGTTCCCCTCTTCATCTAGCGCTATGCCCAAAAGAATGACGCGATGCCTCGCCTGCGGAATCCCATGCTCCTCAGCCCTGATGATAAATCCACGGGGATCAAGCTGTTCAA
Source organism: Pseudomonas sp. IT-P44 (assembly GCF_949768225.1). Classification (NCBI taxonomy): domain Bacteria; kingdom Pseudomonadati; phylum Pseudomonadota; class Gammaproteobacteria; order Pseudomonadales; family Pseudomonadaceae; genus Pseudomonas; species Pseudomonas sp. IT-P44. The sequence continues at coordinate 104,399 of NZ_CATKQM010000079.1, read as the reverse complement.
TATCTCCATCAGGTCCATAAGACTGTCCCGTCACCAACGAGCAGATGCGGTATCGAGTGCCAGACTTCGACTCGCCGAGTGCCTTATGGGGATCTGACAAATCCTTGAGGATCTGAGAGAAGATTTTCTCACCACCAATCTTGGAGGAAAGAATACCCTTAACATTTTCCATCACAAAAACTGTCGGCTGCCGCTCCTTGATAATTCGTAGATACTCTTTGTAGAGGAAATGACGGTGATCATTCTCAGCATTGTAATTTGCCTTACCTTGGTTACGAGCGCGCCCCACGATAGAGTAGGCCTGACAAGGAGGCCCGCCAATTAATACCCAGGGCCTGCCTCTATCGAGACGAAGATCTAAGATCTCATCGAGTTCTTTATCGCCCTCTTCGCTGCCCAACGTTATGCGTCGAGCCTCGCGATCCGCCTCGATCCACTGGACTTCGCTTTCGTTTGAAAAAGGCTTGTCCGTAACGCCGTTACAGTAGTTGTAATAGTCATCCAGCCGAGCTGGATTCTTCAGCTTGAGTAGCCTGTAGAAAGCCCTCAGTTTCAATGTCTCGCGTGCGACGGGATCCATCTCGGCGGAAACTACGGTCTCGAACCGATTCCCCCCCCCTGACGAGGCGAAACCTTCTCCCAGCCCTCCCGGACCAGCAAAAAGATCGACAATTTGGATTGGCTCAGGGAGAGCCATATCAGTTTCGAAAGCTGTATCTTGCTTAAGTGGCAAGGTCATTTGGGGTTCAGTCATGGACATAGTTAGCAAAGAAGTCAGGTCTCGCATGATGGCTGGCATCCGTGGCAGTAATACGTCCCCAGAAATGAAGCTTCGGAAGCTGCTGCATCGGCATGGTTTCAGATATCGCCTGCACCTACGGAACCTCCCAGGAAAACCCGATATCGTGCTACCTCGATATCGAGTTTGCATTTTGGTACAAGGCTGCTTTTGGCACAGGCATCCTGGCTGTAGATTTACCACCGATCCAAAGACACACGAGGATTTTTGGAGGACAAAATTCGACAAAAATGTACAGCGCGACCTAAAAAATAGGGATGAGTTACTCAAACAAGGTTGGCGGGTTTTCGAGCTTTGGGAATGTGGTATACGCGGTCCGGAAACCAAAATGAACTGGTTGCTGGAGGCGATCGTTGATTGTAATCAAAAATACGTCTCCTGGCCCGTCTTCCCTTACCCACCAGCTTGATCTGACCTCCGATCACTGGTGCGCCAAATACCACCTAAAATTCGATTCGTGTCAATAATGAATCTCCAAGCGCTCCAGCAACTGTTTCAATGCATTTTTTTCACCTTTTGACAGCATCAATCGCCCAGCGGCAATCTTGCTCAACGCACTCATACTCATGGGAGATGCCGCATCGCAGAGCTTTGCCTCACGAATGATATCGTTCACCCGAGGCGCTAGCCCCAAAATTGCAACTTCAAAATCGATCTCAGAATTACGAACAGAATCACGAGCACCAACGCGGGCTTCACTTTTGTAGTCTTGAAACGAAATTCCATACTGAGTGATGACTTCATCTGGTTGCCCCACACAACCTTTCACACATCGCACCCAGCAGAATTCTTTTTTTGCGAACTCCGAAATATTTCTTACATTTTCAGGAGGTGATTTAAGAATCTTGGCTACTCGGCGAGCCTCGCCCAACATCCAACTCATAAGTGGCTCTGATACACTTTGATCACGCCAAATACGGTCAAGATCAATTTGGAGATCCTGCTCTCGAAAACCTTCTGCGCAGGCCGCAATTGTATAGGTGACAATTTGTGCTTTGTATCCTCGATCAGACTTATACCATTCAGATTTTTGCACTTCGCTATCAAGCTGAATAAATAGAAACGCCTTGGCCATAGCACGACGGAACCAAGTATCAGTCAATGCTGACCCATCTCCCAATGAAGCAAGCACCATTGTTGTGTATCTATTAAAACACTTCTGGGCGCCCTCACTTACGAAGTGCGGCCGCCCATCGAAGGTTAATTCATATTTCGCCAGATCAGTTTTAGTAACAAGTTGACTTTTTGGATACATCACCTCCAACTTACGACGCTCGGATTGACTCCTGTAAGAAAATAGATTTTTATATTGCCCCCTAGCTCGCTCATAAAACCATTTACTACTGTGGAGCTCACCAGCGCGCTGTGGAACTGACACTTCTTTAGAGAAACGCTCAATCTTAATTTGTACTGGGCTATTAGACGCTAGGTCGGCTAATGAAACCTTGTTCTGCGTATTAGCGAACTCGGAAATACGAGGAACTACCTGTGAAAGTCTGTCTTCATCAACAACGGATAGTTTAACTTGCACATACACATGATCAAGACTCCTACCCAATCCGTCTCTCGCATACAGCAATGAAGCCGTAGTTTGCCCGCCGTTTACTATTTGAAAGTCTTTAACATGAGAAATAGCTAAAGCTCCTCCTTCCAAACGTCTTGTCCGTACGCTCGACGCAGTAGCAGTCAATCCATTATTATAGGCAAAAAACATGCCAGGCTCTTCAGATATAGTTCTCAAAATGCCTCGATTTACGCCAGTTTTAGCCTGAAGATAAGTTCTAACATTTTGCTCTAGCAGACGATTTCCAAACGTGGCAAAAACTTTAGCCAAAGCTGCTCCTGAAATAGCAAAAAGATAACTTTGATAACTAACATTATCGATTGATGCTGACAAACACTCAATAGCACCATCAAAATCCTCATCAAAATCTATTTCAACAGACTCGCCTCCAGTGGAGGATATTTTGGAATAGCGCTCAAGATCTAAAACATTGGTATGGAGAGTAACCAAGCCTATATTTTTTGATTCAAAAATGCTCTTTCTGACACGGAGGTGACCGTTAGTGAACAAAACCACTCGCAGCCGTCTTATTCGACTTTTGTATTGTTGAATTAGTATCGCCAACTGGTAGGCAGGACTTGTCTCCTCTAAGCTTTCTAAAAACTTTTGGTGCATCGCGGCGTTAAAAAAACGTTCAACACCTTCAACAGCTCGATCAACATCCTTGCTATTTACCGACGTCAGTTCTGCCCCTTGCCGATAATCGCAAACCGCAAGATATAAGTCACCTGCCTCAATATACTCATCACCAAGTAGATCAAATGCATATCCGTCTACGCGATAACCTCCCAAACCCTCTTTGAGAACTGGGCAATACTCCATGTCCGGAGTGTCGCCATTTTCAGCAGAAATAGACGAATAAATTCTAAAAAACTCAGTTACTTGCAGTTCGTGATCAACTAGACTGCCCACCCGGATCTCTTCTCGCAACTCCAAATATTCTGAGTCAAGATCAATCATTAATAAGGTCCTCCAAATCTTCCTGACTGATCCTAAAATCCTTTACAGCACCACAGTCAATCTTATAACTAACGCAACTAATCCCATCAGAAACGTTATTAGGTGTTAAACGAGGAAACGTCTCTCCTACGCGATAGACCATTAACTCATCTAAAACAAAATTTTCTTCCACATATGTAGCGTCATGATCATACCCCACAAACATTAACTTTCGGCGAAAGTCCAAAAGCGCGGAATGCGGACGAACAAGCTTAGCATCTATCCTATCAATCAAGGACTTCAGACTTAACCCTTCCTCCGCCACAGAAAACCGGTGTAGAGCGACAAAAATATTACCATCGTCTCCATCCAACTGACTAAGAGATGAAACTCTAAGTGCGGCACTTTGAGTTGAGAGTTGTGCCTTGACCTCGATTCGCACACCATTTAATCCTATATCGCTGCTATCTCCATCCGGACCTCGCCAACCACTCAGTATGACCGAAAAATCTATTCCTGAGCGATCCATTAGCCAAGTCAACATGCAAAGTTCACCAAGCAAACCTAACCGCTCTTCGAATGACATTCCATGTGATTTACGGCGGCGTAAAAGTTCCGCCCACCGACTGAGCCTCACGATAAACACGTCAACTGCCAGTAATGAGCTTTTGGCCCTAGATGATGATTCAGCGAGATCAGTACACATTATAGAGAACAAGTCTTTCAAGGCATGATCGGTAAGCCTTAATGTAAGCCCGTGAGTGTCGCCTTCTGACTTTAGATAAACCAGAATATTCTCAAATACTGGCATTTCAATTTTTGAAATGTTCAAAGCAGAAAATTCAAGGGTAAATTCTCGCTCGCAAGTTGTAGAAAAGCCGAGAAACAAGTCGAGTAGATGGTCGGGAAAGACTCGAAACCGGCCAGCACCGTGACCTATATCAGATATTTCTTCCCACTTATTGGCGAAGTCATTCTTCATCAGTTAGTTCCTCATCGCTTTGGGTTTCATCTAACTGTTTTTGTATAATTTCAGCCAAGCGTTTTGATATGGCATATTCACGGGGAACGGGCACGACAGAGGTGTCAGGAAATGCCAAGCTGATAGTAACTACTGGCTTTCCACCTTCAAACTTCAGCTTTGATCTTTCTGCTTTGTCAGATAAATTAAAGTCAAAAACATGGATCAGAAGCAGCGGCCGGGCTCTAGACAATAGATAACGCTTTTCTGCACTGAGGTCAGGAAACTGCTCTAATAACGCTTCTGCTTGCTCCTTAAGCCCCTCTCGCTCACCGTACTGGAGATCATTGGGACCTGCATCAGCAACGACGTTCTTAGCCGTTATCTTGACGACATCTGCGTCTTCAGACTTTAAAGCCCCAGAGTAACGTTGTCGACAAAATCGCGTCGAGGACTCTTCGAGAGCCAGCGGAAATTGTAGACTTTGTTCACTAGAACCGAACCGTCTGAATGGAATTGCAATATCCCAAAAGGCGAGTTCTCCAGTTGCGCGATCCACAATATAGTCAAGAGCCAAGCTGCTCTCTATACTGCCCAACGCGAACTCTAGTTGTGGGAGTTCAAATTGTCGAAGTAAGTCCTGAACCAGCAATACACTAACCCCACTCCAAACATAAGCACTCTCGTCTTTAACCCTCTTCTCCGCTCCGTTCGACTCAAGCAATTCAACTATTGATTTCACTGCGGAAAAATTCTTGTTATTAATTGATTCGTCATTAAAAATTTCGTATGCCTGCAAATGTTTTGCAGATAAGTCGACGGCCATCAGAAGAGGCTTGGCTGCGCGCATTTTGTTAGCAGCGGTAATTGCTATACCCGTACGACTTTCGCGAACCTTAAGACCAAATGCATTAGGTGTGATGCCCATCCGCTCCATCCGAATCAAATCATCACGCAGCTCTTCAACTGCCTCACTGACCTCCCGAAAGTCTCCTAACATTGCAGAAGTAGCGTGAATTCTACATAGATGCTCATAACCTGGACGATAACCAAACCAACGACCCATTTGGAGGAGGGTATCGGCGGCACCTACATTTCTTAAAACATAAGAAATACCCAGCCCTTCTAAAGTCAGCCCGCGAGCCAGAGCCAAACCGCCCACGGCAATTATATGCATTCCTGTCTCAGGTGCTTTGGTGTAATCCAATCCACCACCGCGCATATTGACAAGTCGTACTTCAACCGGGGCGATCGCACGTTTTAGTACCCTTAGCACGTCATCCCATTGAAAGCCCCCGTGCGCTGAATATTCTTTCTGCCAGACCTCGTGTACCCTTATTAACAGCTTTGATTTATCCCAAGAAGCAGTAGTCGCCCATGCATCGACTGAATCCTTTAAGTCCTGAAGCAGGAGATAAACTTCATCGTGCACGCGCCTCTGGATAGCGTTGAATCTACTTACATTCACTAACATTGACGAATGCTTATGCCCCTCTCCGGACAGTGTCCTTAGGGCACGAAATATGGCGTATTCAAGTACAGCATCCTCCAAACTTCCCGGCAGTCTCTCTAAGTTAAATCCTGGCTTATGCGATATTGGAAGTAAATCATTGTAGTCGCTTGGTATTTCGCGAACGCAAACTTTTGAAAACTCCCCCCCCTCAGAAAATAATTTCTCAGCACCAATGTAATTTCCTGGAGGCTCGAGAGACTTTATGAAATGTTCCGGAAACAAATCATTATTTTGCATCTCATCGACCGTATCAGGGTCAATGAATATATTCGCGAAAGGTGTCGCGGTATATCCGACATAGGAATAACGTCTAGAACATGAGAGCAGCTCTCGTATTCTTGCATTGATCCTTGTCGTGGCGGTGGGATCCTTTGCAGTATTAATTGAAGCATTATCTGCTTCATCGTCAATCAACAGCATTGGACCTTCTAGCTGCCCCTCTTGGCGCAATCCTCGTAACCAATCTGCGAGGCGACCCAGTACACTTTCATTTTTCTTTGTAACAAAGAGAATTGGATCTGCAAAATTCCCCTCTGTTGCACCTACCCCTCGTGCGATTTTCACACTGAAATCAGCACCTTGAGTAGTTCCACAAAAAGGATGCCGAACCTCGGATGTTTCTCCCTCAACTCCTTTAAACACGTGGGAAACGGGATAAATTTCTGAGACAAATGAGTCCCCGAGGGAAGATTTCCCAACGAAAGATTGATCTAGCCTGATTTGAGTTTGATATCGAAGTGAATTAGTAAGCCCCGCAAGTACTATTATAATTCGATACCCCGCATCAGCAGCCTTTGCAATTAATGCAGAGTAATTAGTCGTCTTACCCGACTGCACATGTCCCATGACTAATCCGCGTCTTCTCCAAGAGGCATCATCTTGAGGATCCCCCAAGTACCCCATTATCTCATCAGTTACTTTGTTCACAGAACCGACAACTTGAACAGGTAAAATTGAGTGATCAAGCCAATACTTTTGAAGCCTCCTCCAGAAATAAAAATTAGTTTCACCCATTCTGTCGGGATACCATTCATCGAAATCTGTTTTCAAAGCATGGCCAGTCCCCTGCTCAGTTCCATAGATAGTTTCCAAGTGTCTAACAAGACGGTTTGCTAAGTCATCATCAAGGATCTTAGAAATCGCCGAACTTTCTTTTACGTGACTATCCAAATACCCCTTTGGTACCGGAAAATGTCCTTGTATCTTCTTATCGATCTCTACACGAAGAAAACTCAAAGCAGCGTCAAAATCCATTTTTCATACCCCACTTATTTACAGTATTGTTGCGAACGTAACTTTCGGCGTACGGCCACTGACTAGCGAATGGTTCAATTGATCTCAAAAAGACAAGAAACCCATCAATTTCAGCATCCCCCTCGCAGTCTTGCATATAATTAATCAAACACTGATCAATTAGCGCTTCATACTCTTCTGCGGTGGTAGAGCATTGATTTATGCTTACCCCGGCAGCATCATGGAGAAATCGATCGGTTGGAAAATACACTTCCATGAGTCGTAAAACAGATTCCGCATTACCCGCAAGCTCGTCAAGCTCCAAAAGTCTCGCAACCAAAGGATGCTCCCTATTTACCCGGTAGCAAATTTGTCCGTCCTTTGAATATCGCAGCCAGACAGATTGAACATTTGGTTGATTGAGAGACACACCTTTCTTGCGATGGACCGCAACTGAGCGGTGATTGAAACGTTTTACTATTTCTTGAAGCCTACGCTTAAGCGCTACAGGTAGCTGCGCATCTGATTTATCTACCGTAATCCGCCATTCGGAATCAACCGTGTTAGGTAGATCAACCCTGATCCTTGTTAACTGGGAAAGCTTGCCATGAGGAACGAGACGGAACCATGTACCAGAAATGATAAGTCTTCGATTTCGATAAACATAAAACCCTTGGTTTCTAACCATACCCTCCGAACCGCCTAGCCGGTCTTGCTCCTCCACTGACAACTTCGAAAAATGCGGAAGCACATAAGGTTGCACACTAACTTTCGAACCATTAGCCATATCAATTATTTCGGAATTTAGTGTTTGTGTTGCGTTATGTGAAACCATAAATGGATCAATTGGTTGCAATATGGTCCCATTTATTGAAATAACAAGACGAGTGCCCACCTCGCCAGCCAAATATCGATGAAACACTAAACTTAGCCGTCTATTGGCATAGGCTATAACATGAGTTAAAGCATCGACAATGGAAGAACCGCCCCCAAGATCTATTAATCTATCAGAGTTTGTCCAAACGACCTCAGTACCGCATGGTGTTGTAATATCAATATCAAGTAAATCAAGAACATCTGCTCCTTCTAGAAGGTCCATGCCCCAATCGTCAATATCATCTATATTCCATCTTGCGGCATTAATTAGTTCTCCTTGCCAAGAAATAACAGTCAGTACCCGGGCTTGCGAAAAAGATGCAGACTTCAATCCCCAGCCAAATCTTCCTAAATCATCAGGCTCTCGGACGTCTTGAGGATTTGCGCTGGCTGGACGCATTGCAGCGATCAGAGTCTCCTTGGTCATGCCTGTGCCGTTGTCTCGAATTCTGACTGTCACATCTTCTGCCACTGGAAAAAGGCTTATGTCAATTCGAGTCGACTTTGCCTTGATACTATTATCAATGAGATCGGCGAGGGCTGCGGCCAGGTCATAATTTCCAAAGCTCCTTGCGGTAGACATCAGATCACTAGCTAAGGGGGGATTTTGTACTCTCACACTACGCTCCTGGAATCCATACCTTGCTGAGCCAATGAGAGAAATCTCCCTCCAGCCAACATTTTCCAACCGACCTTTAGCAGAATTCCCTACCGGGGTCTAACAGACATTGTTTAATCCTGCGGTCAAGCGAGAACCATAACCTTAGCAACACTCCGAGCAGAGATAAAGGCACAATGCCTTTACAGTTCAAGCTGAGCGATAGCCTTTTTCGCGATTTTCTAATCGCAGTTAAGAATAAAACAAATCAAGCAGCTCAGCTTTCAGTGGCGTCATCATGAAAACCGAGCTTTCAGCTCCTAGTAAGAGTCAGAGCTGCGTTTCGGTGCGCTCTAGTGATGTAACTGGCTAGGATACCTACGACAAGCATAGATCGCGTGACTTAAACCTCAACATATTAGTAATCATTCTTAAAAAGAATCTACTCCTAGCCCTTTGCCGATTCGTCGAAAAAAATGAGGAAGACGTGATTATGGGCCGCGCTAAAAATGGAGCTCGTAGGTCTCACGATTCGACAACACGAGACTTACAGGCTAGCGTGCATAAATCTAAAAAAAACTGTACAAGGTTAGATATTCGAATTTACATAAATTGTTAATCCGGAGGTCCTCTTGGCAATTCGCTCCAACCTCGTCAATCTAGACGCGATGATCAAACGAGAAGATTTCGCAACTCAAGACATCGAATCCACAAGCTACGAGAATGTAGCAACCATCTCGCTCAGAGATTTCACATTGGGCGGGTTAATCGGTCCTAGCCTAAGAAAACCAGACTTCCAACGTGAAACGAATCACTGGTCACCGACGCAGGTTGTGTCCTTATTGGAGTGCTTTGTAAACGGGGATCTAATTCCTTCAGTAATTCTTTGGCAATCTCCAACATATCTTTTTGTCATTGATGGAGGACATCGGCTAAGTGTTTTGAGGTCTTGGGTTGAGAATGATTATGGTGATGGTGCAACGTCACAAGCATTTTTCGGATACCAAATATCCGAAGAACAACGTCGAACAGCGGAGCAGACACGCTCATTAGTGGCGAAGACGATCGGTACTTGGGATCACTACCAAATGCGAATTGTCGATGAAAAGCTAGATACATCTGAACGCAGACGCCTCAATGCGGTAGTGTCGCGGGGACTTCCTATTCAATGGGTAAAAGGCGATGCCGACAAAGCAGAAAGCTCCTTTTTTAAAATCAACACTAAAGGCACACCTCTGGACGACATCGAGGAACTGTTACTTAGGAATCGAAACAAGCCAATATCAATGGCAGCACGGGCAATCATTCGATCAGGAAAAGGGCATCGATACTGGTCACGTTTCAAGGACGGCGTGGCTGAGGAGATCGAAGCCAAAGCAAAAAGTTTGCATACAATCCTCTTCGACCCTGAGTTTCAGCGCCCGATTAAAACTTTAGATTTACCACTTGGTGGACCAACTGGAATCAGGACTGCGCTTGAGACCTTAATTGAATTGATATTGATATCCAATAAGGACCAGCATGGTAATCCGAAGAACATTTCTTCTATGGCGGATGATGACGACGGCAGTATGACAGTACAAACCCTAAGTATGACACTCTCCCTAGTAAGACGCATTACTGGGAATGAAAATGGAAGCTTGGGTCTCCACCCTGCCGTATATTTTTATGGCCCAACAGGTCGGCACTCTGGATCACTTTTCATGGGCACGGTTGCCTTAATAGCAGCGAAGATTGCTAACAACGACAGAACTTTTTTTAAAAAATTTACAAAAATACGAAGCCAATTAGAGTCAATTCTTATAACCCAAAAAGACCTTATAGCGACCATTCTACAACGCACATCTAGCAATGGACGTACATCAAGATACACCAAACTATTAAGCAAAGTTATAGACCAATTAGCATCACAAAAAAATGTAACGGATGAAGATCTAGTTAGTTTCGCCGATTTTGATGGAAAGATATTAGTCGGAATTACGAATGAAACTACCAGATCTTTTTCAGATGATGTAAAAAGCTTAGCCTTCATTAAAACAGCTTTAGCAACAGCAATAAAATGCCCTATTTGCCAAGGATATTTGGATACTGAAAAATCGATGTCGTATGATCATATCTTGCGCGTCCGCGAGGGAGGAACCGGATCATCTTCAAATGTGCAACTGACTCACCCTTACTGCAACCAATCAGTAAAATGCTAATTATAAAATTATAATTATTGGTATGAGTAATATTCACATCAAGCCTGCGCCTTACAAAAATCAATAAAAAACAAACATCTAAGCCACTGCAAATGCTTGACAAGCATACGATTATAACGACCAATAATAAAAGGTTTTTATCAGTTGACCATATAGTGATTTCCTCTTAGGCTTTTAACTCGGCGCCTAAGAAACGCCTCAACCAGAGCGGTCCTCCGCACCCGACAGTCATGCGGCTTTTTTTCGTCTGCGGTTTCTCTACGTCTGCGAAAAATCCCCGTTATGTCGGGAGTGGGCGAATACAAGACCCGAAAGGGGAATATGTCCGGCCCGTCTCTGGTGGGTTTCTTAGCTCCCGACACCCATAACGAATGCCCTAAGAAAGCAGCCAGAGGTAAAGGAAATGCCTGACATTCCGACCTTCACGATGAAGGTGACTCGCCGTATCCGTATGTCCAATCGCGCGCTTCCGTTTCAGGAGGTTCGCCATGCCTGAACCGCTCGTTTCAACCCTCTTCCTTCGTCACGGCACCTGTCTTCGTGCCCTACTCGTGGAGAACCAGGCGTGGTTCTGTGCTCACGACCTGGGTCGATTGATGGGCAAACATCTCGACGAACGCATGTCACGCAAGCTGGATGCAGATCAGCGGCGAATGATGCTCGTGGAGGCTCAAGGTATTGCCGAAGAACGACTGATGATCAGCGAGTCCGGCGTTTATGCGTTGCTGGTTTATCACTATTGCCCGGAGTACCGGCTCCTGAGGGAATGGCTGACTCACCAAGTTGTTCCGGCGTTACGCGATGCGCGTCCATCGCGTTCAGTTGAACGGCCAACGTTGAGTGTTCTGGACTGGCCTAAGATGTCGCTCTGCATGTTGCACTGGCAGGATGAGCCGTGGATTCGGTTGCGGGACATGCCTTGCGTGTTGGCAGATGATCCGTTCAATCAGCGCGGATCGTGGTGGCGTAAGGCGTCACGAGTGCTGCGAGGGTTCTGATTGTTCATTGCCGTATAAAAATCCGCTGCTTGAGTTTCAGGCAGCGGATTTTTTGGGTGGTGTATTTAATGACGCCTTCGCGAGCAAGCTCGCTCCCACAAGAGAACTTGCTGCGGGGTCTGCTCCCGATTCAAGCAATGCCGTGGCGCTGTGTCCGAATTATCATCGACGTTGTCACCATTCAAGTGATCGGGATGAGTTCACTGCGTCACTGTTTAAGAAGGTGGAGCAGTTGAAGTTTGAGTAATTGGGCCAGGAAAACCTACGCGCACGAAGGCGCCGAGTCCTAAGGATTGCGCTGCAATCCCGATAAAAAGAGAAAATGCTTAGAGTCATTCAGGATCCGTCCTACAGCCACGATTAGCCACGTTCGTTAACGTCGCGCAGCCCCTTTTCCGGGGCTGCCGATGGATGAACGAAAGGATGATCAGTGGCTGGCAACAAGGACATTCCGCGGGTTAAGAATCCACCCTCCGGTGATGGGCATCACGTCACCTACCACTACATGACTGCCACCGAATTGGCCGAACGGGACGCCAGACAAAAAGCCTATGAGGCCATGCTGGCCAGGCAAGACGCCTTCGAACGCAGCCGTCAGATCATCGCGGAAAAGCATAGGCCCACTCAAGCTGGATGTGTCTTCGCCAAGTCCTGCAAGCTGCCGGACGCCATCATTGATTACTCAAATCCCTCAGGGATGGTGCCGACCGATAGCCTGAAAGACTACGGTGACCTGATTCTGCTGGGAGCTCGCGAAGCGGATGAATCAGGCGCAGTGCCACTGAAGAAGATCAGTGGCACTGCGATTCCCGCTGGTCTGGGCTCCCTCACCTTGGCCGGCTCGGCATTCGCCGCTGCTCCCGTGGCCGCAGCGAGCGCCGTAACAGCAACGTTGGTTGGCCTTGTTGCGCTGTTCACACCCTCAAGTCTGGGCGACAGCTCGCTTTACACCGACGACCAACTCCGTGCGCTCAAACAGGCCCGTACTCGCGTTCGCCTGCGGGTCGAGCAACAGACTGACGGCAGCCTCAAGGGATATGGTTTCTACACCGGCAAAAATCGCGATTGGGAAATGGTTGATGTCGTGCAGTTCACGTTGCGTGGCAGCCAGCAGGTTGCTGACCTGGGTGAAGGCATTGAACTGATCTGGACACCGGCCGTGGATGGTTCGGACATCCTGGGCATTCCGGCGCTGGAAGCTGCCCCGCAAGCACCGCATATCTGGGTTTACCCGCCAACGAAAGCGGCTGACAGCATCATCGTGAACCCGGTTTATCCGCCGGAGTACAAGGATTTCATTCTGGTGTTCCCGGCTGATTCGGGGGTAAGGCCGGTCTATGTCGTTGTCAGTATTTCTCATCATTACTACCCGAAGCCACATACCTTGCCGGCCTTCCCGGATGCAAAATGGGCCCTAGGCAAAACCCGCATGAAGGGCGGGGGCCTACGTCCTCGTTGGAAGGATAAAAAAGGCACGATTTACGAATGGGACTTCCAGCACGGCGCAGTGGAGAAATACAACAAACGCGGAAAACACTTGGGCGAGTTTGATCACGCATCAGGCAATCAGACAAAACCTGCAGACCCAACGAGGACGGTAGAGCCATGAAACACACGGTGATGGGTATCAATGAGGGAGACGACTTTGCTTCTTATGAGAAAGTGCTTGCGATCAAAAGCGAGGAGCTCGCTGTATTGATGGGCTGGAAGGATCAAGAGGACTACGTGTATGACTACCAATTGACGAAGGATCAAATTACAGCCATTGAAAAGGCCTGTTCGGTTTCGTTTCCATCCGATCTCATTCTTTTTTTAACCACCAGTCAAAATTGACGTGTGATGGGTTTACGGTGTTTTGAAAACAGGCAGTGCAATTCGCCCCACGTTCTGCTCGCACTAAGGGCCCGAACCCGTCATGAAACTCAGGCTCGCTCTTACGGGGGATCTGCGATGGGTTTGAAAACATCAGTATTCTGCCTCCCCCTCACAACCGTGCCGAAACCACCCGCACACCATACTGGGGAATTATCCCGTCCGCTGTGACCAACTCCAGCCCTTCCGCCTGAGCCTGTGCAATCAACATCCGATCAAACGGGTCGCGATGAATCTCCGGTAACTTGCCCGCCTGCTGTCCATGGAACAGCGAAATCGGCAGTTTGGTGAAACCCTCGTCCTCAACCAGCGCCTCAAGATCCTCTGGGGCCTCGAGCATTCCTTTGGCTTGTTTGATCGATATCTCCCAGATCGAAGCGGCACTCACCAGGACCTGATTACGCGGCTCCCCAATCATCTGTCGAGCATCTGCGCCCAGTGAGGGATCATCGGACAGCCACCACAGAAACGCATGGGTATCCAACAGCAAGCGCCTCATAGGCTGCCCTCAAATCCATCAATGATGTCTTCAGGCGTTTTGTCAAAATCCGCAGACATCCGAATCTTCCCCTTCAACCGTCCAGGCTTGCGCGCGCGGGGCGTCTCGACATGAGGAAGCAGGTCGAGATATGGCTTGCCAGCCTTGGCGATTACCACTTTGTCGCCATGCCATACACGCTCAGCAAGTTGGGAGAGTTGGGATTTTGCTTCGTGCATGTTTACTTGCACCAATTCATTCATATGGCACCTCCATAGAGTTAGCTAAGCTAGACTAAGCCGGGGATTTTCTATAAGCAAGGTGTCGAGCTGACCGTTTGTCAAAAAGCGAGCTTGCCCGTGAAGTTCGTGACCGACAACGCGTACGACCAGATGCCCAGTGGTGTTTTTGGGTTTTTCGCGAGCAAGCTTCGCTCCTACAGGGGACGGTGGGTTGCCGTTGATTTTGTGGTGTGTTTAAAAGAGTGTGTGCAACCCGCCTCGCCTCCCGCTATTAATACCCTCCCCACTCAAGGACCCGAGCCCGCCATGAAATTCGACCTCGCCTACTGCCTCAGCCTCGACGACAAGTTGTCGATCTATGACGTGCGCGATCTGAATTTCGACGAGACGATGGAGTTCGATTCCGCGAAAGAACACTTCCAATGCCCCAATGACGCCTGCAGGGCGGCCTTTGATGCGGCAAACGTACTGACGACGTTCAACGCCAAAAACGTGAATTACGTCCGCACCCCGCACTTCAAAAACACGCCCAGCACCCGGCATGTGGCGGATTGTCCTTATGTCAGTCTCAAGGCACCGGCGTCGGGTGTGGACGCGGACGGTGCGGAAACGGATGACAGTCGCGAGGAGCATTTTCCGTCGGAGTTGTTGCTGACTCGGCGTCAATATGTGCGTAAGTCGTCGAACCCGGCGGTGGCGGCGGATGTAACGCGGGACGATCCGAAACCTCTTACACCGACCAGCGATACCGAGCACCCAAGCCACGAATCAACGCCGGACAAGACCAGCGTCTTCGCCCATCCGGTGGAGTGTTTTGTGTCGAACTTCGAGGACAAGGAGCTGCTCAAGCGCGTGCCGCTGAAGATTGGCGAGCACACGGCGCCTTATGGGTCGTTCTTCAAGAAGATCGAATACCTGACGGACAACAAGGGGCTGATTTACTGGGGCAAGATCAAGGAAATCAAGGATTACACTCAGAGTTTCCGGATCGATTTCGAGCAGAAGGTCTGGTTCAAGCAAGCGGATGAGGCGAAGAAGAAGCCTTATTCGGTCAACGTTTACCTGAGCAAGAAGTTGATCGAGAACTACCGCAAGCGCAAAGCGTTTCTGGAGGAGATCAAGCACGCCATCGACAGTGAGGCGGAGTTGTATTGCTTCTTTTATGGCGTGACGCCGGAGTTGAAGCAGGTACCTAGCAAGAAAAACCCCGAGCAGACGTTCGGGGTGTTCAGCGCGAATATCGAGAACCTGGATCACTTCATTATTCGTGAGGCGCCGGGGTTGGAGGCGAAGTGACGGTGTTCAATTCAGGCACATGCTGAGCATCATCACGACCAGCAAACCGATGTACACGCGCGCATGTATCCGATCCGGAATTCGCCCAATCCAAGGTGTGGCCAATCGAATCCCCACCAACGATCCCATCGTCAAAACTGCAAACGCCAGCAGATCTACATAACCGACAAACCACGCCCCCAAATCAAAATCGCTAAACCCCGCCATCGCCATGTAAGTCACGGTCCCGGCCAATGCCACGGGCAGGCTTAGTGGATTAGCCATGGATGTTGCCTGCGACATGCTCAACCCGCATCGCCGCAACAACGGCACGGTCATGACACTGCCGCCTACGCCGAGAAACGTGGCGATGCCGCCGATTCCTACGCCGCCACCAGACACTTCCACCCTCCCCAATCGCCGTGGGATTCCATTACCTGCGTGAGTAAGAAAACCGCGTCTGAACAGGCAATCCACAATGGTCACGCCCAGGTAAGCAATGAACGCATACCGAATCACCTCACCACTCACCCACATCGCCGCCACGGCACCGACCACCGCGCCCAGCCCGATAAACCCGCCCAACGGCCACAGGTAATGGCGAATCAGATTACCGGCGCGGTGATGTTTTCCGGTGGCGACCAAGGCGTTGACGATCATCACGCAGGTCGAGGTGGCGACGGCGATGTGCATCGCCGATTGGCCGATGGGGTCGTCGGCACCGTGGCTGGCCATGAGCATGCGGTACAGCAATGGCACGACGACGAAGCCGCCGCCGAAGCCGAACAGCACGGCGGTGATGCCGGTCATGCAGCCGAAGAGTGTCAGCAGGAGGTAGAACATTGCGCGTCGTCCGTTGGTTGAGAGCGGTCGACGATAGAGCGATGTGGCTTGGCCTGCTTCAGCAAGTCAGCCAATAATGTTTGTGTTTACGCCAACTGCTGGAAGCCGCTTGATGCGCAATGTTTCGATTAATTTGCTGGATGACACGCCACGGTCGGTGGTGGCGATCGGTACGGATTATTCCTACGGGCATGTGCTGCCTAGTCATACGCATAGACGGGCGCAGTTGTTGTACGGCGCCACCGGGGTGATGCAGGTCGGCACGCATGACGGCAACTGGGTGGTGCCGCCGCAGCGGGCGGTGTGGATTCCGGCGGGGGTGGCGCATGAGGTGTTGATGCTGGGGGTGAGCACTCGCAGCTTGTACATCGAGCCGGGTGCTGTGGACTTGGGCGAGCGTTGTCAGGTGATCAGTGTTTCGCCGTTGATGCGGCATTTGCTGATGGAGGCGGTGGAGGTTCCGCTGGCGTACGACGAGGCCGGGCGCGATGGCGCGTTGATCGAGTTGCTGCTGCATGAGCTGGCGCGCAGTGCTCACTTGCCGTTGCACATTCCGCTGCCGGTGGATGCGCGGCTGCTTGGGTTGTGCCAGGGCTTCTTGCAGCGACCCGATGTTCATCAATCGCCGCAGCAATGGGCGGATCAGTTGCACATCAGTCTGCGCACGTTCAATCGGCTGTTCCGCCAGCAGACCGACCTGAGTTTCAGCCAGTGGCGCCAGCGCGCCTGCGTGGTGCTGGCGTTGGCGCGATTGGCGGTGGGTGAGCCGGTGACGCGGATTGCGCTGGATTTCGGTTATGACAGCCCGGCGGCGTTTTCGACGATGTTTCGTCGTGTGTTGGGTCAGGCGCCGTCCGTCTGGTTGGCAGGGGCGAAATAGCAGAATTCAAAAAATGAGTTTGATCCGGGCGCAAAACAACTGTACAAAAACACAGTACATTTTGAATCAGCACTCTCGAGCCCGGAGAACACCATGGCCTCTTATGCGATGAAAATCACCCTGGAACGTATCGCCCTCTTCCAATTCACCCCCGCCCATTGCGCCCAGGCCCGGGCGATGTTGGGTTGGAGCGTTGATGAGCTGTCTCGGGAGTCTGGCGTTTTGGTTGATGTGATTGAGCGATTTGAGGCCAAGCGTGAGGTGCCGGATGCTGATCGGCTGGCGTTGGCGTATCGGTTTGAGTCGCAGGGGTTGGTGTTCTTCCCGGGGTTTGCGCCGGGGCGGGGGATGAGTGTTAGAGGGACTGAGTCGAATTCGGTGGGGCGAGCGGATTTTGCGATGGTTGAGTGAGGTGTCGGCACGAGCCGCTTGCATCACAAGCGGCCAGGCTTCAATACGTCATGCGTTCTGGATTTCCACCTGATCGCCGACGTTTTCCATCCCCAACCACCAAGCACTCCCCCGCTGCGGATACATCACGTTAAACGCCTCCCCCATCTGCGGCGTGGTAATCGAAACACTGCGCTCCCAGGCCAATGCCAGTATCCGGTCAAACGGTTCAAACCAGGCGTGCATCGACAGATCGAAGGTGCCGTTGTGAATCGGCAGTAACCAGCGGCCTTTCAGGTCGATGTGCGCTTGCAGGGTTTGCTCGGGTTGCATGTGCACATGCGGCCACTCGACGTTGTAGGCGCCGGTTTCCATCAATGTCAGGTCGAACGGGCCGTACTGTTCGCCGATGCGTTTGAAGCCATCGAAGTAGCCGCTGTCGCCGCTGAAGAAGATTCGTGTGTCGGCGTCGATCATCACCCACGAGGCCCACAGCGTGCTGTTGCCATCGAACAGGCCTCGGCCGGAAAAGTGTTGTGACGGGGTGGCGACGAATTGGATGCCGTCGACTTCGGTGCCTTGCCACCAGTCGAGCTGGCGCACTTTGCTGGCGTCGATGCCCCACTTGATCAGGGTGTCGCCGACGCCCAGCGGGGTCAGGAAGTATTTGGTTTTGTCCGCCAGTTTGAGCACGGCCTGATAGTCGAGGTGGTCGTAATGATCGTGGGACAGGATTACCGCTTCAATCGGCGGTAGTTCTTCGAGGCTGATTGGTGGCTGGTGGAAGCGTTTCGGGCCGGCCCATTGCACCGGTGAAGCGCGTTCGGCGAAGACCGGGTCGGTGATCCAGAATTTGTCCCGCAGTTTCAGCAATACCGTGGAATGACCGAGGCGATAGACGCTGTGGTTGGGCGCGGCGATCAACGCGTCGTGGGTCAGGCGCTGCACCGGAACGGCCGCCGTCGGGCGGGTGTTACGGGGTTTGTGGAAGATCATGTTCCACATGATGCGCACCATTTTGCGCAAGCCTTCTCGTTGCACGGGCGCATGGTTGCGGAAGTGCCCTTCGGCCTGACGGGACGCTTCAGGTGCAGAAACGTTAGTGGAATTGGCCATGACTGAATGACTCCAGGAAACCGCACGATGTGCAGTTTCTACGG
This sequence comes from Pseudomonas sp. IT-P44, assembly GCF_949768225.1. Lineage (NCBI taxonomy): Bacteria > Pseudomonadati > Pseudomonadota > Gammaproteobacteria > Pseudomonadales > Pseudomonadaceae > Pseudomonas > Pseudomonas sp. IT-P44. Next base: position 85,577 of record NZ_CATKQM010000079.1, on the reverse strand, counting down.
TGGGACGATAAATGGCCAAGGCACGCACGCATCAGCCGAACACTCTATTTTTGGCTGCGCAGGATTAACGAAACATTACACTGCACAGTGTAGTTTCTAGGTTGCATCAAAGCTGATCACAAGTAAACTGCCAAGTGTAATTCTTAATTTCTTCTGCCGAAGCGTACTTATGACAGCTCCACAGCGCCTGACCGACCGAAAACGCGAAGCGATCATTCAAGCGGCGATTGCCGAATTCCGGGCCAACGGTTTCGACATCACCAGCATGGACAAGATCGCCGCCACCGCTGGCGTGTCGAAGCGCACGGTGTACAACCACTTCCCCAGCAAGGAAGAGTTGTTCGCCGAAATTCTCAATCAATTATGGGCTCGGGTGACGGCGGAACAGGAAACAGCCTACCGCCCTGACTTGCCGCTGCGCGAGCAGATGCGCCGCATGTTGATGGCAAAATTGCAGATGCTGGGCGATGACAATTTTCTCGACCTGGCGCGGGTCGCCATCGCGGCCACCATCCACTCCCCCGAGCGCGCGCAGAACATGGTCGAGAGAATGGGCAAACGCGAAGAAGGCCTGACCGTGTGGATTCGTGCCGCTCAGGCCGATGGGCGATTGAAGCCGGTCGACCCGGAGTTTGCCGCTCAACAGGTTCAGGGAATGCTCAAATCCTTTGCATTCTGGCCGCAGATTTCCATGGGGCTACCCGGCCTGTCGCCTGAAATGCAGACCACCGTCGTGGACTCTGCGCTGGACATGTTCCTCGCCTGCTACCAGCTCTGAATCAAGCGCCTACAAGCATTACAGCAATTTCAACGCCCGCCCCAATTCATCGAACAACGTCACCACCGAGCGCAACGCACGACAGTCCGGGCGGGTCAGCAACCACAGCGCGGTGTCGTAACCATGCAACGGTTCGCTCAACGGTTGCAGCCCGTCATCGATCAGAAAGTCCGGCAATGCCGCAACACCCAACCCGGCCCTCACCAGTTCGGTTACCGACAACATGCTGTTGCAACGATAACCCGGTGTGACGCCGGGCAATTGCTGACGACGCCACGCGACGGTGGGGTGATCGGGAAGGAAGTCGTCCGGGGCGATCCATGTCAGCGCGGCCAAGTCTTCGGCATCGACCGATTTCAGATACGCCGGGCTCGCACAGACGCGATACGACACCTGCGCCAGACATCGGCCCACCAAATGTTCCGGCGGATTCCGGGTCAGGCGCAAGGCGATGTCCGCGTCTCGCCGGCTGAGATTGGCGAAGTCGTTGGACGTGCTCAACTCGATCGTTAGCGCCGGATAGCCGGGCATGAACTGCGCCAGCGCCGGCAGCAACAAACCTTGTAAAACCGAATCGGTGCAGGTCAGGCGTACGGTGCCGCTGATGACTTCACCGCCCTGCTCCACGCCGATGCGCGCCGCCTCCAGCGCTTGCTCGGCGCGCTCGGCCTGTTCAGCCAAGGTCTGCGCAAGACTGGTGGGCAAGTAGCCGGCGCGGCTTTTTTCGAACAGTTGCTGGCCCAGCGCGGCTTCCAGTCGGCGCACGGCGCGGAACACGGTCGAAACGTCGACCTTCAACAGCGCCGAGGCCCGGGCCAGCGAGCCGCCGCGCACGAGGGCGAGGATCAGGGACAGGTCGGGGTAGTCCAGTCGATAGTGCGCTGCTGCATTGATCACTTGGGATAACGCCAATATTGAGTGCGTGAACGCCAATCTATAGTGAGCCCCAGGAATCAACAAGCGTCGAGAGCCCTCATGGAAAACAGCGCCATCCACATCGCCCTGATCGGCGATTACGACCCGCAAGTCACCGCCCACCAGGCGATTCCCGTCGCCCTCGGCATGGCTGCCGAACACGCCGGACTGGACGTGAAATTCCAGTGGCAGGCCACCGACGACATCAACGACGACTCGTCGCTGCAAGACTTCGACGGCTTTTGGTGCGTGCCCGCCAGCCCTTACCGCAATGAAGACGGTGCGCTGCGAGCGATTCGCTTTGCCCGCGAACAACAGCGACCTTTCCTCGGGACGTGTGGCGGTTTTCAGTACGCGGTACTCGAATACGCCCGCAACGTTCTGGGATGGGGAGATGCCGAGCACGGCGAGACATCACCCGATGCCACGCGAGCGTTGCTCACACCGCTGACTTGCTCGCTAGTGGAAGCCATCGACAGCATTCATCTGGTTGAAGGTTCGTTGATCGCCAAGGCGTACGAAAACACGGTGATTCGTGAAGGCTATCGCTGCCGTTATGGTGTGAATCCGCAGTTTGAGCGGGATTTGCTAAGCCAGGAATTATCCGCCGTGGGACACGATTCGACGGGGGATTTGCGAGCGGTGGAGTTACGCGGGCATCCGTTTTTTGTCGCCACGCTGTTTCAACCTGAACGTGCCGCGCTCAAAGGAATTGTGCCGCCGCTGGTGAGTGCATTGATCGACGCGTGTGTGAGGCAGAAATCATGATTGCCCGGACACCGGAACCGCCCTACTACGCGGTGATTTTTACTTCGTTGCGCACAGACGGCGATCAGGGGTACGCCGAGGCTGCCGAGCGCATGGTTGAGCTGGCGCGTGAGCAGCCGGGGTTTCTCGGTGTGGAGTCGGCGCGGGGTGAGGATGGGCTCGGGATTACGGTTTCCTATTGGGCCAGTGAGGCGGCGATTGTGGCGTGGAAACATCATCCCGAGCACAGCGCGATTCGTGAGCGTGGGCGCTCGACCTGGTATGCGGCGTGCAGTACGCGGGTGTGCAGGGTTGAGCGGGCCTATGAGTTCAAGCAGTAACAGTTGCGGCGTCCTTTAAGCCGCCTTCGCGAGCAAGCCCGCTCCCACAGTGGTTTTGTGTGCGACGCAAAACCACTGTGGGAGCTGGCCTGCCAGCGATGAGGCCATCACAAACACCACAAAAATTCAGCCCCGCACCAAACTCCGCACCGCCGAAATCTCCGGCACTTCCCGCCGATTCATGTACACCCGCAACGGCTCGGTAATGTTGATCCGGTCATCGATGTTCTGGTCCAGCAACAACTGAATCAACTCGCGCTTCAGCGTCAGGACCTGCTCCGGTCCCGACGCCCAGACGAATTCACTCACAGGAATGATGCCGTCATCCGCCACGTCCATGCCGAAGGAGTCTTCGCTGAAACGCACGATGTATTGGCCGGTCTTGCGATTGAGACCGACGAAGCCTTTGAGTTGGTCGGCGGCCTGGCAGATGAGTTCGGAAGTGATGCGCATATAAACCTCACACAAGTGATCGATGGTTTACACGCAGGGCAAGATAAAGGGCGTTCCCTCTGCCGGGGAAGCTGCCGGGGCCAAGAGTACTGCAAAGAACCGCACAAATGCGCTGAAAAAATCCGCTTTAAACACGTTTATGTCGGTCTCGCGATAGCGCAAGCGGCGCTCAGTTGTTAAAAGGGACGTCTTTGAAAACACTCTGCGAAAGGATCTCGACCATGCCTGTAACTTTCACCAAGAGCGCCCTGCTGCTGAGCATGCTGCTCGGTCTCGGCCAGGCGCAGGCCGCCAGCGAGCCAAGCCCAACTTCACTGGCCACCCATGCAGGCATTCCGCACCCGGCGGTGATTGCCCACCGTGGCGCGTCCTTCGATGCACCGGAATCCACCGCCGCCGCCTACAAACTGGCGCGCGACCTGGGTGCCGATTACCTCGAACTCGACCTGCAACGCAGCAAGGACGGCGTGCTGTTTGCCCTGCACGACAACAACCTGCAACGCACCACCGACGTCGCCAGCAAATTCCCTGAGCGCAAGGACAGCCCGGCCAACGCGTTCACCATCGCCGAGCTGAAAACCCTCGACGCCGGCAGCTGGTTCAACACGGCTTATCCGGATCGTGCGCGCCCGTCTTTTGCCGGTCTGAAAATCCTGACCCTCGACGAAATCATCGACATCGCCCAAGGCAATCCGCTGCACAAGCCCGGCCTGTACATCGAAACCAAGGAGCCGAAGCAATTCCCCGGCCTCGAGCGTGACCTCAAGGATAAATTGCAGGATCGCGGATGGTTGAGCCCAGCGGGTTCGAAACTGGCGAAAAGCGAACTCGCCGTCGGCCAGGGCAAAGGTAAGGTGGTGCTGCAAACCTTCGAGAAGAGCAGCCTCGAACTGCTGGAAAAGGAAATGCCGCAGGTGCCGAAGATCCTGCTGTTGTGGGTCGGCGAAGGCAGCATCGAGCCCAAGTCCAAGGTGACGTTCGCCGAGTCCGGCGACAAGGACAAAGCCACGTACTACGCCAAACAGGAACCGAAGGACAAAGCCGAATTCCAGCAATGGGTCGAGTACGCCAAGGCTCAAGGCGCGATCGGCACCGGCCCTTCTGCCGCACTGACCAAGGGTGGCGATCAGAGCTACTCGGACCTGGTAAAACCATGGATGAACCAGTACACCCACGATCAGGGTTTGCTGGTGCACGTCTACACCATCGATGATGCGGTGGATTACCAGAAGGTCATGGACGCCGGGGTTGATGGCATCTTCACCAACCGCGCCAGCGAGTTGTTGAAGTTCTACAAACGTCCGGCGGCGGGTACGGTTGCGCAGTTGTTGCAGAACAACGGGTATTGATCCGCGGCAACAAATGCACCGTGTTGAATTCTTCGCGGGCAAGCCTCGCTCCTACAGGTTTCTCAGACTCCTGTAGGAGCGAGGCTTGCCCGCGAAGCTTTTACAAACGACACGTTATGGGAATTAAGGGTGAATTAAGTTGCCCCGGTTAATCTGGCGCCACTTAAACAGCTCACCAAGGAAAGAACCTCATGAAGACTTTGACTGCCCTGTTCACCGCTGCCGCCCTGACCCTCACCGCTGGCCTGGCACAAGCTGATGTTCGCGTCGACCAGATCCCTGAGCTGGTCAAGAGCGGCAAGATCAAGCCGCTGGAAGAAATGAACCAGGCTGCCCTGAAACTGCATCCAGGTGCGACGATTACCGACACCGACTTGGACAACCACTTCAACGGCTACGAGTACGAAGTTGAACTGCGCACTGCTGATGGCAAGGAGTTTGACGTGGACTTCGACGCCACCACCGGTAAAGTCCTGAGCAACAAACAAGACACCTGATTCATGTCACATAAGAAAGCCGCACGATTTTCGGATCGTGCGGCTTTTTTGCGTCTGTATCCAACCGATACAAGCGCTCTCTTGCCACGAAAAACCGTCACAAAACTGTCAAGACGCCTTGCGATGATGCGGCTCAAGTGAACCTGTGAAACCCGCGACAGGCCGCCTCCTCACAGCGAGACCTCATGAACCACAGCATCGACCAAAGCCATCGCGACCCGGACCTGTTCGGTCTGCTGTACGGTTTCAGTTTTCGTCCCGGCGAACGCGGTCGGGAAATCGATTCGGCCATGGCGTTGCGGTCCCTGCAACAACCGGACGACAGCGACGAATTTCTCTGGCTGCACCTGAACCTCGCTCATGCCGCGTGCGAGCGCTGGATGAAAAGTCATCTGGAATTGCCCGACGAGTTTTTCGAAGCCTTGCATGAAGGCTCGCGTTCGACGCGCATCGAGCATGTCGATTCGGCGTTGCTGGCGGTGGTCAACGACGTGGTATTCAACCTCAGCAGCATGGTCTCCTCGGATGTGTCGACGCTGTGGGTGTGCGCGCGCAGTCGGCTGATCATCAGCGCGCGCCTGCAACCGCTGCACTCGGTGGACAAGTTGCGTTCCTCGGTGAAGGCCGGTGAGCGCTTTCGCTCGCCGCTGGAATTGCTCGTGCATTTGCTGCGCGACCAGGGCGAAGTGCTGACGCAGATCGTGCGCAAGACCAGCCTCAGTGTCGATCAGATCGAAGACGAACTGCTGTCCTCGCGGCTGTCGACCAACCGCGCAGAGCTGGGCGCCAATCGCCGGGTGCTGGTGCGCTTGCAACGGCTGCTGGCGCTGGAGCCGGGCTCGTTGCTGCGCCTGCTCAATCGCCCGCCGCAATGGTTGCAGAAGGAAGACGTGAAGGAGCTGCGCAAATCCACCGAGGAGTTTGCGCTGATCATCAACGACCTCACGGCGCTGGGTGAGCGGATCAAGCTGTTGCAGGAAGAGATTGCCGCCAACCTCAACGAGCAAAGCAACCGCACGCTGTTCACCTTGACCGTGGTCACGGTGTTGGCGTTGCCGATCAACATCATTGCCGGTTTTTTTGGCATGAACGTGGGGGGCGTGCCGCTATCGCAGGACCCGGAGGGGTTCTGGATCCTGGTGGCCTTGGTCGCGACGTTTACGGTGATTGCAGGGCGTTGGGCATTTCGCAAACGCCAGGATTATTAAGCGAACACATTCCTCTGTAGGAGCGAGGCTTGCCCGCGAATGAGGCGCCGCGGTATGCCTGATACACCGCGTTATCGTTCTTCGCGGGCAAGCCTCGCTCCTACAGGGACGGTGTCAAGTTCGGATCGGTGGTATCGGCAAAAAACCCAAACACTGACCCAACGCAGCCTCCCTGTAATATTTAGCAACGATCATGACCGACACACTTCCCTCCTCAGGATTGTCCGGCATGGCTACTCCTTCCTACACCGCCGCCCAGGCGCCCGCCAGCAGCGCCAGACCCCAGCTCGACAAGAAACCCAACCTGTTCACCCTGGTGATTTTCTTCGGTGTGCTGGCCAGTGGACTGTTGTTCACCGCGTACAGCCTGATGCACGACATGAGCGAACTCGGCACGGTGGTCACCACCTGGACGCCGTTTCTGTTGCTGGGCGTGGCGCTGCTGATCGCGCTGGGCTTTGAGTTCGTCAACGGTTTCCACGACACCGCCAACGCGGTGGCCACGGTGATTTACACCAACTCGATGCCGCCGAATTTCGCGGTGGCCTGGTCCGGGTTCTTCAACTTCCTGGGGGTGTTGCTGTCCAGCGGCGCGGTGGCGTTCGGTATCATCGCCCTGCTGCCGGTGGAGCTGATTCTGCAGGTAGGTTCGTCCGCCGGGTTCGCGATGATTTTCGCCCTGCTGATCGCCGCGATTCTGTGGAACCTCGGCACCTGGTGGCTGGGCTTGCCGGCGTCGTCGTCGCACACGCTGATCGGTTCGATCATTGGTGTCGGCGTGGCCAATGCCCTGATGCATGGCCGCGATGGCACCAGCGGCGTGGACTGGGCGCAGGCCACCAAGATCGGTTATGCGCTGTTGCTCTCGCCGCTGGTCGGCTTTGGTTTTGCCGCGCTGTTGCTGCTGGCCTTGCGCGCCTTCGTCAAGAATCGTGCGTTGTACAAGGCGCCGAAAGGCAACACGCCGCCACCGTGGTGGATTCGCGGCATGCTGATCGTGACCTGCACCGGTGTGTCGTTTGCCCACGGTTCCAACGATGGCCAGAAAGGCATGGGCCTGATCATGCTGATTCTGGTCGGCACGCTGCCCATGGCTTATGCGCTGAACCGCACCATGCCGGCCGATCAGGCCTTGCAGTTCGCCGCCGTCGCCGAAGTCACCCAGCAAGCGCTGGTGAAAAATTCGCCGCTGCCGGCACCGGCCGACCCGCGTGCGGTGTTGTCCGACTACGTGCGCAGCAAGGAGGCCGCGCCGCAACTGATCCCGGCCCTCGCCGCGCTCACCGGCCGTATCGGTGCCGAGGTCAAGGGTTACGGCTCGCTGTCCAAAGTGCCCGCCGAAGCCGTGGGTAACGTGCGTAACGACATGTACCTGGCCAGCGAAACCATTCGCCTGATGGACAAGAACAAGGTCGGCAACTTCGACGCCGACACCAGCGGCAAGCTGCAACTGTTCAAGCAGCAGATCGACAATTCGACGCGGTTTATTCCGTTGTGGGTAAAGATCGCGGTGGCGATTGCCCTGGGCCTGGGCACCATGGTCGGCTGGAAACGCATTGTGGTGACGGTCGGTGAAAAGATCGGCAAGTCCCACCTGACCTACGCGCAAGGCGCCTCGGCGGAAACCGTGGCCATGCTGACCATCGGCGCGGCGGACATGTTCGGATTGCCGGTGTCGACCACCCACGTGTTGTCTTCAGGGGTGGCCGGGACCATGGTCGCCAACGGCGGCGGCTTGCAGATGAAGACCATCCGCAATCTGCTGATGGCGTGGGTGTTGACCTTGCCGGCGGCGATTGTGCTGTCGGGCAGTTTGTATTGGTTGTTCACCCAAATCTTCTAGTTTCAACACTCCCCTCTGTAGGAGCGAGGCTTGCCCGCGAAGGCGGTGTGTCAGTCGACAACATTTGTTGAATGACACACCGCCTTCGCGGGCGAGCCTCGCTCCTACAGGGGATTTTTTTGTCTGGAGAATGCTTTTCGTCGCAAATTCAGGGGATTGCGCTTTTATTGATCCTCCGCCCACCGGATTGCACTTCAGTTTGCTAACGTGTGGCCGACTCTTAAGAGACTCGATGTATTCAGGAGAGGAACCGTGAATCTGTACATCAATCAGCTTCAACACAAAGCTGACTTCAAAGAAGCCATCTATGGCGGCGACATCTTCCTGAACACACAACTGCGCGCCGCCAAAGAGCTGTGCGCGTTCGCCCAGGAAAGCATCACCGCTGCCTTCGACGGCGAGACCAACCACCAGGCGCTGCACACGCTGATGCCGGTGGAAGAATTCGTCGTACTGGTGACGCGCCTCAAGGGCCAGTTCACCAACAGCCTGCGTGCCAAAGAACTGATTCGCAGCTTCACCGAAGAGATCGGTGCCGCCCCCGAAGAATTCATCTTCGACGTACCGCGTATCCGCGTCGTGCCCAACTACGACTACCTGCATGCGGGCGTCAGCTATGCCTACAAGCCGCATCGCGATACCTGGTACGGCGGCGTCGACTGCCAGATCAATACCTGGATGCCGGTCTACACGATCCAGCCTGACCAGACCATGATGATCAACCCGGCCTACTTCGATGCCCCGGTGAAAAACACCTCGGCACAATGGAGCCTGTCGGACTGGATTGGCGTACAACGTCAACGCGCCAAGGACAACGTCAAGGAAGAGGCACGCCAACACCCGGTGCCCACCGAAGCGATCAACACCGCGTCCGAAATCCGCATCGCCGGCAACACCGCCGAGATGCTGGTTTTCTCGGGCTCACACCTGCACGGCACGGTGCCCAACTACACGCAACAAACCCGTTTCAGCGTGGATTTCCGCCTGATGCACCTCGACGACCTCAAGCACAAGCGCGGCGCGATCAACGTCGACAGCGCCTGCCCTGACGTCGGCGCAGGTTTCAAAGACTATTTCCACGCCCACGACTTTTCTAATTTCCAAGGAATCGAAGCATGACCAAGCGTCGCATCACGCCTGCCGAGGCCCAGTACAACGAAACCCGTACCAACGTTCTGAAACGGGTCGATGCCGAGTACGTGGCCGACGCACCGTTCGTCTTCGCCAACCGCATCGGCGTGACCGCTGCACTGTCGCGTATGGAACTGTTCAAGAAAGTCGCTGAAGTACCGGGCGCGATCATCGAGTGCGGCGTGTACAAGGGCAACTCGCTGATGCTGTACATGCACTTGTCGATGATCCTGGAACCGTACGCGATCAACCGTTCGATCGTGGGCTTCGACACCTTCGAAGGCTTCCAGAGCATCGACAAGAAAGAAGACCCGGCCGACGTCAACGAGACCATGTTCGCCGACACCGACCAGTCGCTGATCCAGGACATGATCGACGCCAACGACCTGCTGCGCCCGGTCAACCGCATCCCGCGTTGCGAACTGGTCAAGGGCGACATCGTCAAGACCGTACCGGAGTGGGTCAAGACCCGTCCGGACCTGGTCGTGGCCATGCTGATCCTCGACACCGACCTGTACGAATCGACCAAAGTCGCGCTGGAAACCTTCCTGCCGTACATGCCAAAAGGCGCGATCGTGGTGCTGGACGAAGTCGCTTACCGCAACTTCCCGGGCGAAACCAAAGCCCTGCGTGAAGTGCTCGACCTGAACAAGATCGAGCTCAAGCGTCTGCCGTTTGACAGCTGCGTAGGCTACTTCCACGTTTAAACTCAACTTGGAAGCTGACACAAAACCTGTGGGAGCGGGCTTGCTCGCGAAAGCGGTGGTTCAGTCAACAGTGATGTTGAATTTGACGGCCTCTTCGCGAGCAAGCCCGCTCCCACATTTGACTGCGTGCTTCTTCAAGTCGTGGACTGGATGACGTTTGCCAGCAGCGCTCATCGGTCATCCTTCGCAGGAAGTGCGCATCACCATTCGCTCGCGCACTACGTCATACACCCAGTGGTAAACGTAGGTGTACGGCAGGAAAAACAGCAGCACCCCGATATCCAGCAAGAACGCCTGCCACAGGCTGACGTTGAGCCACCAGGCAATCAGCGGCACGCCGACCGCCACCAACCCGCCTTCAAACAGCAGCGCATGAACGACTCGCGTCCAGGCGTTGTGCGCAATCTCGAATCGCGTCAGCACGCGGTCAAAAATCCCGTTGAAGATCACGTTCCAGGCCAGGGCCAGCGCCGCAATGACAACGGTGACGACGCCCATGTCGAGCATCGGCTTGTCCATGATCCACGCCAGCAACGGGGTGCAGATCACGATGGCCAGCAGCTCAAAGCCGATGGCCTGGAAAATACGTTCAGTGATGGATTTGTTGGCGTTCATGAGCAGAACTCCCTGAGTGACTGTGGTTGCCATGATCCATCCTCGCACCGATACTTCATAACCAATAACCATCGATCAAGGCGATAGTTCATGGCCTCTCAGGAAGTGTTGCAGGCGTTTGTGCAAGCGGCGACCCAAGGCTCGTTTTCCGCGGCGGCGCGCAAGCTGGGGCGCAGTCAGTCGACCATCAGTGCTGCGGTGGCGAGCCTGGAGATCGATCTGAATCTGGTGTTGTTCGACCGCAGCAGCCGCAAGCCCACGCTGACGCCGGCCGGGCACGTGATGTTGCAGCGGGCCGAGGAAATCCTCGCGGCCACCAGCCGCCTGGAAATGACCGCCAGCCAACTCTCTCAGGGTGTCGAGCCGAAGCTGACCGTGGCGATTTCCGACACCTATCAGTCCGACCGTTTCGAAGCGGCGCTCAGTGCATTCGAGCAGCGTTACCCAGACCTGGAACTCGAATGCCTGATCGCCGAATGCGATGACCTGGTGGCGCTGGTGCAAAGCGGTCGGGCGCACGTGGCGTTCGCCGAGCAACAGGACAGTTACCCGCCGGACCTGGTCAGTTCGACGGTGCAGGAACGCACGGAAATCGCCTTGTTCGTGTCCCATGAGCATCCGCTGGCGACCCTGACCGGAATCGATCAGGAGCTGTTGCAGCAGCATCGGGAGCTGCGTCTGGCGACCATCGTCAATCCGTATGAAAGCCGGGCGAAGGGGCGCGTGTGGTCGGCACCGAGTTACTTGATGCTGCTGGAAATGGCTCAGGGTGGATTCGGCTGGGCGCCGTTGCCGCGATGGCTGGTGGGGCGGTTTGATGCCGGGACGCTGCAGGAGTTGAACGTGCGAGGGTGGCCGAAGCCGCTGTTCGTCGATGCGTTGTGGTCGCGGCTGCATCCGCCGGGACCGGCGGGGAGCTGGTTGTTGGGCAAGATGCTGGAATAGCGGTGCGGCCATCGCGAGCAGGCTCACTCCCACAGTTGATCGCGCCGGTCACAAATTTGTGGACACCACCGATCCCTGTGGGAGCGAGCCTGCTCGCGATGGGGCCGGCAAATTCACCTCACTTTAACGCCTTGATCCGCGCCTCGATAAACCGCCGCTCCGGCATCTGCTGCGTCAATTCCAACGCCCGCTCATACGCCGCCCGCGCCTCGTCCACTCTGCCCAACTGCCGACAAAACTCCGCCCGCGCCGAATGCGCCAGGTGGTAATCCAGCAAATCTCCCCGCGCCAGAATCCCTTCAACCAACGTCAACCCCGCCAACGGTCCATCGCGCTTGGAGATCGCCGCCGCCCGATTCAGCTCAATCACCGGTGAAGGCACCGCCGCCAACAGCACATCATACAAACCCGCAATCTGCGCCCAGTCCGTCTCCCCCGCCGTCGGCGCTTCGGCATGCACCGCCGCAATCGCCGCTTGCAGGCAATAAGGCCCGAATCGCCGCGAGGTCAACGCCCGCGCAATCAGCGCGCACCCTTCGGCAATCAACCCGGCATCCCACAGCGTACGGTCCTGCTCATCCAGCACAATCAGCTCGCCACTCGCCGACGTTCGCGCCGGGCGTCGTGACTCATGCAACAGCATCAGCGCCAGCAGGCCCATGACTTCGGGTTCGGGCAGCAATTCCATGACCAATCGACCGAGCCGGATGGCCTCTCGGGTCAGATCCTCGCGAGTCAGTTCAGCACCGATGGACGCCGAGTAACCTTCGTTGAACACCAGGTAAATCACCCGCAGCACGCTGTCGAGACGCTCGGGCAATTCCGCCAGGGTCGGCACCTGATAAGGGATTTTCGCGTCGCGGATTTTCGCCTTGGCACGCACGATGCGCTGGGCAATGGTGGCCGGTGCCGAGAGAAACGCCCGGGCGATTTCTTCGGTAGTCAGGTCGCAGACTTCGCGCAACGTCAGCGGCACTTGAGCATCCGCCGCGAGTGCCGGGTGACAGCAGGTGAAGATCAGGCGCAGGCGATCGTCTTCCACGTCTTCGTCACTCCAGTCGGCCTGCTCCAGCGCTTCCAGTTGCGCGATCAGCATCGGCCGGGACGCGGCAAACCGCGCGCGCCGACGCAAGCCGTCGATGGCCTTGAAGCGCCCGGTGGACACCAGCCAGGCACGCGGATTGTCCGGCACACCGTCACGCTGCCAACGTTCGACCGCGATGAAAAAAGCCTCGTGCAGGGCCTCCTCGGCCAGATCGAAATCACCGAGCAAACGGATCAGGGTCGCGAGGATTCGCCGCGAGTCTTCGCGGTAAACCTGCTCGACCCGAGCCTTGACCGACACGTCAGCCATCAGTGCCGATGGCCTTCAATCACCCACATCACCACGCAAACCTCCTTATCAGGGATTCAATTGACGAACCGGTCGCACCTCGACACAGCCGACCCGGGCCGCCGGAATGTTGCCGGCAACCTGGAGAGCTTCATTGAGGTCCTTGGCGTCGATCAGGTAGAAGCCGGCCAACTGCTCCTTGGTTTCGGCGAACGGGCCGTCGGTGATCGACACTTTGCCGTTGCGCATGCGCACGGTGGTCGCGGTCTGCACCGACTCCAGCGCTTCGGCGGCGAGCATGCGGCCGCTGCCCTGGATCGATTCGGCGTAGGCCATGCACTCGGCGTCGTTGGGACTTTCGGGCAGCGAGTGCAACTCCTGTTCGTTGCTGTAGACCAGGCATAAATACTTCATGGGGCTCTCCGGATCGAACTGATCAACTATGGCTGCAGTTTGGCGCGTGGGGGGCACTTCCCGACGATCAGGGCTGCAGACCGAACAGCGCGGTGCCGCTCGTCATGTCGAACGGCGCCGACCAGTGTTCGTGGACGATGCGCCATTGCCCGGCCTCGCGCCGATAGCAGCCGGTCACGCGCATCCAGCAGGCCTGGGTTTCGCCCTTCTCGTTGGTACCGCCGCAATGGGCCAGCCAATGGGCGAAGGCGATGTGCTCGTCGGCCACGATGTTCATCTGGTCAAAATCAAAGGTGTGCGGGCCCTGGCACATTTCCATGCATTCCAGCCAATGCGCGCGGTAGGCCGCCTTGCCGCGAAACTGCAGGGCCTTGACCGCGTCGTAGGAGACGATGTCCTCGGCATACAACGCCATGATTTTCTCGAGATCCTTGGTGATGACCGCCTGACGATAGGTGTCGATCAGGGTCTGGATTTCGTGGGTAGCGTTCATGGTGGTTCTCCGTGTTTTTTGTTGTGAAGACACCCTTAGTCGCCTGGCAAAACGCCAAATCGACAGTCAAATTAAAAATAATCCATGGGCGCAAACTCGCTAGAATCCGAGGCTCATTTCTGTTGGAAAAAGGACACTCCAGTGACAACCCGACTCGTGCCTTACGAAAGCCTGAACGCGAAGCAGCGCCAGGAGGTGGAGGCCATCGAAGTTCACCAGGAACAGATCAAGTTCTCCGGTGACATCCACGGTGCGTTGCACACCCTGCTGTCCAAACCTGGCCCCGGCGTCAAAGGATTCGCCCTGCTGGTCGAGGATGTCCCGGTAGCTTTCCTGCTGCTCAAACGCCCGCCAGTGCTGCCGGCCTGGGCCGACGAACACAGCGCCACCCTGCATGCGTTGCAAGTCGATCAGCGTCATCAAGGCAAAGGTTATGGCAAGGCCTGCCTGCAAGCCTTACCGGAGGTCGCGCGTCAGGCGTTTCCGGAAATACGGGGGCTGGAGTTGTCGGTGGATGCGGACAACGAAGCAGCCATCGCGCTGTATGCAAAATTCGGCTGGGTCGACAGCGGCGAGGCCTACAAGGGCCGGATCGGTTACGAACGGCGGATGGGACTGATTTTCTGAGGTGGTTATGCTCGACAGCATCGAAGCACTGGAAGCAATTTACGGCCAACCCCACGAACGCGCGGTACGCAAGCAAATCGCCTTTCTGAACGAGGATTATCAAGCGATGGTCCGCGCCTCGCCGCTGGTGATCATCAGCTCGGTCGGCCCCGACGGCCTGGACGGCTCGCCGCGCGGAGACACACCGGGTTTCGTGCGAATCATCGATGAGCGCACCCTGGCGATCCCGGATCGCCCGGGCAACAACCGCATCGACACGCTACGCAATGTGGTGTTCGATCCGCGGGTGTCGCTGTTGTTCATCATCCCGGGGATCGGCGAAACCTTGCGGGTCAACGGCGCAGCGCAGATCAGCAATGAGCCGGCCTTGCTGGAAAGCTTCGCGGTCAACGGCAAATCGGCGCGTACGGTGATGCTGGTGACGGTGGAGGCGGCGTTTTTTCACTGCTCGAAAGCGATTGTGCGTTCGGATTTGTGGAACCCGCAGAAGCACCTGGATCGCTCGGCGCTGCCGACGGCGGGGGCGTTTCACAAGCGTTTGAATGATGGGCAGTTTGATGCAGAGACGTATGACCGGGAGGCGCCGGTGAGGGTGCGGGACAGTCTTTATTAGATCGATGTGGCGACTTTTGGATTGCCTTCGCGGGCAAGCCTCGCTCCTACAGGTTCATGGTGAATTCAGGAGCACACCAAACCTGTAGGAGCGAGGCTTGCCCGCGAAAGCATTTCACACCACACCGCATCAATCAGAGCACCAACACCATCTCATGCCACGCCATTCCGCCATGGTCCGATGCGGAAGGTTTGACGTAGGCAAATCCAAACCCGGCGTACAGCGGAATGTGCCGCTCCTTGCACATCAGGTTGATGCTGGCCTTGCCCAGCGCACGCATGCGCTCGATAAACTCGCCCATCAGACGTTTCGCCAAACCCTGCCCCTGATAATCCGGATGCACCACCACCGACATGATCACCACGTGCGGGCCGGCCGGGTCGTGGCCGATCAGTTCCTTGAACGCTTCGTCCGACATTTCCACCTGAAACGCAGCACCGGAGTTGATGAAACCGGCTACAACGCCGTCCACTTCGGCGACGATAAAACCTTCAGGCCAGGTGGCGATGCGCGTGGCGATTTTTTCTCGGGTGGCAGCTTCGTCACCTTCGTAGGCAACGGTTTCGATGGCGTAGCAGCGGTCCAGGTCAGCGGGGGTGACGTGGCGGATGACGGTGTTCATGGCGGCTCGGAATCAGCGGGGAAAGGCTGGGGATCATAAATCAGCCTGGGCATGACATCGAGAGGCGCATCGTTGATCCGCCTCCCGACGTACACTTCACGCTTTGATCGGCACCCAGATTTCCAGTTTTCCGGTGTTGAGCTTCGGGTTGAAGTCTTCGCTGTAGCGCTCATATTCCGGAGCATCCAACACTTCATGCCCGGACTGCGGTTGCCAGGTGCCGAAGATGTGCTGAAACAGCTGCGGCAATGCATCCAGCGGCCCTTTATGCTCGAACACCGCGTAATACTGAGGCTGGACCTCTACCCAACGGTACTGATCCGGCAAGTCGTCGAGCTTGCTGATCTCGACGCCGGCGATGTAGTCGAAGCCGCCCTTGCCATCGAAATTGCAACACACGCCGTAGGTCACTTCGCCCTTCTGGCCCGGAACGTTTCCGATGTGCGGAATGAATTTTTCCCAGAGCGCTGGAATGCCCTGGGTGGTTTGCTGAGTAAACCGTCCACCAAGCCCTGCAATGAGCAGGAAGTGCCCATGTTCGAAGCGTGGTTCCGGTATTTCGACGCTTTTCTTATCATCCATGACTCGGCTCCTGGTACAAAAAGTGGGTTCGGCTAGGAGTATAGAAGCCAAACCCGATTCGCCCAATTACAACGTATGCAACGCCTCGACCGCGCCAGCGCCAATAAACTCGTTGTACCCAGATAGGATCACGTACACCGCGAAATAGCAGAAGATCGCCGCCGATGCCATGTACGAATAACGCAGCAGCTTGTCGCCCAGCAACTTGCCGCCATGGCTTGCGGCAAAGCACAGGCCTGCCGACCACAACAGTCCGGCACAGAGAAATCCGCCGAGGAACAATGCCGAGCTGAGCGCCCCGCCACCGCCAGACCGCGCGATCAGTGTGCCGCCCACCGCCGCGAACCAGAGAATGGCGCTGGGTGACGACATGGCCAGGAAGATTCCGCGAAAGAACTCCTTGCGGTGCGAGTTGTGGCCCACTTCGGCGGTCTCGGCCAGCAACGCCTCATGGTGGATCGCCGAATAGATCATCTTCGCTGCGAAATAGATCAGCAACGCCGAACCACCAATCCACAACACCCAGCGCACGGTTTCGTATTGCAGCAAAACGGTCATGCCGGCCAAGGCCAGCACGGCGTAAATCAGGTCGCCGACACAGGTGCCCAACCCCAGCGCAAAGCCTTGAAAATAGCCGCGCTGCATGGCCAGCGTGATCATCGCGATGTTGGCTACGCCGATGTCCAGGCACAGAGAAAGGCTCAGCAGAAAGCCGCTGCTAAATTCCATCGACCGATTTCCTTCGGAAAAAAATTATTTACGTGGAGGCTGGACAGTCTGCCACAGCTGCCCTTACATTCCGCCACAGGTCACCGCAGTGACCAGCGTCGCTCGGACGGTTCCGGGCGCTTACGTTATCCGAGGCAACAATGGCCGAACAAGGTTCGCCGCGCCGCTTTGCGCGCATAGATCGACTCCCCCCTTACGTATTCAACATCACCGCCGAGCTGAAGATGGCCGCCCGTCGTCGTGGCGAAGACATCATCGACTTGAGCATGGGCAATCCCGACGGCCCGACGCCGCCGCACATTGTCGAAAAACTCGTCACCGTCGCCCAGCGCGAAGACACCCACGGTTATTCCACGTCCAAGGGCATTCCGCGTCTGCGCCGGGCAATTTCCAACTGGTACAAGGAACGCTACGAGGTCGACATCGACCCGGAAAGCGAAGCCATCGTGACCATCGGTTCCAAGGAAGGCCTGGCGCACTTGATGCTCGCCACCCTAGACCAGGGCGACACCGTGCTGGTGCCGAACCCGAGCTACCCGATTCACATCTACGGTGCCGTGATTGCCGGCGCCCAGGTGCGTTCGGTGCCGCTGATTCCGGGCGTGGACTTCTTCGCCGAACTGGAACGGGCGATTCGCGGCTCGATTCCGAAACCGAAGATGATGATCCTCGGCTTCCCGTCCAACCCCACCGCGCAGTGCGTTGAGCTGGATTTCTTCGAGCGCGTCATCGCCCTCGCCAAGCAGTACGACGTGCTGGTGGTGCATGACCTGGCCTACGCCGACATCATCTACGACGGCTGGAAAGCCCCATCGATCATGCAAGTGCCCGGCGCCAAGGACATCGCGGTGGAGTTTTTCACCCTGTCCAAGAGCTACAACATGGCGGGCTGGCGCATCGGCTTCATGGTCGGCAACCCGGAACTGGTCAACGCCCTGGCGCGGATCAAGAGCTACCACGACTACGGCACCTTCACTCCGCTGCAAGTCGCGGCGATTGCGGCGCTGGAAGGCGATCAGCAGTGCGTGAAAGACATCGCCGAGCAGTATCGGCAGCGGCGCAACGTGCTGGTCAAAGGCCTGCATGAACTGGGCTGGATGGTCGAGAATCCGAAAGCGTCGATGTATGTCTGGGCGAAAATCCCCGAGGCGTATGCACACCTGGGTTCGCTGGAGTTCGCCAAGAAACTGCTCGCCGAGGCCAAGGTTTGCGTCTCGCCGGGTGTCGGGTTCGGGGAATATGGGGATGATCATGTGCGCTTCGCGCTGATCGAAAACCAGGACCGGATTCGCCAGGCCGTACGCGGGATTCGCGGGATGTTCAGGGCGGATGGTTTGGTCAGCAAAACCACCGGCTAGAGAAACCACCTCGGGAGCGGCCACGTCCGCGTCCGCTCCCGATTTGATTCAATTGTCTTCAGGCGTTACTGGAAAAAACCTGTCCCTGAAAGCAAACGGTTAGCCGACAACCGTAAAGGTCCGCAATTCTGTCCACTCCGAATCGACGCCTTCCACGTTTTGTCTAGCCTTGACTTGGTATTCCTCTTTTTCCCACGGAGAAGGTGAAGTCACTTGCCATTGACCTGAAGACAGCACGACAGCCGTACCCAGCAACTTTCCGTCATGTAGCACAACAGTTACCTTCCCCCCGACGGTCGCCGTCCCAATAAACGTTGGTCTTAGACTTTCCTCAGCACCTTCAACAGGAAGGATAATCTCGAGTTTCTCAAAAATAGGCGTGCTCATAGCAGTCTGCTCCTCATCCATGATTCAACGATCAAACAGGAACCCGTGACTGGCGCTCCTTTCAAGAAGGGATGTTCGACGTGTCTATGCGGGGCGTCTACCTGTGAGAAATGACAGTTCCGACAAGCGGTTGCGTCATCGGTACCCAAAAAATGTGGCTTGTCGCAGATTCCTGCCCATAAAAAAACCGCATAAATGCGGTTTTTTGTTATCGGTAATGATCGAAACCAGCGTCTACGGAGGTTCGACAATCCATGTAGGAGCCGGCTTGCTGGCGAAGCAGGCGACTCGGTTTAACTTCTTGACCGAGTCGATGCTATCGCCAGCAAGCCGGCTCCTACACAAGCGTTGCGGTGTTGCTTAGACGAACAACGACAGCAGCAGGATAAAGCCCAGGCCAACCACGGACAGGATGGTTTCCATCGCCGTCCAGGTCTTGAAGGTTTCCGCTACGGTCATGTTGAAGTACTGCTTCACCAGCCAGAAACCCGCGTCGTTGACGTGAGACAGGATCAACGAACCGGCGCCGGTCGCCAGCACCAGCAGCTCACGGTTCACACCCGGAATCATCCCCACCACCGGCACCACGATGCCTGCGCCAGTAATGGTCGCCACGGTCGCCGAACCGGTCGCGATACGGATCACCGCCGCCACCAGCCACGCCAGCAGGATCGGCGAGATTTGCGCAGCCACCGCCATGTTGCCGATGACATTACCCACGCCGCTGGTCACCAGCATCTGCTTGAAGCCACCACCGGCACCGATGATCAGGATGATCGCGGCGGTTGGCGCGAGGCTCGCATCCAGCCATTTGAGCATCTGGTTGGAGCCAATGCCCTGCTTGTAACCGAAGGTGTACAGCGACAGCAGCAACGCCAGCAGCAGGGCCGAGATCGGGTGACCGATCAGGTCCATGAAGGTGCGGAAGAAGTTGCCGTCCGGCAGCACTACGTCGGCAAAGGTCTTGAGCAGCATCAGGAACACCGGCGACAGCACGGTGATCAAGGTGATGGAGAAGCTCGGGAGATCGGCAGAATCGTTCTCACGCGCCAGTTGATCCACCAGCTCCTGGTTGGGATGGCCGGGAATGTATTTGGCGATGAAGGTGCCGTAGATCGGGCCGGCGATGATGGCCGTCGGCAGCGCAACGATCAGGCCGTAAAGAATGGTCTTGCCGATGTCGGCACCGAACACGCCGATGGCCAGCAACGGACCCGGGTGCGGCGGAACGAGCCCGTGCACGGCAGACAGACCGGCCAGCAGCGGGATACCGATCTTGATGATCGACACGCCGGTACGCCGGGCGACGATGAACACCAGCGGGATCAGCAGCACAAAACCGATTTCGAAGAACAGCGGAATGCCGACCAGGAACGCGGCGAACATCATTGCCCACTGCACTTTGTCCTTGCCGAACGCGCGAATCAGCGTCTGGGCAATCTGATCCGCCCCGCCCGACTCGGCCATCATTTTGCCGAGCATCGTGCCCAGCGCGAGGATGATGCCGACAAAACCGAGCACGCCACCGAAGCCGTCCTGGAACGCCTTGATGATGGTGCCGATCGGCATGCCGGAAGTCAGCCCGAGAAAGGCTGCGGCAATGATCAGGGCAATGAACGGGTGAAATTTGAACTTGGTGATCAGGACGATAAGCCCGATCACCGTGACCACTGCATCGAGCAGCAGGAACGTCTCGTGGGACATGCCAAACATTAGGGGTGTCTCCTGGTTGTTGTTGTTATTAAAACGGGTAATTCGAAAGCCATAAGGACAGCGCTATCTCTTCAAGCAAAATTTAACCGGCGCGTTTCAGGCCATGCTCCAGCCACCAGGCGTGGGCTTGCTTCGCCAATTGGTCGACGCTGTGGTTCGAGGCGTCGAGGGCCAGGGTCAGCGGCTCGCCAACCGGGGATTCAAGGGTGGCGAACTGGCTGTCGATCAGGGTCGACGGCATGAAATGGCCCGGTCGATGGGAGACACGATCGGCCGCCACTTCAGGCGTGAGCTCAAGGAACACAAAGCCCAGGCCCGGCAAGGCGCTGCGCAAAACTTCGCGGTAACTGTGTTTGAGGGCCGAGCAGGTCAACACCGGGCGCTGGCCCGTGGCGTCGACGCGGCGCAATTCATCGCACAGGCTGTCGAGCCAGCCGGCACGGTCGTCGTCGTTCAGGGGGATACCCGCGCTCATCTTTTCGATATTGGCGGCAGGGTGAAAAGTATCGCCTTCAATGGCAGTCGCGCCGCTGAGCTGGCACAAGGCTTCGCTGACGCAGGTCTTGCCGCAACCGGCAACGCCCATGATGACCAGGGCGGTGATGGGATGATTCATGTAACACCTCAGCGCGCAGACAGCGCTACCTTTGCCAGTTATGACACTAGACGAAAAGTAGAAGTTGCCGACGCCTTCTTGTCATTTTTGTGGGTTGCAGCATGTTCGTTCCGGACGCCGAAAAGCGAGGTTCAGGCAAAACTCGCTTACGCATTTGCAGCTGCATCGGGACAGCGCTACCTTAGTGCCTTGAATTTTGTTTGGCAAGCCGCCCGATGACCTCTTCTAAAAACGATAAAAATACGCGAACCACTGGCCGTCCTACCCTCAATGAAGTAGCCCGACTGGCCGGCGTCAGCCCGATTACCGCGTCCCGCGCCTTGCGCGGCGTGAGCACGGTGGCCACCGAACTGGTGGAAAAAGTCCAGAAAGCCGCGCTTGAACTCAACTACGTGGTCAACCCCGCCGCCCGAGCGTTAGCCTCGGCCCAGAGCCATTCCGTGGTGGTTTTGGTGCCGTCGCTGTCCAACTTGCTGTTCATCGACACCCTGGAAGCCATTCATCAGGTTTTGCGACCGAAGGGCTTCGAAGTGCTGATCGGCAACTTCCATTACTCGCGCGATGAAGAAGAAAACCTGCTGCGCAATTACATGGCCTATCAGCCGCGCGGTTTGCTGCTGACCGGGTTTGATCGCACCGAAAGTTCGCGGCGGATGATCGAGGCGAGCAATATTCCCTGCGTGTACATGATGGAACTCGACAGCGCTGCGGGCCTCAATTGCGTGGGTTTCTCGCAACTGGCGGCCGGCGAAACGGCGGCGGAGCATTTGCTGTCCCGCGGTCGCAAGCGTCTGGCGTACATCGGTGCGCAACTGGATCAACGCACATTGCTGCGTGGCGAAGGATTTCGCAAAGCCCTGCAAAAGGCAGGTCGCTATGACCCGGACCTGGAAGTGCTGACGCCCCGCGCCTCCTCCGTCGGCCTGGGTGGCGAGCTGTTCCTGCAACTGATCGCCAGTCATCCTGACGTCGATGCGATCTTCTTCGGCAACGACGACCTGGCCCAGGGCGCGCTGCTGGAAGCGATGCGCTGCGGAATCAAAATCCCCGAACAAGTGGCGGTCCTCGGTTTCAACGACCTGCCGGCCTCGGCGCACATGGTCCCGCGCCTGAGCAGCATCAACACCCCGCGCGAAGCGATTGGCCGGCGCGCGGCAGAGCAGATGCTGACGTTGATGGCGGGCAACACCGTGGCGAAACCGGTGCAGGACATGGGGTTTGAGTTGAAGGTACGCGAGAGTACGTAGTCCAGGACTGATCGTTGCCACGCTCTGTGGGCTGAACGGGAACGATCAGTTACACCTTTTACCCCTGCCTCCAGGCGGGCAGAGTGCAAAATCCGCCCTCTCCATTCCCAGCGGACGTGTACATGCGCAAGATAATCATCATGGCCCTCCTGCTAGCCGCCTCGCTTGGACAGACGCTTCAGGCGCAGGCCTCTGAGCCAGACGACTGGACTCATTTCCTGAACGACCCTCGCTTCATGCCCGCGATCAAAAACTGTCTCGCCGCCCACCCGAAAGGTCAGGGGCCTGCCGTCGTAATGAGCGTTGGGCATGCCAGTCTTGAAGAGGCTTACGTCATGACCACCGACCTCAGCGGGCGCAGAAATGCGTGTGTTTCCAGTAAGGATACTGGCGTGGAAGTGCGATCCCAGACCGTTTTCGACCTGCCAGGTCCGCTGTTTGTATCAGTGGATCAAGTCAAGGTCGCCCCCAAGGGCGAGTGCATTGAGCCCACCCCGGTATTCATCGATCAACAGCTTCAAGGCTGGATCCTCAGGCAACCCATCCTCAATCAGCACACGCCCAGTGCCTGCTCGACTCCAATCTGGACAGATCTGATACCGCTCGATTAGGTCCTGACGCCTCCTTTGTTCGAGCATTCCCACGTTGTGTGGCCCGCACCGTCAAGCGGCGCATCGTCCATGCCGCAGGTTTTCAACTAATCTTGATCGTGCCCCTATCCCGATTGGCGCCTGGCGGGGCCGGTATACTGTTAGAGTCCCGAAGCGTCGAATCGCTAACGGAGTAGCTCAATGGAACATGCACTGAAGATTATGGGTAAGGCCTCATCCATCAACGTCAGAAAAGTCCTGTGGACCTGCGACGAGCTGGGCCTTTCCTACGAACGCGAGGATTGGGGCAGCGGGTATGCGTCGACCCACAGTCCCGAATTTGTCCGGCTCAACCCCAACGCACAGGTGCCGGTGATCATCGATGAGGCCGGCGTGCTGTGGGAGTCCAATACCATCTGCCGTTACCTGGCCGGCAAACACCCACACGCTGAATTGCTGCCGCACGAACCGGCGGCGCGCGCCCGGGTGGAGCAGTGGATGGATTGGCAAGCCACCGATCTCAATTCGTCCTGGAGCTACGCGTTCACGGCACTGGTACGCAAAGACCCGGAGTTCCAGGACGCGCACCGGATTGCCACGGGCTTGCGCGGCTGGAATCAAAAGATGGGTATCCTCGAGCATCAGCTCGCGACCACCAAAGCCTATGTTGCCGGACCACGGTTCACACTGGCCGATATCGTCATCGGGCTGTCAGTCAACCGTTGGCTGATGACGCCGATGGATCGACCGGACTTCCCGGCCATCGACGAATATTTCCAACGCCTGGCGCAACGCCCCGGTTTCCTCAAACACGGCTGCAACGGCCTGCCTTGATCGGTCGACCTCTGCCGTCGGGCGGCAAAGGTTGACCGCAACGCTTTCGTTTTCTGCTCAAGCAAAAACATAACCAATTGAAAATAATAGGTTTTATTTCATGGGCACGCTAATTGCTCAAGTCGCTGCACCGCAAACACCTACAAGGTCTACTCATCATGTTGGTCAGTGCAAAGCAAAACCTAGTGACGCCGCTTCCCAAAAAGCCGGGCGACGAACCGACTGCGGACGCCGCCGCGGGTCTTCAAGGTGGCCTGCAAGCCGTGTTGATGCAGAGCGTGCAAAACAATATCCAGCTGCAAAACGTAAAGAACGATGGGAAGGTCCTGGCGTCTGCCTCCAAGCTCGCCACGGAACAGGTCAGCGCCGCCAATAAAATCAGCGACAACGTCGATGAAGCGTTCGCCAAGACTCGTGTCGCACTGCAAGCCACCGATGCCTCGACAGTGCCAAAGGCCGGTGAAAGCACCGCCATGGCCGACTTCAAGGACTACATGAGCAAAACCCCGGAACAGCGGTTGCGCGACAGTATTCTGAAAGAGATGGGGATCACCGAAGAAGACCTGAAAGCCATGCCGCCGGAGAAACAACTGGCGGTCGGTAAAGAGATTGCCGAGCGTCTGCAAGACAAGATAAAACTGGCTCAGGCCGAGAAAGAAAACGGCAGCAGCAGTGAAAAAAGCGGCGCCCAGGTGGTCGACAAGTTCCTCGCATCGCTCTGACCACGCGGATGCTTCTGTAGGAGCGAGGCTTGCCCGCGAAGAGGCCGTCACATTCAACATTAATGCCGACTGACGCACCGCTTTCGCGGGCAAGCCTCGCTCCTACAGTTCATGGGTGAACCCACAATCCAGAATCCGTTACGATTCCCTGTAGGGGCGTTTCAATTCAATTGCAGCGTTGAATTGAACTGGCTGATCGCGTCCACCACGTGCCGCGAGCCTTGCTGGATTTCCAGGATCACCTCCCCCGCCTCGTTCGCCAGTTCCACCCCAAGGCCGGTGCGGCTCAAGCTCGACTGCATGCTCGACACCGCGCTCAACGACAAATCGTGGTTTTTGCGCACCACGTCGACAATCTCCAGCGTCGCCTGGCTCGTGCGTGCCGCGAGGCTGCGAACCTCATCCGCCACCACGGCAAACCCTCGGCCGTGCTCCCCCGCCCGCGCCGCCTCGATGGCCGCGTTGAGCGCCAGCAGGTTGGTCTGGTCGGCAATGCCGCGAATGGTCTGAACGATGGTGCCGATGATGTCGGACTGTTTGCTCACCGCATCGATACTCAGCGCCGCTTCGTTCAAGTCCCTGGAAATGTCCTGGATGATCTGCACCGTCTGCTGCACCACCTGAGATCCCTTCTGCGCGCAGGCGTCGTTCTGCACCGAAGTGCTGTGGGCCGACTCCGCAGCCGTTTGCAGCGTGGTCACTTGCTGCGTGATATCGCTGGCGAACTTCACCACTTTGTACAAACGGCCCTTGGCGTCGAACAACGGGTTGTAGGACGCTTCGAGAAAAATCGTATGACCATGCTTGTCTCTGCGTTCGAAACGGTGCGAGTGATATTCGCCGCGATTCAGTGAAGCCCAAAACCCTTTGTAAGACGGCGATTCGGCTTCGGCACGGTGGCAAAACAGGCTGTGATGCTGGCCGACGATTTCGTTGAGCGCGTAATGCGTGGTCTTCAGGAAGTTTTCATTGGCGGTGATTACATTGCCAGCGGGGGTGAATTCGATCACCGCCATCGAACGACCGATTGCCGCGAGCATGCTTTCGTTTTCGTGTTCCTTGTTCACCCTGTCCGTAATGTCGGTGGCGACTTTGATCACACTGCTGACTTGCCGGTCGGGACCGATAACCGGCATGTAACTGGCTTCGAGCCAGATCTCCTTGCCGCCCTTGTTCAAGCGCAGGAAAGTCCCGCTGAGCGACTCGCCACGGGCCAGGTCACGCCACAATTTGGCGTAGGCTTCGCTGCGATAAAACGTTTCCTCACAAAAGATCCGGTGATGTTTGCCGCGCACTTCTTCGGCGCTGTAACCCATGGCTTTGCAAAAGTTGTCGTTGGCATCGAGCACGATGCCGTCAGGGGTGAATTCAATCATCGCCATCGAACGACTGACGGCCGCCAACTTGGCGTTGGCCTCGGTCAGCGCACAGCTGTAGCGCTCGATTTCCTGCAGGTCAGCCTTGTGATGTAGGTTAAACATGGTCGTATCACCCTAAGCGCGGTCGTTTGATTGATGAAAGTTCTTCGGTCTTTCAACGTATCCACCACAACGTTCCATGGAACAGGCACACGCATTCCTCCACGGGAGGAACTGTCAGGTGATCAATGATGTTGAATCGGAGAGTCCATGTGGCAACGCTCTTATCAAGACATCCGTCTCTTGATAGCCCGGGACCGGGCCAGCCCTAACGTTTTCATAAGTAACTCCCTTTATCGTAAAACTCCTTGCCGCTCGCATCGGTGCCTTGGGGTGCGCACTCTGAAGCGTGCATGCCGGCCTTCACATGGCGACCGACATGGTTCGTCAGGACTGAGCATAGCCAGCCGCAATAGGCTTGCAAGGCCACTAGTCGGCCAGTATTGGGGACAAAAACGGTTCAGCAAACGCTTGATTCAGTGTTCAGCGAGCATGCTCAACAATGCCTGCACCGCCGCAGAGGGTTGTTTGTTTGCAGCGACCACCAAGGCAAACTCACGATCAATACGCGGTTTGACCGGCACCACACGCAGCCCCTGAAGATGGCTGGGCAAGGTCATTTCCGGCACCAGGGTGATACCGATGTTTTCGCGCACCAGCGTGAACGCACTGCTCCACTCGCGGACTTCGACCCGAACGTCACGCAGTTGCAGACCGGCATCGGCGGCCAGGCTACGGGCGTTGGTCGAACAGCCGCCCGTGGCCAGCACAAACGGCTGGTCTGCCAACTCCGCGAGGGTGACGCCTTGTTCAATCGAGCGGCGTGCCAAGGGATGGCCGCCGGGCAACACAGCGACCCAGGCATCGCGCCCCAAACGCCCGGCATTGCGCTCCGGCGCCGGGTTCAGCACCACACCCACATCCACCAGACCGGCGCCGAGCAGTGCTTCCACTTCATCGTCGCTGACTTCCAGCGCGACCACCTGAATGCCGGGGTAAAGCCGGCTGAATGTGCGCAGCAGCGGTGGCAGAAAGGTTGCCAGCACCATGGGAAAACTCGCCAGGCGAATCGTCCCGCGCTGGATGTCTTTCGCGGCATCGACGGTGCTGCGGATGTTTTCCAGGGCGCCGAGCATGGTCCGGGCCTGCTCGATGACCGGCAGGCCGATAGCGGTCGGCAGCGTTTGGCGATTCTCCCGAGTGAACAGCTGCACGCCGAGGGTTTCTTCGATCAGCGCCAACGCCTGGCTCGCGCCTGACTGGGTCATGCCGACCCGCTCGGCCGCGCGGGTAATGTTGCCCGTATCAGCCACTGCCACCACCATTCGCCAGTGCATCAGATTCATCATGGCAGTAGCTTTCCTTATGGCAGTTTTCTGAAAGATTAATTTTACCGAGGGCGCCGCGCACTATGACACTGGCACAAATCCTCAACCAGAGCCCTGCCGATGAAGTTGTATTACGCCCCCCAAGCCTGCTCGCTGGCACCGCACATTGTGCTGCGTGAACTGGACCTGCCGTTCGAGTTGATCCGCGTCGACAACCGCACCAAACGGACCGCGAACGGTGCCGATTTCCTCGCCATCAACCCGAAGGGTTACGTCGCGGCGCTGCAACTCGACAACGGTGACGTGCTGACTGAAGGCCCGGCGATCCTGCAATACCTGGCGGACCTGCGACCCGAGGCGAACCTGGCGCCCGTGAACGGGACGTTCGAGCGAGTGCGGTTGCAGGAGTGGCTGAATTTCGTTTCGACGGAGATTCATGGCGGGCTGGGTTGGCTGTTCAACGCGCAGTTCCCCGAGGAGGTGAAAGCGCTGATCAAGGAGAAATTGTTCAAGCGCTTTGCGGTGTTGTGTCAGACGCTGGAGCGCCAGGATTATCTGCTGGCGGGTGGGTTCAGCGTTGCGGATGCTTACTTGTTTACGGTGTTGCGGTGGGCGCCGTTGTTTGCGATAGATTTGGATCAGTGGCCGGTGTTGGCACGGTTTCAGGCGCGGGTTGATTTGCGCCCGGTGGTGAAAGCGGCGTTGGCCGTGGAGTTGGTGTAAGGTTTTAGATTGATTCGCGGGCAAGCCTCGCTCCTACAGTATTAACGATACCTTTGTAGGAGCGAGGCTTGCCCGCGAAATCGATGTAACAGACGCCGAAAAATTACAAACTTGCACTCACCTTGGTCGCCACCTCACCCGGCACCCAACCCTTCCAGATCTGCGGCTGATCGCGCAAAAACGCTTCCGCCACCTGACGCGGTTGCTGGCGTTTTTCGCTCATCTGCGCCAGCGTCTGGTTCAGCAGATCGATCGGGAAATCGACTTTCTCGAAGAACGACACCAGATCCGGATACTGCGTCTTGAACGGTGCAGACACGCCTATCGCCAGGCTCGCCGGCATCGAGCGCGTGCCTTTGGGGTTTGGGTTGTTGGCATCGGCCAGGGTCTTCCAGGCTTCGGCGTCGAACGGCGGCTCTTCGAGTTTCACCAGTTTGAAGCGACCCAATAGCGGCGTCGGCGACCAGTAGTAGAACAACACCGGTTTGCCGCGACGGATCGACGAGGCCACTTCGGCATCCAGCGCCGCGCCGGAGCCGGTGCGGAAGTTGACGAAGCTGGTGGTCAGGTCGTAGGCCTTGAGTTTCTGACTGTTGACGATCTCCGAAGTCCAGCCGGTCGGGCTGTTGAGGAAGCGTCCGCGACTCGGGTCTTCGGGGTCGCGGAACACGTCTTTGTAGCGCGCCAGATCGGCGACGGATTTCAGCTCCGGCGCCAACGGTTTGATCCCGCGCTCCGGGTCGCCCTTGATCACGTATTCCGGCACCCACCAGCCTTCGGTGGCGCCTTTGACGGTGTCGCCCAGCCCGAACACTTTGCCTTCCGATGCAGCCTTGACCCACGCCGGACTGCGCCCGGCCCACTCTTCGCCGATCACTTGAATGTCGTTCTTGGCCAATGCCGCTTCGAGGCTGACGGTGCTGCCCGGCAAAGTGTCGGTCGGGTAGCCGTAACCTTTTTCGACGATCAGCCGCAGGATCTCGGTGATCAGGCTGCCGCTTTCCCAGGTGATGTCACCAAAGTGGATCGGCTTGGTTTGTTCCGCGGCGGGAACGTGGGTCGCCACAAGGCTCAGGGCCAGCAGCGAACTGCCGAGCAGGGTTTTGATCGATTTCATGCGGACCTCTGGTGCAAGGGTTCATTGGCGCTGTGCTGGGCGCACAACGCTTGGGAGCGGGTCATGTAGACGCTGACGGAACGCTGGGAAATGCCCAGTTCGGCAGCGATTTGCGGGTACGTCAGGCCATCGATGCGCGACAACAGGAACGTCGCCCGGACTTTGCCCGGCAAACGCTCAAGCGTTCGGTCGAGGCGGTGCAACGCCTGGGTCAGTTGCAGCAATTCCTCGGGCGAGGACGCTTGGGGCTGATCGAGGTGTTGCAGTTGATCGAGGTGCTGACGCTCCAGATCGCGACGGCGCCAGAGCTGATAAATCAACCGGCGGGCGATGGTGGTGAGCAAGGCGCGGGGCTCGCGGATCGGGGTCAGACCCGGCGATTCGAGCAGTTGCGCGAAGGTCTCGGCGGCGATGTCTTCGACGCTGGAACTGGCCCCGAGAAACTGGCGCAACCGAGCGCACAGCCAGGGGTAATGGGCGCGGAACAATCCGCCCACGTCGTTTCGATGGGATACGTCGGTGCCGGACATAGAGGCTCCAAGGGTTAGGGTCGCTGAATGTCCGGTGGTCCGGTGAGGCGAATCCTAGCAAGGAGCCTTATTCTTTAATAATACTTAAAATGCATTTTTATATTCATTTAAGGAATTAAAGTGGAATTTGATGGATCGCCTTCGCGGGCAAGCCTCGCTCCTACAGGTGCAGCGCTAGACCTGTAGGAGCGTGGCTTGCCCGCGAAGGCGATCTCTACTCAACGCAACCGCCCAAACCCCAACGCCTCAGCTTCCTGCTGATAATCGAGAACAACCTGATAGTCGCTCTCGCCGGCCGGCAACACCTCGTGCAACCCAAGGACTTCGACGACATCGGGCAATTCCCGCAACGTATCGTTCATCACCTGCCGCAGCGCCTCTACCTGTTCATCGGTCGCCGTCGCAACGGTGATATACGGCAAGGTCGGGCTGAACGCGCTACGCACCACCACGCGCAATCCCGCCACTTCCTCTTCGGCGTGCCGCGCCAGGTAGGCGAAGGTCACGCTGTCGATGGCGGCGAGGTCGGCTTGATCTTCACGCAGCCAGCGCAGGCTCTCGCGGTGGCTGCCGCTGATGCCGACGCTGGCGAAGAACTGACCGTCGCGGTGCAACGGCGCGAGTCGTTGACGCAGCAGGTTCATGCCGCTGTTGGAGTCTTCGCCGTTGATCACGCCACGGCTGCCGAAAAACGCGGGCAAGGTCCGGCGTGAATCATCGGCACGGCTCAACAGCAGGCTGCAATGGTTGCCGCCGCTGCTGTCCGGCAGTTCGTAACGAGGCCGGCCGATAACCCGAACCTGGCCGCGCAATGCGGTCATCAGCGGATAGCCGCAGGTTTGGGTCAGCAGCAACTGCGGGGCCAGCCACAGGTCCATCAGCGATAGCCCATCGGCATTGCGGCGGGTGGCACCCAGACGTGCGAGGATTCGCGTCAGCCAACGCTCGTTGGCCTGGCGGATGGGTTCGGGGGCGACGTACATCAGTAATTCGGTGATGTGTTGAGTCATCAAAATTTTCCCATACAACAAAATTCCCCGTGTAGGAGCCGGCTTGCTGCGGGCGGCGTTCCGACGATAGCGGTGTGTCATGTTGCATTGATGGGACTGATACACCGCCATCGCCAGCAAGCCGGCTCCTACAGGGGGGATGCGTTGGCAATCAGTGGAAGGGGTGTTTCGGGCTGTCGATCGCCTTTATCCCGTTCTCACGCCATAACTGACCATAACCCTGCACCAGAAACCCGCCGCTGCGCGCCACCCATTGCTCGCGGCGTGCGTGGTAGGCGCGGGGCAAGTCGTACCAGGGCAGACCCGGCAAGTCGTGATGCACCAGATGAAAATTCAGGTTCAGGAACAACCAGCGCCATGGCCAGCCGGCTTCATTGAGCACGGTGCGTTGCTCGGGTTGCGCATGGGGACGGTGCTCATAGTAGGAGCGGATCATTGCAATCGACAGCGCCGGCACGCTGATCAGCAACAGGTAATGCCACACCGGCACCACGCTGTAATGGGCGATGAACAGCAACATCGACACGGTCAGTGCGCCGTGGGTCAGCCACATCAACCAGGCCTGTCGATCACCCGATCTCAGGCGCTGAAGCTCTTCGCGCGCCAGCGCCAGCAAGGCCAGCGGCGCACCGACGATGAAGCGTCCGAGTACGGTTTTGTTCAACCAATGCAGGCTCTGTTCAAACACGGAACTGCCCTGCCACCGCTCGGCACTCAGGTAACGGCTTTCCGGATCGATGCCCGGCAAGGTCAGGTCTTCGTCGCGGTGATGCAGCAGATGACTGTCGCGATACAACGTGTAGGGGTACCAGACGGCGAACGGTGCGTAACCGAGGATTTTGTTCAGCGTGGTCCAGCGGGTGGGGTGACCGTGAAGCAATTCGTGCTGCACCGACAACCACAGCACCACCAGCGGAATCAGCAGCAACGTGCTCCACCAGACGCCCAATCGATTGCTGGCCAGCATGATGCCGAACCAGCCGCCGTACACGCCGATCAGCAGAAACCAGGTCGGCCACTCGGTGCGAGCGGTCAGGCGCTGGCGCAGGGTTTCGATTTCTTCTCGGTGGGCACTATCGAAGTAATGGGGCATGGCGTTGCTCAGATCGGGGACCAGTCCCCTTCTGTGCAATGGCATCGGGAAATCTTGCAGATTATTTGATGATCGTTCCCGCGCTCACGTGGGAACGATCGATTAAAGCGGGATCAATGGCCGAACACACCCACCTTCTTGGCCTTCTTGTCCGCGCGTTTTTCATCGGCGGTTTTCGCCGGTTTCTTCTTCGCTGCTTTTTTTGAATCCATGCCTTTGGCCATGATACGTACTCCACTCATACGGGATGTGAGATCAGGTATACACCTATCCCCGGCCGCCCGTTCTTTTATAATCGCCCGCTTTGCGCACACACAGACCCGCCCCATGACCGACACTCAATACACCTTGCTCGCCGAGCCGTTGTGGCCCCTGATGAACAAGTTTTATCGCGCTCACAAATCGTCGATGAAAGCGGTCCGCGACGCTCAATTGTGGGTGGCCCGGCGCAACGAGATCATTGCGGCGCTGTGCTTGCGTCCGGTCTCGGGCGGGCATTGGTTGACCGGTTTGTTTGTCGACCCGGCCTGTCGTGAACAAGGGATCGCAGCGACGCTGATTGCCGAAGCGGTGAACGGTCTCGACCAACCGGTGTGGCTGTTCTGCCACCCGGACTTGCGGGGTTTTTATGAGCGTCGCGGGTTTACCTTCGATCCGCCCATGCCATACGCGATGGTCGAACGCTTGAGCCGTTATGCGCGCAGCAAACCGATGATAGCGATGGGCCTGGAGCCGGTTGGATAGGCGTGTGGACCCAATGTGGGAGCGGGCTTGCTCGCGAATGCGCAGTGTCAGTCAGCATTGATGTAGCCTGACACTGCGCATTCGCGAGCAAGCCCGCTCTCACAGGGGATTATGGTGATTTCAATCGTCGGCGTTGGGATCTAGATCCGGAAACATCACTTCGGTAAACCCGAATTTGCTGAAGTCGGTAATCCGTGACGGGTACAACCGGCCGATCAGGTGATCACACTCGTGCTGCACCACTCGGGCGTGAAACCCCGAAGCGATGCGCACGATCGGCTCGCCTTTCGGGTCAAAACCTTCATAGCGAATTTGCTGATACCGACTCACCGCGCCGCGTAATCCCGGCACCGACAGGCAGCCTTCAAACCCCTCTTCCATCACCGGGCTCAACGGCGTGATCAGCGGATTGATCAGGATCGTCTGCGGCACCGCTTCAGCGTCCGGATAACGCTCGCTGTGCTCGAAGCCGAAGATCACCAGTTGCAGGTCAACGCCGATCTGCGGCGCGGCCAGGCCCACCCCGCCGACGCTTTCCATGGTCTGGAACATGTCGTCGATCAGTTGCCACAGCTCGGGGCTGTCGAACATCTCGGCGGGGACCGGCGGCGCAATGCGCAGCAGGCGCTCGTCGCCCATTTTCAGGATTTCACGGATCATTTGATGACTTCGTCAGTGGGTGGTTTCACCGAGTGATCCCGGCCCAGTCCGGAAACGTGATGTTTCTCTTCGTGGACAGGACCGTGTTCACCGGCGACTTTTTCGCCAGGGTCTTTGCCTTCGCGCGACATGTGTTCGATCACCGCATTCATCTCCGCACCGAGCAACAACACCGCCGCAGAAATATAGAAGTACAGCAACAGCACAATGATCGCGCCGATACTGCCATACATGGCGTTGTAGTTGGCGAAGGTCTTGACGTAAAACGCAAAGCCCAACGACGCGATGATCCACACCACCACCGCCAGCACCGAGCCTGGGGTGATGAAACGAAACTCCTGTTTGACGTCGGGCATGACGTAATAGATCAGCGCCACGGCAATCATCATCAGGATCACGATGACCGGCCAGCGAGCGATGGTCCAGACCGTGACAATAAAGTCTTCAAGGCCGACCTGCGCGGCGATCCAGCCCATCACTTGCGGCCCAAGCACCATCAGCGCGGCGGCAATCAGCAACATCCCGGCAATGCCGATCGTGTAGAAAACCGACAGCGGAAAACGCTTCCAGAACGGCCGGCCTTCGACCACGTCATACGCGGCGTTCATCGCGCTCATCATCAGTCGCACGCCGGCCGAGGCCGTATACAGCGCGATGACGATACCGACCGAGAGCAAGCCCCCCTTGGATTGCTGGAGCTGGTCGATCACCGGGTTCACCTGCTCCAGCGCCTGGGGTGGCAAGACCAGTTCCGATTGCAGGCGCAGCCAGGAAAAGAAGTCCGGCAGGTGCAGGAAACCGATCAGGGCAATCAGAAAAAGAATGAAGGGAAACAACGAAAACAGCATTTGATAGGCCAACGCCGAGGCATAGGTCGACATCTCGTCGGCGACGAACTCGGTGACCGTGCGCACCATCACGCGATGGAGGGGCACACCTTTCATGTCCGGGAAAATCATTAGCGTCTCCTTTCGCCGCAATGGGGTTGAAGTCGTGGCGACTCAGGGGCCGTTTTCTACATCAAAGTAGCCTACTTGGCGACTTTGAAACAATTTCCGTGTGCAAGTTCAGACTGACACAAAAACGACATTTCATCGTTCCGTGCAGGTTGGGCTTTATGTTTGCCGACCAACCCCCGAGAATGCGCAACGTATTCAGGCCACGGCCCTGAAGATCCAATCCCGTAGGAATGTTATGAAACTCGATAAAAAGCAGGCCATTGCCCGCAGAAACCAGGAACTCGGCGGTGCTGTGCTTGGCGTCAACAACTGCCATTTCGCCGAATTGAACCGTAACCGCAACATCTGGTGGTTCGATCTCCCGGTGGCGCGCCTGGCCATTGGTCAGTACGAATGGATTCACCTGCTGATGCACACGCCGGACACCGACGAACTGCTGCACCTGAAAGTGCCGACGGTGTTCCTGCGCGAGAAGCTCGAAGGGCTGGTGGTGCGTAACCAGGGCAAGCGCAAGGCTGCGCTGAGCCTGGAACTGAGTGCGGACAAGGATTCGTACCTGCAGGACATGCGCCCGGCGGGCACCAACGTCAATTTCGCGCCGTTCCGCCAATAACCCAAAAGAAAATCAAAAGCTTCGCGAGCAGGCTCGCTCCCACAGTTGATCGCATTCATCCTGATAGAACGCGGACAAAAATGTGGGAGCGAGCCTGCTCGCGATGGCAATCGATCAGACAACGAACCTTTCAAGTCAGCCAACAAAAAGCCCCGCATCTGCGGGGCTTTTTGCTGGATTACGCGGTGGTCTTCTTCGCGTTGATCTTCTTCAGCTCTTCATCACGCAATTCCCGACGCAGGATCTTGCCAACGTTGGTCGTCGGCAGCGCATCGCGGAACTCGACGGCTTTCGGCACTTTGTAGCCGGTGACGTTCGCACGCATGTGCTCCATCACTTGCTCCTTGGTGAGGGTCACGCCCGGTTTGGCGACGATGAAAATCTTGATCGCCTCGCCCGACTTCTCGTCCGGCACGCCGATGGCCGCGCATTGCAGCACGCCCGGCAGGGTCGCGAGCACGTCTTCGAGCTCATTCGGGTACACGTTGAAACCGGACACCAGGATCATGTCTTTCTTGCGATCGACAATGCGCATGTAGCCGTCAGGCTGGATCAGCGCGATGTCACCGGTCTTCAACCAGCCTTCGCTGTCGAGCATTTCGTCGGTGGCTTCCTGACGCTGCCAGTAGCCCTTCATCACCTGCGGACCTTTCACGCACAGTTCGCCGATTTCGCCCAACGGTTGTTCAACGCCGGCATCGTCGATGACTTTGCACAGGGTCGACGGCACCGGAATGCCGATGGTGCCGATCTGGATGTTCTGGATCGGGTTCACGGTGGCCACCGGGCTGGTTTCGGTCATGCCGTAACCTTCGCAGATGGCGCAACCGGTGACCGCTTTCCAGCGTTCGGCCGCGGCCAGTTGCAGGGCCATGCCGCCCGACAGGGTGACTTTCAGCGCCGAGAAATCCAGCTTGCGGAAGCCTTCGTTGTTGCACAGGGCCACGAACAGCGTGTTCAAGCCGACGAAGCCGCTGAACTTCCACTTCGACAGTTCCTTGACCATCGCCGTCAGGTCGCGCGGGTTGCTGATCAGGATGTTGTGGTTGCCGATCAGCATCATCGCCATGCAATGGAAGGTGAAGGCATAGATGTGGTACAGCGGCAGCGGCGTGATCAGGATCTCGCAACCTTCATTCAGGTTGGAACCCATCAGCGCCTTGCACTGCAACATGTTGGCGACGAGGTTGCGATGGGTCAGCATCGCGCCCTTGGCCACGCCGGTGGTGCCGCCGGTGTATTGCAGCACTGCCACGTCGCTGCTGGCCGGGTTGGCTTCAGCCACTGGCTGGCCATGGCCCTTGCTCAACACGTCGTTGAACTTGATGGCTTTGGGCAAGTGATACGCCGGGACCATCTTCTTCACGTACTTGATGACGCTGTTGATCAGCAGGCGCTTGAGCGGTGGCAGCAGGTCGGCGACTTCGGTGACGATGACGTGCTTGACGCCGGTTTTCGGCACGACGGCCTCGGCCAGATGCGCCATGTTGGCCAGGCAGACCAGGGCTTTGGCGCCGGAGTCGTTGAACTGGTGTTCCATTTCCCGCGCGGTGTACAGCGGGTTGGTGTTGACCACGATCAGCCCGGCGCGGATGGCACCGAACACAGCGACCGGGTACTGCAAGACGTTGGGCAGTTGCACGGCGATTCGATCGCCCGGCTGCAAGTCGGTATGCTGTTGCAGGTAAGCGGCAAAGGCACCGGACAATTCGTACAGTTCACCGTAGGTGATTGTCTTGCCCAGGTTACTGAATGCCGGCTTGTCGGCGAAGCGTTGGCAGGACTGTTTCAACACTGCCTGAATATTCGGATACTCGTCCGGATTGATG
The DNA here is from genome assembly GCF_949768225.1 of Pseudomonas sp. IT-P44. Classification (NCBI taxonomy): domain Bacteria; kingdom Pseudomonadati; phylum Pseudomonadota; class Gammaproteobacteria; order Pseudomonadales; family Pseudomonadaceae; genus Pseudomonas; species Pseudomonas sp. IT-P44. Next base: position 49,144 of record NZ_CATKQM010000079.1, on the reverse strand, counting down.
TCGGCAGCAATCCCGGCAGGGTACTTATCCTTCCAGAAGTCTTCGATCATGGAAGCCCACTCCTCAGCAACGCGAATTCAAATACCGCATTTGATGCGATTATTATTGGTGTTTGATTATTGGTGAGTCTGGGCTTTTTACAGAGGCCGAGAGGTCACAAAGCGCGCCGAGAGTAGCAGCTTTGCCAAGGGCCGACTAGAGCCAAAAGCGGCCTCTACAGTCACATTAGTGACTCAAGAATGACAAGCGGTCATTTTAGAGCAAAAAACCTATATGTTGCTGAAAGCCCCGAAAATCGGGGCCTCCGCCTTAAAAGCATCGCGGGCAAGCCTCGCTCCTACAGGTTTTGTGTCGTTCATTACCTTATGAACAACACTGACCTTGTAGGAGCGAGGCTTGCCCGCGAACCGCGCGAAACGCGGCCATTTATCGGTTACGCGATATCCCGCAACTCCCGCCGCAGAATCTTGCCCACTGGCGTCATCGGCAACGACTCACGCAACACGATGTGCTTGGGCACTTTGTACGCGGTGAAGTTTTCCTTGCAGTAAGCCTTCAACTCTTCAAGGCTGACCCCCGACTCACGCGCCACCACAAACAACTTCACCGCCTCGCCCGAACGTTCGTCCGGCACACCGATGACGGCGCAGTTGGCGACTTTCGGGTGAGCCATCACCACGTCTTCGATTTCGTTCGGATACACGTTGAAACCCGAGACGATGATCATGTCTTTCTTGCGGTCGACAATGCGCACAAAACCGTCCGGGTCGATCACCGCGATGTCGCCGGACTTGAACCAGCCTTCGGCATCCAGCACTTCGGCAGTGGCTTCGGGTTTCTGCCAGTAGCCCTTCATGATCTGCGGGCCCTTGATGCACAGTTCGCCGCGCTCGCCCAACGGTTGCTCGACGCCTTCATCGTTGATGACTTTCAGCGTAGTGCCCGGCACCGGCAGGCCGACCGTGCCGATCCGCGATTTGTCGCCGTACGGGTTGGTGCACGCCACCGGTGAGGTTTCGGTCAGGCCGTAACCTTCGGTGATGCGGCAACCGGTCAGTTGCTCCCAGCGCTCGGCGGTGGCCTTGACTAGCGCAGTGCCGCCGGAGTTGGTGAGTTTGAGGCTGGAGAAATCCAGGGTCTTGAAGTCCGGATGGTCCATCAACGCGACGAACAGCGTGTTGAGCCCCAGCAACGCCGAGAACCGCCAGTTTTTCAGCTCCTTGATGAAACCCTTGATGTCTCGTGGATTGGTGATCAGCACGTTGTGGTTGCCGGTCACCATCATGCACATGCAATTCGCCGTGAATGCATAGATGTGGTACAGCGGCAGCGGCGCGATCATCACTTCCTGCCCTTCGCGCAACAATGGCTGACCGTCAGCGCCGAACTGGCCGAGGCAGGCGCGCGCCTGCTGCATGTTCGCCACCAGGTTGCCGTGGGTCAGCATCGCGCCCTTGGCCAGCCCGGTGGTGCCGCCGGTGTATTGCAGCACGGCGATATCGTTGAGTCCGGCGTTCAACGGCTTGATGCCCAGGCCCCGGCCCAGACGCAGCGCGCTCCTGAAGGAGATCGCCTGCGGCAAAGCGTAGTCCGGGACCATTTTCTTGACCTTGCTGACCAGCGTGTTGACCAGCCAGCCCTTGGCGGCAGGCATCAGGTCGCCCATCTTCGCTTCGATCAGGTACTGGATGTCGGTGTCGGCCAGCACTTCCTGGACCTTCTGCCCGAATACGTTCAGGTAAACCAGTGCCCGGGCACCGGAGTCCTTGAACTGATGACGCATTTCCCGCGCGGTGTACAGCGGGTTGGTGTTGACCACGATCAGCCCGGCGCGCAACGCACCGAACACGGCAATCGGGTAATGCAGGACGTTGGGCATCTGCACCGCGATGCGATCGCCGGGCTCCAGGTCGGTGTGGGCTTGCAGGTAACCGGCGAACGCGGCGCTGTAGCGTTCCAGTTCGGCGTAGGTCAGGGTGACGCCCATGTTGCTGAAGGCCGGGCGGTCAGCAAATTTTTTGCAGGAACGCTCGAACACCTCGATTACCGACTTGTAAGCCCCTTGTTCAATGTCCAGGGGTACGCCGGCCGGGCGTTTGTCATTCCAGAAATCAGGTTGCATTGTTCTTGTCCTCTTTACCTGAACCTATCCGGGGCCGCTTTTGTGTCACCTTTGAAAAAGCGGAGCTTCACGGACACTAGCAGCTATGGCGAATCAGGCAAATATGCCAACAACCGTCATTGACCGTGTGAATCTCGTTGCCGTGGTGCGGCCTGATCAGACGGCAAGCGCAGGATGCGCTATACAATGGGCCGAGCCCATGCAAAGGAATCGCCATGATCCACGACACCTTCTGGCTGACCGCGAGTGACCGCAGCCGCCTCTTCGTCAACCAGTGGCTGCCCGCTGCACCGTTGAAAGCGGTGATCCTGCTAGCCCACGGCATGGCCGAACACAGCGGTCGCTATGCGCGCCTGGCAGAAAAGTGCTGCGCACAGGACTACGGTGTGTACGCGCCGGACCTGCGTGGACATGGCAAAACTGCCGAAAACGGGACACTCGGTCATTTCGCCGACGACGATGGCTGGTGCAAGGTGGTCGGCGACCTCGCCAGCCTCAATCAGCACATTGGCCAGCATCATCCCGGCGTGCCGATCGTGTTGCTCGGCCACAGCATGGGCAGCTACATCGCCCAGGCTTATCTGCTGCATCACAGCGCCAGCCTGCACGGCGCGGTGCTCAGCGGTTCGAACTTCCAGCCCGTGGCGCTTTATCGCGCGGCGCGGCAGATTGCCCGCCTGGAACGACTGCGCCAAGGGCCGAAGGGCCGTAGTGCGCTGATCGAATGGCTGTCGTTCGGCTCGTTCAACAAGGCCTTCAAACCGGCCCGCACCCGGTTCGACTGGCTTAGCCGCGACCCGGTGGAGGTCGATCTGTACGCCAACGACCCGCTCTGCGGCTTCCGCTGCACCAACCAACTGTGGATCGATTTGCTCGGCGGCTTGCAGCAAATCAGCAAAGCGTCCAATCTCGCTCAGATCGATCCGGGCCTGCCGTTGCTGGTGATAGGCGGTGAATGTGATCCGGTGAGCGAAGGCAAGCGTCTGAAAGATCTGACCGATGCGCTACGCGCCGCGGGCAGCCAGAGCCTGCAACTGACGATTTATCCGCAGGCACGGCACGAACTGTTCAACGAGAGCAACCGCGATGAGGTGACGGCCGATGTGCTGGGCTGGATCGCACAAGCCCTGAACCACCGCCGCCCGCCCCGATCCGAATAGTTTTTTTGTGGTTTTTTTATTTGTCACAGGAATTGAAACAGATGACCCAGGTTACCAACACCCCGTACGAAGCCCTCGAAGTCGGCCAGACCGCCAGCTACAGCAAGACGGTCGAAGAGCGTGACATTCAGCTGTTCGCCGCCATGTCGGGTGACCACAACCCGGTGCATCTGGACGCCGAATTCGCCGCCGGCACCATGTTCAAGGAACGCATCGCGCACGGCATGTTCAGTGGCGCGTTGATCAGTGCTGCGGTTGCCTGCGAGTTGCCTGGGCCGGGGACTATTTATATCGGTCAGCAGATGAGCTTTCAGAAGCCGGTGAAGCTTGGCGACACGCTGACGGTGCGCCTGGAGATTCTGGAGAAGTTGCCGAAATTCCGTGTGCGCATTGCCACCCGCGTGTTCAACCAGCGCGATGAGTTGGTGGTGGATGGCGAGGCGGAGATTCTGGCACCGCGCAAACAGCAGACCGTGACGTTGACTAGTCTGCCGGCGATCAGCATCGGCTAAGTACGGCGCTCAACTGTAGGAGCCGGCTTGCTGGCGATGCGTACGCCTCGGTATCTCAAGGAAACCGCGTTGATCCCATCGCCGGCAAACCGGCTCCTACAGTGGCTGCGATCTTTTGATCTTATGGTCCTTCCTGCACCTGCACACTCGCCGTCATCCCCGAACTCAAATTGATCCCCTCGGGCACCTTGTCCAGTTTGATTCGCACCGGAATCCGCTGCGCCAGTCTCACCCAGTTGAATGTCGGTTCCACCTCCGCCAACAACTGCCCATCCGGCGTGGTGTTGCGATCGGTAATCCCGCGACTGATGCTTTCCACCTGCCCATCCAGCGCCTCGCCCGCGCTCATCAACCAGACCTTCACCGGATCGCCGACGCGAATCCGCGGCAGTTTGGTTTCTTCGAAATACGCCTGCACATAAAACGTTGAATCATCGATCAACGCCATCACCGGTTGCCCGGCATTCACGTAATTGCCCTGGGCCAGGCGCAGGTTGGTGATGTGGCCGCTGCGGGGCGCGTGGACCTGACTGCGGGCGAGATTGAGCTCGGCGACCTTGGCTTCGGCCTGGGCTTCACGCAGTTCGCCACGAGCGATACCGGCGTTGATTTGCGCATTTTCGCGCAGCTCGGCACTGATCGCTTGCGGGCCGAGGCTGGCGCGACGGCTGGCTTCGCGCTCGCGCAGGTTGAGTTGCTGCTGACGGGTCTGCACCACCGCTTGCGCCTTCTCCAGCGCCGCTTCGAAACGGTCGCGGTCAATGCTCAATAACAGATCGCCGGCCTTCACCGGCTGGTTGTCGAAGGCCTTGAGTTCACGCACCCAGCCCGACACATCCGGGGCGATGACCACCACGTCGGCACGAATCCGCGCGTCCCGGGTCCACGGCGTGAGCATGTAGTACTGCCACAAATGGAAACCGGCAAAAATCGCCAGCACCACCAGGCACAGGGTTACCGCGACACGCACGGGTGTACGCATGTTCAACTCCTTATAAAGGTCCGAGGACGACGGTGATCAGGGTCAATACACAGACGTACAAGGCGCAATCGAATAACGCTTCGTGCCAGATCCAGCGACCGGCCGGGGTCAGGCGCAACAGCAGGCGCAAGCCCCCGGTGACCAGCAGCGCCAGCACCACATAAATCAAAAACGGACTGAGCAGCACGCCGCCCACCGACCATTCACGCAAGCCCATGGCTTTGCTCCTGTTGATGGCACCAGGCGCGCCAGCTGTTCTGCAATTGCAGCACCGCGCCCTGGGCCAGTTTCACCGGGTCGCTGGGTGGCAACGCGTACAAGGTTTTCAAGAATTCTTCGCTGGGTTGTTCCAGCGCATCCGCGCAGTGGCCGGCCGGGCCTTGTTCGAGGATGTTTTCCAGTTGTTCGAGATAACGCCGCTGCGCTGCATTGACCGGTGCCTGCGCCGCCGCCAGGCTCAAGCGCAAATGCAGCAGCTCGTCACCAATATCGAGACCGAGCAAGCCGTCGTCCCAGCGGCTGCGCGCCGGTTCCGGCAGTTCCGGATAGTGCCGCGCCAGTTGCAGCAAGCGGTCGGCCATGCGTCCGCCGAACCAGCTTTCGGCACCGCGCAGGTTGCGCCGGGTCAGGCGCACCAGGTCGTCGAGGGTCGCCGCCAGCAAACGCCGACCGTGCCACGTCGGGTTGCGCAGGATCAGCAAGTGGAAGGCCAGCACCGCCGCACCGACGCCCACCACCATGGCTTGAGCGCTGTTGAAGAACGTCGCGACATCAAACTTCATCGCGTTGAGCGGTGACACCAGCACGATGAAATGCAGACAGAACGACGTGGCCGTGGCACCGATCTGCGGCCTGGCCATGCCCAGCGCACCGAAAAACAACGGCACGCCCATGCCCATGCAGAGCAGCGCAAAACCACTCCATTGCGGCAGCAGAATCTGCCCGACAAAAAACGCCGCCGGGATCGCCAGAAATATCCCGCGCATGAAACTCATGCCGATTTGCGCGCCGTTTTCGCGACTGGCGAACAGGCTGCACACCACACACGTCAGCACCAATGCGCCCGATGCGGCGGGCCATGCAGTGGCCAACCAGAAACACGACACCACCAGAAACGCCAAGGCACTGCGCGCGCCGAACACCAGCGCCAAAGACAGGTCGCGGTGCGGTGTCAGGGTGCGCGGCGGGTCGACGGTTTCCTTGCCCTCCTCCACCGCCGTCAATGCCGCGCTCGCCGCCATCGCGGTATCCATCAGCAGGGTGAAACGGACCAGACAGTAACTTTGCGCGGAGCTGATCTGCGGGTCATGGCTGGCGTCGAGCAAGCGCGGTCGCAAAGTTTGCAGCGCTGCGGTGTCCGGGCTGGCGAGCGCTTGCTGAACCTCGGTCATCCACGGCATCAATTGCTCGGCTTCCTGCGGTTCAAGCTGCTTCCATTGCCGGCGCACCGAGCGCGCAATGCGCAGCAACATCAACAGTTTCTGGCTCAATCCGCTGATGGCCCGCGCACGCTGCCGACCCAGCCCGCCTTCGAACCAGGCATGTTCGCGCTGGGCATCCACCGCGACGATGCGGCCGAGGATTTCCAGCAGCCCCTTGCGCGCCTGACCGTCGCCGGCCAGGGTTGCGCGTGCGGCGTTCATCCCACTCTGCCACGCCGTTCGCGCCTGATCCGCCAGTTGCCGTTCGACGCGCATCGGCCATAGCAGCGCGCTGGCGGCGGTGGCGCAGAGAATGCCCAGACAGATTTCCGTGCAGCGCGCCACGGCTTGGTCGAACACCGTCAGCGGGTGGCTGATGGCGGGTAACGCGATGATCGCCACCGTGTAACCGGCCAGCACAAACGAATAGGACCAGGCACTGCGCAGCAGCGTCGAACTCGCCGTACACAACCCGAGCCACAACGCCAACGCCAGCAAAAACAGCCACGGCGTCTGGGCGAACAGGCCCATGAACACCACCGACATGAACGTCCCGATCAGCGTCCCCAGCAGCCGCGCCAAGCCCTTTTGCACCACCATCCCGGACAACGGTTGAGCGACGATGAACGCTGTCATCAACGCCCAGGCCGGTTGCTCCAGGCCCCAGCGCAATGCCAGCCACAGTGCCAGGCCGCCACCGAGTAACGTCTTGATCGCGAACTGCAAGGCGCGGCGGTCAGGCGCGAATAAAGCCTGCAAAGTGATAGGCACGTAAAGCACTCTTGAAAGGACGATTTAACGATAGTCGGGTTCATCGAAGTGACCGGGAAATCAAATTATTAGCTAGCTATCTATCAGGCGTCCAGCACTAAAACCCAGGCACAAAAAAACGCCAGGCTGGCTGGCGTTTTTGACAGGCTTTGCGCGCTTACGAGCGTGCGCGAGCCTGATTACGCAGGGCTTTCACCTGATCGTGATTGCGTTGCACGCCGTGATACTGACGTTCAACCAGGTCACGAATGCCCACCAGGTTGTGCTTGTTGATTTTCTCGATGGCTTCTCGGTAAGCCTTCAGTGCATGATCTTCACCGCGTTCGGCTTCGTTCAGCACGGCTTCTTCATCCTTGCCGGTGAACACCGCTTTCACGTCGACCCAACGGCGGTGCAGGTCTCCACTGACGCTGGTGGAAGTTTCCGGATCGCCGCCCATCGAACGCACCGCAGCCTGCAGTTCGGAAGCCGCAGTGGCGCAGTCGGCGGAGCGAGAGATGAACAGGGTTTTCAGTTCTGGATGCTTGATGTCTTCAGCGCAGGTCTTGAACCCTTCCTGACCATCTTTGCTGGTTTCAATCAGGTCGTTGAGTACAGAGATCGCTTCTTTATTAATGTCGGTCATTTTTCAATTCCTTGCGGGTTGATGAAAGATGCAACAGGTATTGCACCCTGCATGCCAGCCTTGAACTGATAATTTATTTGTTAATTTTCAATAACTTAGTTTTAAAGAGAAAATCTGTATCCGTTTTTTTTGCATGATCTGTCAATTGGCCTGCATGCAGAATGCCTGTATTTTCCAAGGCTGTTGAATCAAGACGATCGATTGATGAACCCTGAAAAACTCGAACTGCTGATTACCCGCGAAATGCCCTTCGGCAAATACAAGGGCCGCATCATTGCCGACCTGCCCGGCCCCTATCTGAACTGGTTTGCCCGGGAAGGTTTCCCCCATGGCGAACTGGGCGGACTGCTGGCCCTGATGCAGGAAATCGATCACAACGGCTTGTCGGAACTGCTTGAACCGCTGCGCGCCAAACACGGCAAACCCGCCCCTCGCCACTGAGCCGTCCCCATGCCCGATAACACCCGCCGTGCCCGTGATGAAATGTTCTGGCAAACCTTTGCCGACCGCTATGCCGTCGAACCCGGCCCGATCAACCTCGAGAACGGTTACTTCGGCCGCATGTCGCGCACGGTGATCGAGGAATACCAGCGCAACATCGAACTCATCAACCGCGGCAACTCGGTGCATGTACGCCAGCGTTTTGAACAGGGTGAAAACCTGGCGATCGTGAAACGTCTCGCCGACCTGATGGGCGTAACAACCGAATCCGTCGCCTTCACCCGCAACGCCTCGGACGGATTGCAATCGCTGATCCGCAATTACAATCGTCTGCAACCCGGTGATCAGGTGCTGATCTGCGACCTGGAATACGACACGGTCAAAGGTGCCATGCGTTGGCTGGCCCGGCATCGCGGCGTGGAAGTGATCGAGATCGAACACGCCCACCCCGCCAGTTTCGACAGCCTGCTGGCGACTTACCGCGACGCCTTCGTGCGTTACCCAAAGCTCAAATTGATGGCCCTGACTCACGTCACTCACCGCACCGGCCTGGTGATGCCGGTGCAGGCGATTGCGGCCGCCGCCAGGGAACACGGGATCGACGTGATCCTCGACGGCGCCCATGCGCTCGGCCAGATCGAGTTCAGCCTCGATGACCTCGGCATCGCGTTCGCCGGTTTCAACCTGCACAAGTGGATCGGTGCGCCGCTGACCCTGGGCTTCATCTACATCGCCCCGGAGCGCCTTGCCGACATCGACCCGGACATGGGCGAGATGCATTTCCCGATCACCGACATTCGCGCCCGCACGCCGTACAGCACACCCAACATCCCGGCGTTGCTGACCCTGCCGCTGGTGTTCGAAGAACATCGGGCGATGGGCGGTTCTGCCGCCAAGGGCGCCCGGCTCAATTACCTGCGCAACCGCTGGGTCAGCGCCGTACGTGACTTGCCGGGCATCGACGTCATGACCCCGGACGATCCGCGACTGTATTGCGGCATCACGTCGATGCGCTTTACCCGGCATACCGACCAACAAGCGATGGCCGGGCGGCTGCTCAAGGACTTCAACCTGTTTACCGTGGTGCGCAGCGGCGCAGCGAGTGGCCCGTGCATCCGCATCACGCCGGGGCTGACCACCACTGCAGCAGACATGGATGCGCTGAGCGAGGCACTGAACGAGCTGCGCTGACGTCACACGGTGTACTTGTCGAAGTCCTCCGGCTTGAGCTGTGATGAAATCGCGAACGTGTCGATGCCAATGGTCATCTGCCCGAAAAAACCGTCTTCTTTCGAATCTCGACCGAGGGTGTGAACGTTCAGGGTCGAGGCTTCGCCACCCATGCTGGTGTAGAAATAGTCTTCGTCGTTGGTCAGCGCGGTGACGGTTCGGCCGCTGTATTCCCTGGCATTGAGCACCGAGCGCGAGGCCACTTCGGGGAAGTACAGCTGGCCGACCCAGGCAACGTGGCGCTCTTCGAGGTAGTTGTTGCCGGCGGTCACTCGAATCGCGACGTGTATGTGCAGCGCGCGACCGGCATAGAACCCCGGATAGATCGTGGTGAAACGCACGATGCCCTTCTGGTCGGTGAATTGCCCGCCGCGCAGATACGTGTCGTCGTCGGTACGCGGAATCGCGCCGATATCGCCGACATCGACTTCCTTGTCCGGGTTGACCTTGCTCCACCCCGAATAGGCGCCGCGGGCATTGCAATGCCAGATATCGACGATGGCCCCGTTGACGGGCTCACGGGTCATCGCATCGATGATCGTCAATCGCAGCACCAGCGGAATACCGTCCAGTCCTTCGCTGATGTTTCGTCTGATCAGTTTCGGGTTGCGAAAATACGGACCGGCGATCTGTTCGGGTGACAGCAGGTAAGCCGGTTGTGCGGATGTCACTGAGGTGTTGTCGTCCATGACGTTCTCTCTTCCATAAGATGAACGCAGGTTAACGCGGGACCGGCGGCGAGATGCGGTAACTATGTATCGCATGATGTCCTTGTAGGAGCAAAGCTTGCTTGCGAAGGCGTCGGTACAGTCAGCATCGGATGTGACTGGACTGACGCCTTCGCAAGCAAGCTTTGCTCCTACGGGGGCTTTCTTTGGGCAAAAAAAAACGGTGCACCGACCAAGCGCACCGTAAAGCCGTAGAACACACAACGAAGTGTTGAGTAAAAGCAGGTCAGTCCAGCAGCGCCAAGGCCTCGGCGGTGCATTCCTGAATGCGGGCCCAGTCGCCGTTCTTGATCCACTCCGGATCAAGCATCCAGCTACCGCCCACGCACATCACGTTTTTCAACGCCATGTAGCTCTTGATATTGGCCGGGCCGACGCCGCCAGTCGGGCAGAATTTCACTTCGCCGAATGGGCCGCCCAAGGCTTTGATTGCCGCAACGCCGCCGCTGACTTCCGCCGGGAACAGCTTGAAGCGGCGATAGCCCAGACCGTAGCCTTCCATGATGCCCGAGGCGTTGCTGATGCCTGGCAGCAGTGGAATCGGGCTGGCGACACTGGCTTCGAGCAGGTCACGGGTGATGCCCGGCGTCACGATGAATTGCGAACCGGCGGCTTCGGCAGCGGCCAGCATCTGGCGATCGAGCACGGTGCCGGCACCGGTCACCAGTTCCGGACGCTGCTCGCGCAGGATCTGGATGGCCTTGAGGCCGAACTGCGAACGCAGGGTCACTTCCAGGGCTGTAAGACCACCGGCAGCCAGGGCGTCGGCCAATGGCAGCACGTCCTGTTCGCGAGCGATGGTGATCACCGGCAGAATCCGCGCCTTGGCGCAGAGGCTGTCGATCAGGGCAACTTTGTCCGCCATGGAAACGGTCGGGGATGGGGTTGTCATAGCGGCTGTTCCTTGGCTCATGGGCACCAGTAAATCTCTAACGTGGGTTGCAGAAACGCGCGGATCGGCATTTCGGCGACATCGTCACCGGCCAGCGCGAAACTCAGGGTGGTCAGCTTGGACTGACCGGAAATCGACAGAATCTTGTGTTTGGCCGAGGTCAGCAGCGCACGACTCATGGTCAGGCGCTGATGCGGCACGGTCGGCGCCAGCATCGGGTAGCAACGACGCTTGCCGTCGGTTTTCAAGGCATCGGCCAGGTTCGGGCTGTTCGGGAACAGCGACGCGGTGTGGCCGTCATCGCCCATGCCCAGCACCAACACGTCAATCGTCGGCAGCTCGGCGAGCAGGCGATCAGCCTGTTCGGCCGCTTGCTCCAGGTTCGCGGTGGCGCTGTACAGGCTCAGGAACTGAGCCTTGGCCGCCGGGCCTTGCAACAGGTAACGCTTGAGCAGACCGGCATTGCTGTCGGCATGTTCAACCGGCACCCAGCGCTCGTCCGCCAGGCTGACCACCACGTTCGACCAGTCCAGCGTCTGCTTGGCCAGGTGCTGGAAAAACGCCACCGGACTGCGCCCGCCGGACACCACCAGCGTGGCCGTACCTCGAGCATCGATCGCCTCGCTCAGTTGCCTGGCCACCTGCAGTGCCAGGCCTTCGGCCAGCAGCACCGGGCTTTTGAACGCATGGGCGCTGACGCCCTGCGGCAATTGCAAATTAGATATCGCCATACCACGACCTCCCGTCCCGCGTGATCAGAGCAATGGAGCTCATTGGTCCCCAGGACCCGGCCGCGTACGGCTTGGGCGCATCACCGGATTTTTTCCACCCGGCGATCAACTGGTCACACCACTTCCACGCGGCTTCGATTTCATCTTTACGGACAAACAGGTTCTGATTGCCACGCATCACTTCCAGCAACAACCGCTCGTAGGCATCGGGGATCCGTGCGCTGCGCCAGGTGTCGGAAAAATTCAGCTGCAACGGACCGCTGCGCAGCTGCATGCCCTTGTCCAGGCCTTGTTCTTTGGTCATCACACGCAAGGAAATGCCTTCGTCCGGTTGCAGGCGGATAATCAGCTTGTTGCTGATTTGCAGGCGCTGCTCCGGGGCGAAGATGTAGTGCGACGGTTCCTTGAAGTGGATGACGATCTGCGACAGCTTTTGCGGCATGCGCTTGCCGGTACGCAGGTAGAACGGCACGCCGGCCCAACGCCAGTTGCGGATGTCGGCACGCAGGGCGACGAAGGTTTCGGTGTCGCTCTGGGTGTTGGAATTCGGTTCTTCCAGGTAGCCGGGAACTGATTTGCCTTCGCTGTAACCGGCGATGTACTGACCGCGCACCACTTGCGTGGTCAGGCCTTCCGGACTGATCGGCGCCAGCGCCTTGAGCACTTTGACTTTCTCGTCACGGATGCTGTCGGCGGACAGGTCGGCCGGCGGGTCCATGGCGATCAGGCAGAGCAGTTGCAGCAGGTGATTCTGGATCATGTCCCGCAGCTGACCGGCCTTGTCGAAGTAGCCCCAGCGGCCTTCGATCCCGACCTTCTCGGCCACGGTGATTTCCACGTGGGAAATGTAATTCTGGTTCCACTGGGTTTCGAACAGGCTGTTGGCGAAACGCAGGGCGATGAGGTTTTGAACGGTCTCTTTGCCCAGGTAGTGGTCGATGCGGTAGGTGCGGTTCTCCGGGAAGAACTGCGCCACGGCGTCGTTGACCTTGCGCGAGGATTCGAGGTCCGAACCGATAGGCTTTTCCAGCACTACGCGGGTGTTCTCGGCCAGACCGACCTTCGCCAGGTTCTCGCAGATCGCGCCGTAAACGGCGGCCGGCGTGGCGAAATAGGCAATCACCCGCTGGGCGCTGCCGGCCAGTTCGGCCAGGGCGAGGTAATCGTCAGCCTTGAGGAAATCGACGTGCAGGTAGCTCAAACGAGACAGGAAGCGCTCGACCACCGCCTCGTCCAGCTCTTTGGCACCGACGTAGCGGCGCAGCTCGGACGCGATGAACGCCAGATGCTCCTGTTCGCTACCGGGCTCACGGGCCAGCGCGATGATGCGCGTGTCCTCATGCAGCAGGCCTGCGCCATCGAGTTGATAGAGGGCAGGAAACAGCTTGCGCAGGGCCAGATCGCCAAGCGCGCCGAACAAGGCAAAGGTGCACGGTTCAACCGTAATCGAAGGCATGATGTTTGTTCTTTTATCAAGTTAAGCTACAAATACCTTTTTTCAAGGCATCGCTCAAGAGAAAATGTAGTAATAACCACAACATTTTCGCAAAATACAGATTCCGAGTGGTGGTCGGTTGGAGCCATCAGTAGGATAGGCCACCGCTTGGGGCCCTATCAAAGGCCCAATTTGCATAGCAACACCCTTATTTGCATCGCAGTGCACTCGTGTAGGTGCACCAAGGAAATCATATGGACCGCGTGCGAAATTTACTGGAACAGATCCAGAATCGCCTTGAAGACCTGAACAAGGCGGAACGCAAAGTCGCCGAAGTGATCCTGCTCAACCCACAGCAGGCCACCCGGTTCAGCATCGCCGCCCTCGCCCAGGCCTCCAAGGTCAGCGAGCCGACGGTCAACCGTTTCTGCCGTTCGTTCGGCGTCAGCGGCTACCCGGAACTCAAGCTTCAGCTCGCCCAGAGCCTGGCCAGTGGCGCGGCGTATGTCAGCCGTGCGGTCGAGGCCGACGACAATCCGGAAGCCTATACCAAGAAGATTTTCGGCAGCGCCATCGCGTCGCTGGACAGTGCCTTGCAGGCGCTGGACCCGAACCTGATCAGTCGCGCCGTCGACTTGCTGATCCAGGCCCGGCAGATCCACTTCTTCGGCCTCGGCGCCTCAGCCCCGGTGGCGCTGGATGCGCAGCACAAATTCTTCCGCTTCAACCTGGCCGTCACCGCCCATGCGGACGTACTGATGCAGCGCATGATTGCCTCCGTGGCCCACACCGGCGAGTTGTTCGTGATCATTTCCTACACCGGTCGCACCCGCGAGCTGGTGGAAGTGGCGCGTATCGCCCGGGAAAACGGTGCATCGGTGCTCGGCTTGACCGCTGAAGGTTCGCCGCTGGCCAAGGCCAGTACCTTGAGCCTGAACATTCCACTGCCGGAAGACACCGACATCTACATGCCGATGACTTCGCGGATCATTCAGCTCACCGTGCTGGACGTGCTGGCGACCGGCATGACGTTGCGCCGTGGCGTGGATTTCCAGCCGCATTTGCGCAAGATCAAAGAGAGTTTGAATGCGAGTCGGTATCCGATTGGGGATGAGTTTAATTAATCAGGTTTGAGTAGTTTGTCGGCTGATAGTCCGTCTTCGCGGGCAAGCCTCGCTCCTACAGGTTCAGGGTGACCTGTAGGAGCGAGGCTTGCCCGCGAAGAGGCCAGCGACAACACCACGAACCCTGAACTAAACCCCCACCCGCGCCTGCAAACTCAAATGCGCCTTCTGCCCCGGCGCCAGGCTCAAGCTATCGGTCCCGCCGCTCGCCGCTTCAACACACACAAACTCGGAAATCTCGTTCCAGCTCACGCCCAATAGCGGACGCGTCCCCGGGTGCCAGACCACCGTGTCCGCATCATCCCCGGTATCGATGCACAATTGCCGCTGCCAGGCGTGGTCCTTGAGCTGCAATTCGCCGTCATGCTGGAACACCCGCTGACAGCCACCCTCTACCCGCAACTCGCCTTCCTGCTGACAAACCTGGCGGTTCAACTGGTCGTAACCTTGCGCCCCGTCGAGCCCAGACAGCGCTATCTCACCGACATCACCAATACGCCAATAGGCGTGCAATGCCTGGCTCAATTGGCACGGCAGGCTGTCCTGATGCTCGGTGCTCAGGCGCAACTCCATGCGTTCGCCAAGGTGGGCATGCAGGTCCACTTGCCAGTCGCACAACTGCAATTGCCAGTGCAGGCGCACGCCATCATTGTCGTGACGGCTGTCGAGCAGCTTCCAGTCCAGCAAGCGTGCCCAGCCATGGGACGGCCAGGCGTTTTCGCTCGGATGGCGGCCATACCACGGCCAGCACACCGGCACGCCGCCGCGAATTGCACCGACATGCGGCCACTTCGCCGCGCACCAGAGCCAGGGCTTCTGACCCTTGGGCTGAAAGTGCAGCAACTGCGCGCCCTGACGACTGAACACCGCCTGACACAGCGGGTGATCGATCACCAAAACATCGCGCATCTGATAGCGCTCCCACGCAAACACCGGACGTTCGCGCAAGGATTTGAAGAAGCGTTGTAGCGGATGCTCATGCATGTGCCACGGTCCTGAAAATCAGCTGTCACCGGGGTGCGCCGCCCCCAAAAAAAAGCGGACAGCCTGGGCTGTCCGCAAAAATGCGCACATAGAGAGGAGCTTATCGCAACAGCGTTAGAACACCGACTGAATTTTCAGGCCGGCGACCAGCGCGTTGTCGACTTCATCCACACCGCCCGGGTGAGTGATGTATTGCAGGTTGGGACGCACGGTCAGCCAGTTGGTAACGTGGAAGCCGTAGTTGATCTCGTAGTTGTACTCGGTGGTACGCAGTGGCGAGAACCGTGGATCGTTGTAGTCCGTGACATTGTTGGCGGCGTTGACCAGCTCGGCGTTTTTCTTCACGTCATCGTTGACATGAATACGCGCGAAACCGATACCGACGTCATCTTTCGGACGGGCATCGAACGGGCCTTTGTACACAAACATCAACGACTGGTAGTTGTCGACGAAGTTGGTGTCCTTGTCGTGGAACGTGGCGTTGGCCGAAACGGTCAGGCCACGGCTCTTGTCACCGTTGTGGTCGGTCAGCTGTTGCTGCGCCACGAACCAGTAGCCGGACTTGCTGTCGTGGCTGCGGTAAGCGTTGCCACTGGTGGCAGCATCAGCACCGTTGTCGTCTTCACGAACGTCATTGGCATCAGCCGTGCTTTTGTAGTAACCGACACGGTATTCGCCCGGCAGGTTGTTAGGGTTAGGCAACCAGACCAGTTCGACCGGCAGGACGGTGCCGTTGGTACCACTGCCGCTGAGCTTGAAGCCGTTACCGTGCTCCAGTTGCGACGTGTTCTGGTTGTACGCGCCGATCTGCGCATAGAACTCAGGCGAGATGTTGTACTTCACGCGGACCGCAGCCTGCATGACCGGCCAGTTGTACCAGATGTTGGTCGCCCAGTTACCCACCTGGGAACCGCAGAACGCCAGGTTCTGGAACTCGCAAGGGAAGGTGTTGAAGTCTTCGCCTTCGCCGAAGTAACCGGCCTTGACGTCCAGTTTGCCGTCGAGGAACTGGTGCTTGATCCACAACTGGGTCAGACGGACCATATGGCCGCGACCGTAGACTTCCTGGGAGGAACTCAAGGTGCCGGCACGCGGGTCGCCGACACGGTCATTGGAGATGTTTTCGCCGTTACGGTTGGTCAGCTGGATCTTCGCCTGGGTGTTATCCCAGCCCCACAATTTTTGCAGGTCCAGTGCCACGCCCAAACCAAACTGGTCGGCATAACGCGCTGTCTTGTCGTCGTTGAAGCCGCCGTGAAGGTTGCTGCCCACTTCACCGACGTAGTCCATCTTGATGTCGATGCCTTGCTCGATCAGCTTGGTCCGCTCACCACCCCAATCACCGGTCATCCATTCGGAATCGGCGCTGAACGCGTCAGCCGCGTGCACACTACCGGCCAGCATCATTGCCGCAATTGCCGACAACTGGCAGATAAGCTGAGCGTTGTTGTTCTTCTTCATCCCTACATCCTCGTTTTATTGTTATTAACTGTTTTTATCTAACGCGGTTACATCGGTTGCGATGCGCGACAGGCCGCCCACCGCATATCCCCCCTGTAGGAGCCAGGCTTGCCGGCGAAGGCATCACTGAAATCGCTTTCGCCGGCAAGCCTGGCTCCTACAGTTTTTGATCTTCAGCGGTTTTTGAACTGGGTGACGTTGGCGCTGTGAACTTCGGTTTTTGGCAGACCGGCCACCCCCAGGCGCTCCCCGGTCTTGGCATCGAACAGCAGCACTTTCGATGGATCGAATTGCAGGGTCAGGGTCTCGCCCACGGCCGGCGCAACGTCCGGTGCCAGGCGGCAGCAGACTTTGGTGTCGTTGAGATTGACGAACACCAGCGTGTCCGGACCGGTCGGTTCGGTGACCTGCACTTCGGCGCGAATGGTCGGCAAACCATTCGGCTCGCTGCCCGCCAGCACGATCTGCTCAGGGCGCATGCCGAGGATCACTTCGCGATCTTCCAGACCGGCGTCCTGCATGCCCAACGGCAATTCGCAGCGCGCCTGACCGCTGTCGAGCAGCGCCAACAGACGACCGTCCTTGCGTTGCAAACGCAGGGGAATGAAGTTCATCGGCGGCGAACCGATGAAGCTCGCCACGAACAGGTTGGCCGGGTTGTTGTAGATGTCTTTCGGCGTGCCGAACTGCTGAATGATCCCGTCCTTCATCACCGCCACTTTGTCGCCCAGCGTCATCGCTTCGATCTGGTCGTGGGTCACGTAGACCGTGGTGGTTTTCAGGCGCTGGTGCATCAGTTTCATTTCGGTGCGCATCTCGACGCGCAGCTTGGCGTCGAGGTTGGACAGCGGTTCGTCGAACAGGTAAATCTTCGGCCGCCGCGCCAGGGCACGGCCCATCGCCACACGCTGTTGCTGACCACCGGAGAGCTGGCCGGGCTTGCGACTCAGCAGGTGTTCGATCTGCAACAGCTTGGAGACGCGAGCGACTTCTTCGTCGATTTCGGCGGCGGGCATTTTGCGAATCTTCAGGCCGAAGGCGATGTTGTCGCGCACGCTCATGGTCGGGTACAGCGCGTAGGACTGGAACACCATGGCGATGTCGCGATCCTTGGGGCTCATGCCGCTGATGTCGGCGTCATCCACCAGGATCGCGCCGCCGCTGATGGTTTCCAGGCCGGCGATGCAGTTCATCAGCGTGGATTTACCGCAGCCCGACGGGCCAACCAGGATCAGGAATTCCCCGTCATCGATCTTCAGTTCGATGTTTTTCAGGGTGTCCGGCAAACCGGCGCCGTAGGTCTTGTTGACGTTGCGTAATTCGAGAGTTGCCATGTTTCTACCCCTTGACCGCGCCGGACGTCAGCCCACGCAGGAAATACTTGCCAGCGAATATGTAGACCAGCAGTGTCGGCAGCCCGGCGATCATCGCGGCGGCCATATCAACGTTGTATTCCTTGGCCCCGGTGCTGGTGTTGACCAGGTTGTTCAGGGCCACGGTAATTGGCTGGGCATCGCCACTGGCGAAGACCACGCCGAACAGGAAGTCATTCCAGATCTGGGTGAACTGCCAGATCAGGCAGACCATCACGATCGGGATCGACATCGGCAGCAGGATCTTCCAGAAAATCGTGAAGAAGCCTGCGCCATCCAGGCGTGCAGCCTTGACCAGCGCATCCGGAATGCTCACGTAGTAGTTGCGGAAGAACAGCGTGGTGAACGCCAGCCCGTAGACCACGTGCACCAGCACCAGACCGGTGGTGGTGTTGGCCAGGCCGAACTTGCCGAGGGTGAACGAAGCCGGCAGCAGCACGGTCTGGAACGGCAGGAAGCAGCCGAACAGCAGCAGGCCGAAGAACAACTGCGAGCCACGGAAGCGCCACATCGACAGCACGTAGCCGTTCATGGCACCGATGAAGGTCGAGATAAAAACCGCCGGCACGGTGATTTTCACCGAGTTCCAGAAGTAGCCGCCGACCACGTCCCAGGCCTTGATCCAGCCGATGCCGTCAATGACGGTCGGCCAGCTCAGCAGGTTGCCGGTACGAATGTCTTCCGGGGATTTGAAGCTGGTCAGCAGCATCACGATCAGCGGAATCAGGTACACCGCAGCGGCCAGCAGAAGCGTGGCGTAGATCGCGATGCGGCTGAAACTCAGCGTCGGTTTTCCGAGTTGATTAGTCATGGCGTTTGCCTCGCAACTCGGAGTACAGGTACGGCACGAGGATGGTCAGCACGGCACCGAGCATCAACATGGCGCTGGCCGAACCGATGCCCATCTGGCCACGGCTGAAGGTGAAGGAATACATGAACATCGCCGGCAGGTCGGACGAGTAGCCGGGACCGCCCGCCGTCATCGCCGCCACCAGGTCGAAGCTCTTGATCGCGATGTGCGCGAGGATCATGAAGGCGCTGAAAAACACCGGGCGCAGGCTCGGCAGGACGATCTTCAAATAGATGGTCGGCAGGCTCGCACCGTCGACTTGCGCGGCACGGATGATCGATTGATCGACACCGCGCAGACCGGCCAGGAACATCGCCATCACAAACCCGGAGGCTTGCCACACGGCAGCGATCACCAGGCAGTACACCACGCGATCCTGATCCACCAGCCAGTCGAGACGGAAGCCTTCCCAGCCCCAGTCACGCAGCATTTTGTCCAGGCCCAGGCCAGGGTTGAGCAGCCATTTCCAGGCGGTACCGGTGACGATCATCGACAGCGCCATCGGGTACAGGTAAACGGTGCGAATGAAGCCTTCCTTGCGAATGCGCTGGTCCAGCAGCACCGCGAGAAACACGCCCAACACCAGGCTGATGCCGATGAACATGCCACCGAAGAGCGCGAGGTTCTTGCTCGCGACCCACCAGCGATCGTTGTCCATCAAGCGCATGTATTGCTGCAGGCCGACCCATTTGTAGCTCGGCATGAAGCTGGAATTGGTGAAGGACAGTATGAATGTCCAAATGATGTAACCGTAGAAACCAACCAACACGATGAGCATGCTTGGCGCGAGTACCAACTTGGGTAACCAGCGTTGCAGCGCATCGAACGGTGAGGCTTTGCTGAAAACCGCCACAGAGCTCATCGGGATAATCCATTGGAGAAGTGAGTATCTGTAGGAGCGAGGCTTGCCCGCGAAGGCGGCGTAACTGTCGACAACTCTGTTGAATGTCAGACTGCTTTCGCGGGCAAGCCTCGCTCCTACAAGGGGAACGGTCCCAGAAAATTGCCGCAGGCGAGCCTGCGGCCTCAGGGATTACTGGGCGGCTTTGACAGCCGATGCCAGTTGGGCGCTGGCCTTGGCCGGGTCAGCGTCCTTGTCGTTCATGAAGTTGGTGACCACGTCGAAGATCGCGCCTTGCACGGCCAGGGAAGTGGCCATGTTGTGCGCCATGCTTGGTTGCAGGCCGCCGGTCTTCTCGTCCGCCAGGAAGTCCTTGGCGGCGGTTTGAGCGCAGGCGTCGAAACCGAGCTTGTCCATCTCGTTCAGCATGTCGGTACGGACCGGGATCGAGCCTTTGTTGATGCTGAAGACTTTCTGGAAGTCGGTCCCCAGAGCAACCTTGGCCAGGTCTTGCTGGGCGGCGATGTCACCCTTGCGATCAGCTTTCAACTTGAATACAGCCATCGAGTCGATGTTGTAGGTGAAGGCTTTTTCGGTGCCCGGGAACGGCACGCACTGGTAGTCCTTGCCGGCGACTTTCTTCGCCGCAGTCCATTCGCTTTTCGCCCAGTCGCCCATCATCTGCATACCGGCCTTGCCGTTGATGACCTCGGCGGCAGCAATGTTCCAGTCACGACCGGCGCGGTTCGGGTCCATGTAGCCGGTGAGTTTTTTCAGCTCGGTGAACGACTTGGTCATTTCCGGCCCGGACAGGGTTTTCTGATCCAGGTCTACCAACGCTTTTTTGTAACCATCGGCGCCCATGACCGAGAGCACCACGTCTTCAAACACGGTGCTGTCTTGCCAAGGCTGACCACCGTGGGCGAGCGCGATGAAGCCGGCGGCTTTGAGCTTGTCGCCGGCGGCGTAGAATTCTTCGAGGGTGGTCGGGGCTTTGTCGATCCCGGCTTTCTTGAACACTTCCGGGTTGATCCACAGCCAGTTCACACGGTGAATGTTCACCGGAACGGCCACGTAGTCGCCTTCGTATTTGACGGTGTCGGAGACTTTCTTGATCAGCAGGTTATCCCAGCCTTCGGACTTGGAAACGTCTTTCAGGGTGTCGGTGCTGAGCAGGCCAGTGCTGCCCCACTCCTGGATGTCCGGACCCTTGATCTGGGCAACGCCCGGCGGGTTACCGGCGACTGCGCGGCTTTTCAGTACGGTCATGGCCGTGGAACCGCCACCACCGGCGACTGCGCCGTCCTTCCAGGTGAAGCCGTCTTTTTCGACTTGAGCCTTGAGGACATCGACCGCTGCTTTTTCACCACCCGACGTCCACCAGTGAACAACTTCCACCGAACCTTTGGAATCGGCGGCAAGGCCACTGAGAGGAAATGCACTGAGGGGAAGCAGCGACGCGAGAGAAATGACAGTAGCGAGGCGAGAAATCGCATTCATCTAGTAGTACCTTTCTTGTTGTTATGCATGCAAGTCTGGTGCTTGCGCTGCATAGGATTTTAAACAGGAGTCATCCCCTCGCAGGTAACGAAGGGACGCGTGAATGTCACCGCATGGTTACATAGAACCGCTCTGGGACAGACTCGCCAAGGCACTGGCCATGCTCGGTGCCAGCGGCAGGCGCGGAATCAACACGGCTTGCCAGGCGTGATAGAGATCGGGTTTGCCGGCCCAGATATCGGCGCTCGGACGGTTCTGCGGATCGAGCTCGTGATACCAACTGCCCTCGCAGCGGTCGATGAAATGACTGTCACAAAATTCCCAGAACAGTCGGTACCAGGTTTCATATTGCTCATCGCCCGTGCGTTTAAGCAGCGCGCTGGCGGCGGCGCTGGCTTCGCAATGGGTCCAGTGCAAACGATGGCGAACCACCGCGCGGTTATCCCAATCGAGGGTGTAGACAATCCCGGGCAGCCCATCGACATCCCAGCCGTGGCGGCAGTTGTGCTCGAAGAGTTTTTGCGCGTCGGTGGCGAGCCAACCGGGCGTCAGCATCCCGGCCTGTACTCGCGCAGCTTCGAGGTGCAGCAACAGCCGGGCCCATTCGAAGCCGTGGCCCGGCGTGGTGCCGTAAGGACGGAAACCGTCGGCCGGGTTGTCGTGGTTGTAGTCGCGCAACGGCTGCCAGTCGCGGTCGAAATGCTCGACCACCAGGTAATCGTTGGCGGCGGCGTGACCATGGATCACGCGCTCGACGATCCGTTGCGCACGGCACAACCAGCGATTGTCTTGCGTGACATCGGCCAGCGCGAGGAAGGCTTCGGTGGCGTGCATGTTGCTGTTGGCGCCGCGATAACTTTCCTCTTCACGCCAGTCGCGATTGAAGGATTCGCGCATTGCGCCCTCCTCCTCACTCCAGAAATACGTGTCGATGATGTTAATCGCGTCATCGAGCAAGGCCTGTGCGCCGGGACGCCGCGCCACCACGGCGGAACTGGCGGCCAGGGCAACGAAAGCGTGCAGGTAAGCGGCCTTGCCGGTGTTGTCGTCAAGGGGATGCGCGGTGGCGAACCAGCCACCATGCTCGGCATCGCGCAACGGCCCGCGAAGGGCATTGATGCCGTGATCCACCAGCTCGGCGAAACCCGGCAGGCCCTGGATGTGCGCCATGGCGAAGCTGTGGGTCATGCGCGCGGTGTTCATGGTTTCGGCATGGGCGTTGGCCGGCAGACAGCCCTTTTCGTCGAGATTGCCGAAGCCCTCGGGGAGCTTCGAAGCCTTGGCGAATGCCAGCAGGCGCAAGCCTTCGGCGGCGAGCCATTGCTGATGGGCCGGTGCGTTCAGCCAACTGCTGAAGGCGGGTTGGAAGGTGTCCATGGGGTGCCTTTTTTGTTGTTATGACTGCGGGCAGTCTAAACAACGGGCGGTGGCGGGCTTGTAACGAAGGGGGCGAGTTATGTCACCAACCTGTGACAATTTCAGGGCTTGGCGCCTGTTTGCTTTTGTAGGAGCCGGCTTGCTGGCGATCAACGATAACGCGGCGTGTCAGGCACGCCGCTATCGCCAGCAAGCCGGCTCCTACAGGGTTGTGTGTCAGTCGATTGATCGAGGCAACTGAAGCGTCACCCGCAACCCGCCTTCACGCAGGTTTTGCAGGCTGACTTCCCCGCCATGGCTATGGGCAATGTTGCGCGCAATGCCCAATCCCAACCCATAACCCTGCTGCTGCCCGGCCAGACGAAAGTGCGGCTCGAACACCTGCTCCAGCCGCTGCTCCGGCACACCCGGCCCTTCGTCATCGACATGCAGGACAAACGCGTTCTCGTCGTCATCGATGTGCAGGTGCGCGTTCTGCCCGTACTTCAAGGCGTTGTCGATCAGGTTGCCGATGCAGCGCTTGAGCGCCAGCGGTTTGCCCGGATACGCCGCCAGCGCCCGGCCTTGCTGGGTCACGCGACCATTGCCGTTAGGCGCCAGATACGGTTCCACCAGGCAATCGAGCACATGGTTGAGGTCCACCTGTTCGATGTTTTCGTGGATGTCGGTGTCTTTCACGCATTGCAGCGCGCCTTTGACCAGAAGCTCCAATTCATCGAGATCACGACCGAATTTGGCTTGCAGCTTTTCGTCCTCAAGCAATTCCACCCGCAGGCGCAAGCGGGTAATCGGCGTGCGCAAATCATGGGAAATCGCGCTGAACAACTGGCTGCGTTCAGTCAGGTAACGGCTGATACGTTCGCGCATCGCATTGAAGGCGCGACCCACTTCCACCACTTCACTGCCGCCGCCTTCGGCCACCGGCTCGACTTCCGCCCCGAGGGACATGTCCCGCGCCGCCCGTGCCAAACGCTTGAGCGGCCGGCTCTGCCAATGCACCAGCAAGCCGATGAACAACAGCAAAAAGCCGCTGGTGAGGACGATGAACCAGACTTGCTGCGCCGGCAGGCCTTGCTCTTCGAGGCTGGTGTAGGGCTCGGGCAACAGCGAGGCGATGTACAGCCACTCGCCCGGTGCCATCTGGATTTGCGTGACCAGCACCGGCGGATTCACCGGCTCCAGGGTCAGTGCGTAGTGCGCCCAGGAACGCGGTAGCTCATCCAGTTTCAGGCCACCGTTGAAGATCCGCAGGTCTTCGGGGCTGACGAAGGTCACCGAGATATCGGTGTCCTGGCCGAGCGACTGGCGCAGCACTTCGTCCACGGCTTTGAGCACCGCCTCTTTGCGCGGGGTGATCGGCAGCACTTCCATGCCCAAGGGTTTGTCGTTGAGGGTCACCACGAAACGGGTGCCGCCCATGCTGCGCAACTGGTCGAGCACCAGCGGCCTGAACGCCACCGGCAACGAGCGAAAGTAACTGACGCTGGCGGTCATCGAATGGGCAAGGCTGCGGGCGCTGGTGACCAGGCCTTCCAGCTGCGTGGCACGCAATTGCGAGACCCAGATCACGCTCGACAACGTCTGCGCGAACAACACCGCCAGCAAGGTCAGCAGCAGCATCCGCCCGAGCAGCGAACGCGGGACCGGAATCTTTGCCGCTAGCTTGCGCAACACCTCAGTGACCATTGCTGGCAACCACATTGGCCGCCAACTGATAACCGCTGCCGCGCACGGTGCGGATCAGTCGTGGCGGTTTTTCGGTATCGCGCAGGCGTTGGCGCAAACGGCTGACGGCCATGTCGACGATCCGGTCCAGCGGCATCAGGTCGCGGCCACGGGTGGCGTTGCCGATGGTGTCGCGGTCGAGGATTTCCTGGGGGTGATCGAGGAACAGTTTCAGCAGGGCGAAATCGGCGCCGGAGAGAATCACTTCTTCGCCATCGATGTGGAACAGCCGATGGCTGACCATGTCCAGCCGCCAATCATCAAAGGCCAGCACTTCACTGCCGGAACGTTCCTGGCCGAATTGCGCACGACGCAACAAGGCTTTGATCCGCGCCTGCAATTCACGAGGGCTGAAGGGTTTGCCAAGGTAGTCGTCGGCGCCCAGTTCCAGGCCGATGACGCGGTCGGCTTCGTCGGAGCTGGCGGTGAGCATGATGATCGGCACTTGCGCCTGCCGCGGGTGCTGGCGGATCCAGCGGCAGAGGCTGAAACCGTCTTCGTCGGGCAGCATCACGTCGAGGATCACCAGATCGCTCGGCGCTTCGTTCAACGCCTGGCGAAAACCGGCGCCGTCGGGCGTGGTACGTACCTGGAAGCCCGCGCGGGTCAGGTAGGTGTCCAGCAACTCGCGTATCTCTTGATCGTCATCGACCAACAAAATCGACTTGTTGACTGAGCTCACGGGGCGGCGTCCTTGTTGTTTGAATTGGAGGATTATGCCTGATCGATCATAAATCTATGTGTCTGTTCCGGCCTCTTCGCGGGCAAGCCTCGCTCCTACAGAAGCACCGGAGCAACCTGTAGGAGCGAGCGGTGCGGCGTCCGACTTGCCCGCGAAGAGAACGACGCGATCCTTATGCCTGGTCGAGGGCTACACCCGCACCCACCAACCCGGAATACGGCGCCGTCACCAGCCACACCGGAATCCCCTTGAAGTAATCGCTCATGCAGCCCTTGTCGGCAAAGCACCGCGCAAAACCGCTTTCGAGGAAGAAATCGGCAAACCGTGGGATCACCCCACCGACGATAAACACACCACCGCGCGCCCCCGTGGTGAGCACGTTGTTGCCCGCCACGCGACCGAGCCAGCAACAGAACTGTTCCAGCACTTCCAGTGCAATCGGATCACCCGCCAGGCCGGCGGCGGTGATCGCTTCCGGCGTTTCGAGCACAGGCGTGTGCCCGTCCACCGCGCAAATCGCCCGATAGACGCGCGGCAAGCCGCTGCCACTCAACGCCGTTTCCGCGCTGACATGCCCAATCTCGTTGAAGATGTGCTGCCACAACTGAGTTTCACGCGGACTGCTCAACGGCAAATCGACGTGGCCACCCTCGCCCGGCAATGCAGCAAAACGCCCTTCGCCGAGATCGAGCAAAGTACCGACGCCCAACCCCGTGCCCGGACCAATCACCACCGCCGGGCGCAACGGTTCCGGCGTGCCTTCGCAAACCACGCGGAATTCGCCCGGCTGCAAACGGGTCATGCCCAGCGCCATCGCCGAGAAATCGTTGACCAGCAGCAGTTGCTCCACTTGCAAGGTCTGGCAGAACGCCTTGCGACTGAGGCGCCAGTGATTGTTGGTGAACTTGAATTCATCACCGCTCACCGGGCCGGCCACTGACAGGCACACGGAACCAATCGAACCCGGCGCCAGCCCCTGCCCGTTCAGATAGACGCTGATCGCCTCTTCCGGGCTGGGAAAATCTGCCGTTGCCAGCACCTGGACCGATTCCAGCTGCTGGTTTTTCCACAACGCGAAACGTGCGTTGGTCCCACCGATGTCACCGACCAAAGCCAGTTTCAATTAAGCGTCTCCAGGGCAGAAGTAAAGGCGCTGGCGCCCTGCTCTGCGGAGCTGAAGGCCATGCGCATGAAACCAAACAGCTCGCGACCGGTGCCGATGTTGTTGCCCAACAGGCCTTTGGCCGGCGTGCGCGCTGCGAATTCTTCGGCGTCCACCTTAAGCTCCAGAGTGCCTTTGACGCCATCGACGCGGATGATATCGCCCTCTTGGACTCGCGCCAAAGCGCCGCCCACGTAAGCTTCGGGGCTGACGTGAATCGCCGCCGGGATTTTCCCCGAGGCGCCGGACATGCGCCCGTCGGTGACCAGCGCGACTTTGAAGCCGCGATCCTGCAGCACGCCGAGGAACGGCGTCATCTTGTGCAGTTCCGGCATGCCGTTGGAGCGCGGGCCCTGGAAGCGCATCACCGCGACAAAGTCCTTCTCCAGCAAACCGGCCTTGAACGCATCGGCCAGATCCTGTTGATCCTGGAACACCATTGCCGGTGCTTCGACGATCTGGTTTTCCAAGGCGACTGCCGAGACTTTCATCACGCCACGACCGAGGTTGCCTTCCATCACGCGCAAACCGCCCTCGGGCGAGAACGCTCGAGCGACTGGACGCAGGATGGTTTCATCGAGGCTGTCGGTGACGCCTTCGCGCCATACCAGCTCACCGTTATCGAGGAACGGTTCCTTGGTGTAGCGGCTCAGGCCGTGACCCAGAACCGTGTTGACGTTTTCGTGGAGCAAGCCGGCTTCCAGCAGTTCGCGGATCAGGAACGACATACCGCCCGCCGCCTGGAAGTGGTTGATGTCGGCCTTGCCGTTCGGGTAGACGTGGCTCAGGGTCGGCACGACTTCGGAGAGGTCGGCCATGTCCTGCCAGGTCAGTTGAATGCCCGCCGCCATGGCAATCGCCGGCATGTGCAAAGTGTGGTTGGTCGAACCGCCGGTGGCGTGCAGCGCCACGATGGAGTTGACCAGCGAACGCTCATCGACGATTTCGCCGATCGGCATGAAGTTGCCATTCTGCTTGGTCAGGCGCGTGACCTGATGCGCCGCTTCGCGGGTCAGGGCATCGCGCAACGGCGTGTTCGGGTTGACGAAAGAGGCGCCCGGCAAGTGCAGGCCCATGACTTCCATCAGCAACTGGTTGGTGTTGGCGGTGCCGTAGAAGGTGCAGGTGCCGGGGCTGTGGTAGGAGTTCATTTCCGATTCCAGCAGCTCTTCGCGAGAGGCTTTGCCTTCGGCATAGCGCTGACGCACATCGGCTTTCTGCTTGTTGGAAATGCCCGAGACCATCGGCCCGCCTGGTACGAAAATCATCGGCAGATGACCGAAGCGCAACGCGCCCATCATCAGGCCCGGCACGATCTTGTCGCAGATGCCGAGCATCAGCGCGCCATCGAACATGTTGTGGGAAAGGGCAACAGCGGTGGACAGCGCGATCACTTCACGGCTTGGCAGGCTCAGTTCCATGCCCGGCTCACCTTGGGTCACGCCATCGCACATCGCCGGGGTGCCGCCGGCGAACTGGCCGACGGAGCCGATTTCGCGCAGGGCTTTTTTGATCAGCTCAGGAAAGACTTCGTACGGCTGATGCGCCGAGAGCATGTCGTTATATGACGAAACAATCGCGATGTTCGCGGAGTTCATCATTCGCAGGCTGTTCTTGTCTTCGGTGCCGCAACCGGCCACGCCATGGGCGAAGTTGGCGCATTGCAGCTTGCCGCGCATCGGACCGTCGCTGGCCGCACCGCGAATGAGCGCAAGGTAAGCCTCGCGGGTTGCGCGGCTGCGGGCGATAAGCCGTTCGGTGACCTCAAGGACGCGGGGATGCATGTGTAGAACTCCAGGCTAACGGATGTGGCGACCTGATTGTCTATGCTGAACAAGAGCCGTTGTTGATGGGATGACAAACGGCTTTCTTGATCATTCGGACCAGTTGATTCAGGTCACTCGTTGTAGATTGAACAAAATATTGCCACTAAAAAGGCTTGTTTTCTATTTTTATGCGAATAATCTTGTAATTCCAACAACAAAACGACGGCGGCCCTGTTAAATGACTCTTCGAATCGCAATCAATGGTTTTGGCCGTATCGGCCGCAACGTCCTTCGCGCACTGTATACCCAAGGCTACCGTCAGGATTTGCAGATCGTTGCAATCAATGACCTGGGCGACAGCGCGATGAACGCTCATCTGCTCAAGTACGACACTGTTCACGGCACGTTCAACGCCGATGTCCAGCATGATCAGGAAAGCCTGACCGTCAATGGCGACCGGATTTCCGTCAGCGCCATTCGTAACCCGGCCGAGCTGCCGTGGGCTGCGGAAAAGATTGATGTCGTGTTCGAATGCACCGGTTTGTTCACCGACCGGGCCAAAGCCGCCGCGCATATTACGGCCGGCGCGCGCAAAGTGATCATCTCTGCACCGGCCAAAGGCGCCGACGCCACCGTGGTGTATGGGGTGAATCACGACATTCTGCGCCAATCGCACCAGATTATTTCCAACGCGTCGTGCACCACCAACTGCCTGGCCCCGGTGGCCCAGGTGCTGCACCGCGAGCTGGGCATCGAAAGTGGTTTGATGACCACCATCCACGCCTACACCAACGATCAAAACCTGACCGACGTCTACCACACCGACCCGTACCGCGCCCGTTCGGCCACCCAGAACATGATCCCGAGCAAGACCGGTGCGGCCGAAGCGGTCGGCCTGGTGCTGCCGGAACTGGCGGGCAAACTGACCGGCATGGCCGTGCGTGTACCGGTGATCAACGTGTCGCTGGTGGACTTGACCGTGCAACTGAAGCGCGAGGCGTCGGCCGATGAAGTGAATGCGCTGCTCAAGGAAGCCAGTCAGCATTCGAAGATTCTGGGCTACAACACCCTGCCGCTGGTCTCGAGCGACTTCAACCACAACCCGCTGTCGTCGATCTTTGACGCCAACCACACCAAGTCCAGCGGCAAGCTGCTGAAGGTTCTGGCCTGGTACGACAACGAATGGGGCTTCTCCAACCGCATGCTCGATAACTGCCTGGCGCTTTGCAACGCAGAGTGACTCTGTGGCTGTTGCGCCGTACCCGACTCTGTAGGAGCCAGGCTTGCCGGCGAAGAACGATGACGCGGTCTAACAGATACATCGCGCCGCTCGGTTCGCGGGCAAGCCTCGCTCCTACAGGCGATGGCGTACTCAACCATCGTCGGTAACCTGCCTACGGAACACCCCATGATCGGTATCAGCTTCACGCAAAAAACCGTCGCCGCGCGCAAACGCATCGCCCTGGTCGCCCACGACCACTGCAAGGTGTTCCTGCTGGACTGGGCCGAGCGGCACAAAGACAAGCTCGCGCAACATGAACTGGTCGCCACCGGCACCACGGGTTTGTTATTGCAACAACGCCTCGACCTGCCCGTGGAAAGCATGATCAGCGGCCCCTTGGGCGGCGACCAACAACTCGGCGCACAAATCGCCGAGCAGCGGGTCGACATGCTGGTGTTCTTCTGGGACCCGTTCGAACCGCAGCCCCACGACCCGGACATCAAGGCGTTGCTGCGGGTCGCGGCAGTCTGGAACATTCCCGTCGCCTGCAATGAATGCAGCGCCGACTACCTGCTCAGCAGCCCGTTGATGGATCAGGCGCATTCACATCGCATTCCCGATTACGCGACCTATTTGCTGGGCCGCGCATAAACCTTCACAAATCAGGACTTGACCATCGTAGCGGATGATAAGCATTATCATTTGATCAAAATGGATCAGGTCCTCCCGTGAGTCAATCGCGCTTCAATCACGTCTTCATCGCCCAGCGCGTCTCTCTGCTGCGCACGCTGGAGCGGATGGTCAACAATCACAGCACCGCCGAAGACCTCTTGCAGGAGACCTACCTGCGCGTGACCCGTGCGCTCAGCGAACGGGCCATCGACCACCTTGAACCCTTTGTTTTCCAGACCGCCCGCAACCTGGCGCTGGACCATTTGCGTGCGCGGCGCATTCAGTCCCGGACGATGCTCGACGACGTGCCGATGGACGTGGTGGAAAGCATTGCCGCGCCGGCCAGCAGTGCCGAGGACGCCGCCCATGCCAAACAATTGCTGGAGCGTTTGAACGTGAGCCTCAGTGAACTCAGCGCCCGTCAGCAGCAGATTTTCATTCTCAGCCGTTTGCACGGGCACAGCTATCTGGAGATTTCCGAGAAGCTCGGCGTGTCATTGAGCACGGTGCAAAAGGAGTTGAAGCTGATCATGGCCATCTGCATCGGTGTCGCCGAACGGTTAAACGGCGACTGAGCAAGCAAGGCTTTGCTACCCTTGCCCACTTTCAAGCTCCACTAAAAAACAGCCGTGCACAGACACTGCCGAGGAAACACCGTGACGGACACCCACCGCTCCCCTCCGCCCTCCCCGGCGCGGGACCCCGCAAGTGCGATGGACCAGGCCCTGGACTGGCTGATCGTGCTGGGCAGTCCGAGCGAAGAACAGTCTCGCCAGTTCCAGGCATGGCTGGACGCCGACCCTCTGCATGCACAAGCGTTCGCCAAGGCCCGGGCCATCTGGGACGGCCCGCAAGTCGTGCAATGCGCGCAGCACCTGGCCGCACGGCCACCCAAAGTCACCGTGTTGTCGCGCCTGCGCCCGCACTGGAAACCATTGGCCACCGCTGCCGTGTTGATCCTCGGCCTGTTCAGTTTCAGCAACCTGCCCCTGCGTCTCCAGGCCGATCACCTGACGGTGGTCGGTGAGCGTCAGCGCCTGCAACTGGAGGACGGTTCGAAAGTCCTGCTCAATACCAATTCAGCGTTTTCCAGCACCATCAACGATCAGCAGCGCGTCGCCCGTCTTTATCAGGGCGAAGCGTTTTTCGAAGTGCCGGCCCATCGCGGCCAGCCGCTTGAAATCGACGCCGGACCGGTGAAGGCCAGCGTGCACGACACGGCGTTTGCGGTGCGCTACCTCGATGGCGTGACGCAGGTTCAAGTGCAGCGTGGTGATGTCGACTTGCGGGCGACCCGCGACGACGCACGGATTCGCCTGTCTGCCGGCGAAAGCATCCGCATCGGCCCCAACGGTTTCGACCGGCCGGCCAGGCTCGATGCCGCGACTGACCTGGCCTGGGTCCAGGGCCGACTGGTGTTTGAAAACTGCCCGATGAGTCAGGTGCTGGCGGAGCTGCGTCGCTACTATCCAGGCTGGATCATCAACAACAACGAGCAGTTGGCCGACGTCGCCGTGACCGGCAATTACCGTCTCGACCAGCCGCTGGACGTGGTCCGCTCGCTGGCGCACATCACCTCGGCGCGGCTCCAGGAATATCCGGCGCTGGTGATCCTGAACTAAATGAGAATTATTTTTACTCGATAGCTGAAGCTCGTACGTCTCGTTATAGCCAATGCAATTGATTCGCATCTTCATATGCCAATCAGCACCTATAAAGATTCGTGCGACTCGGAGCGCTATCGATGTCCTCTCGCCTTACCCGTCACTCCTCTTCACCGTCCCGCGTGCTCTCGCTGCTGACCGCCGCCATCCTCATGGCTGGTAGCGCGCCGCTGATGGCCGCCACCGCCGCCGAACAACCGACGCGCAACATGGGCGATTACGCGTTTGCGATCCCGCAACAGTCGCTGGTCTCGGCACTCAATGCCTTTACCGCGGTGACGGGCTGGCAGGTCGGCTTGCCGGCAGAACTTGGGCAAGGCGTGGCCTCGCCGGGTGTGCGCGGGTCCTTGTCTCCGGAGAAAGCCCTGGATCGCCTGTTGGTGGGGACCAACCTGAGCTATCGCAAACTGGGCAACAACAACATCGTCCTGGAAAAGCGCCCGAACAGCGGCGCCCTCAACCTGCAACAGGTGACCATCAGCGCCACCCGCCAGGAACAAACCGTGGAAAGCGTGCCGGGCACCGTCACCGTCCACACCCGCGAAGAGCTGGACCGCAACAACGTCAACACCATCAAGAACCTCGTGCGTTACGAACCGGGCGTTTCGGTCGGTGGTGCCGGCCAGCGCGGCGGGATCAGCGGCTACAACATCCGCGGCATCGACGGCGACCGGATCCTGACCCAGGTCGACGGCGTCGAAGTGCCCAACGACTTCTTCAACGGCCCTTACGCCAAGACCCAGCGCAACTACGTCGACCCGGAGATCATCAAACGCGTCGAAATCCTCCGCGGGCCGGCCTCGGTGCTGTACGGCAGCAACGCCATCGGCGGTGCGGTCAGTTACTTCACCCTCGACCCGGACGACATCATCAAACCCGGCAAAGACGTCGGCGCCCGCCTGAAAACCGGCTACAGCTCCGCCGACGAGAGCTGGTTGAAGTCCGCGACGGTGGCCGGCCGCGCCGATCAGTTCGATGGCTTGCTGCATTACAGCCAGCGCGACGGTCATGAAACCGAATCCTACGGCAGCAACAACGGCACCGGCCTGGCGCGCACTGCGGCCAACCCGGAGGACGTGCGTACCTACAACGTATTGGCCAAGATCGGCTGGAACTACAACGAAGATTCGCGCCTGGGCCTGACGTATGAAAAGTACAAGGACGACCGCGACACCGATCAGAAAAGCGCCTACGGCGGTCCGTTCGACAAAGGCCAGCCGGCGATTCCGGCCAGCGTCCTGCCGGGCGGCATGTACCAGTGGCGCACCGGTAACGACACCGTCACCCGCGAGCGTTTCGGCCTGGAACACAGCTTCGCCCTCGACAGTCTGCTGGCAGACAACGTCAAGTGGAGCCTGAACCACCAGGTCGCCAAGACCGACCAGAGCACCGAAGAGTTCTACTACCCGATCTCACGCAAAGTGCTGCGCACCCGCGAAACCCTTTATGAAGAAAAGCAGTGGGTGTTTGACGCACAACTGGACAAGGCTTTCAGTCTTGCCGACACCGAGCACCTGCTGACCTACGGCACCACGATCAAGCAGCAGAAAGTCACCGGTTCGCGCAGCGGCAACGGCACCTGCCTCGCGGTATTTGGCTCCTGCCGAACCCTCGGCGCCGTCAGCACCGCAGACGTGCTGAAAAAATCCAGCGACTTCCCCGACCCGACCGTCAACACCTACAGCCTGTTCGCCCAGGATCAGATCAGCTGGGACAAATGGACCTTCCTGCCGGGGCTGCGCTACGACTACACCGAGCTCAAGCCGCACATCACCCAGGAGTTCTTGAACACCGTGGCGGCCGATGGCCGCGGCACCGTCAGCAACGACTCAAAAACCTGGCATCGCGTGTCGCCGAAATTCGGCCTGACCTACGCCCTGACTGACCAGTACACCTGGTATGGCCAGTACGCCGAAGGTTTCCGCACACCGACCGCCAAGGCGTTGTACGGACGCTTCGAGAACACCACCACCGGTTATCGCGTGGAACCCAACCCGAACCTCGACCCGGAAACCAGCAAAGGTTTTGAAACCGGTCTGCGCGGTCAATTTGAATCGGGCTCCTTCGATGTGGCCGTGTTCTACAACAAGTACCGCGACTTCATCGAAGAGGATGCCATCTCCCCCGGTTACAACGAGCTGACCTTCCAGAGCGCCAACATCAAGCGCGCCACGATCAAGGGCGCAGAGGTCAAGGGACGTCTGAACCTCGACGTCTTCGGCGCGCCACAAGGTCTGTACACCCAGGGCTCGGTGGCCTACGCCTACGGTCGCAACAACGACAACGGCGAACCGATCAACAGCGTCAACCCGCTGACCGGTGTGTTCGGCCTCGGTTACGAACAGGACAACTACGGTGGTTTGCTCAGCTGGACGCTGGTGAAAAAGAAGGATCGCGTCGACGACACCAAATTCAAGTCGCCGGACGGCGTCAGCAGCCAGTTCAAATCGCCGGGCTTCGGCGTGCTGGACCTGACCGGTTTCTACAAAGTGACGGACGACGTGACTGTCAGCGCCGGGGTCTACAACCTGACCGACAAGAAGTACTGGCTGTGGGATGACGTGCGCGGTTACGACGGCGTCGGCGAGGCTTCGGTCCTCAGCCCGGCCAACCTTGATCGCCTGACTCAGCCGGGTCGCAACTTCGCGGTCAATCTGGTCTGGGACATCTGATCCTGCACGCTCACTGCGCGGCTTTTTATAGCGCCGCGCGGTGAGGTTTTTTTACTGTCAGGCGTCTTCTTGTTCGTCTCGTTACCAAGCGCCTCTTTTCTTCAAGGATTTCTCATGACTAACCAGGACACTGCTCAACACCCGGCTTTGCGTTCGCAACGCTTGAACCAGATCACCCATGAGCCCCACACCAAACTCGATGCGCTGGTCAAAGCCCATGCGCCGTTCGAAACCCAGGCCAATTTCGCCCGTTTCGTAGTGGCGCAGTATCTGTTCCAGTCGGAGCTGGTGGCGCTGTACAACGATGCCGAACTGATCGCCATCGTTCCCGATCTGGCGGCGCGCTGCCGTGCCGAGGCGGCCAAGGCTGACCTGGCCGATCTGGACACCGAAGTGCCGGCGCCTGTCGCGGGTGCAGTGAACACCCCGAGCAAAGCCGAAGCGCTGGGTTGGTTGTTTGTGTCAGAAGGCTCGAAGCTCGGTGCAGCGTTCCTGATCAAACGGGCTGTTGGCCTGGGCCTGAGCGAGACCTTCGGTGCCCGTCACCTCGGCGAACCGGCCGGTGGCCGCGCTGAAGGCTGGAAAAGCTTCGTCAAGACGCTGGACGGTCTGGAACTCACCGAACAGGAAGAAGCCGAGCTGGATAGAGGCGCAATTAATGCGTTCAACCGCTTCACCGTGTTGCTGGAACACGCCTACGCCACCACCCCCGAACTCGCCTGATAACCCCGCCCTTGTAGGAGCGAGGCTTGCCCGCGAAGAACGATAACGCGGTCTATCTGAAAAACCGCGGCGCATTCTTCGCGGGCAAGCCTCGCTCCTACAGGTCATAAATCGATCTTATGACTCGCGCCTCCTCAAAACTCGCCCGTTTCCTGTTCGGTCTCTTGGCCTACATCAGCCTAGCTATCGGCCTGATCGCCATCGTCGTGCCAGGCCTGCCGACCACCGAGTTCGTCCTGCTCGCCGCCTGGGCCGCGACCAAGAGTTCGCCGCGCCTGAGTGCCTGGCTGGAAAACCATCGGCTGTTCGGTCCGATCCTCTGCAACTGGCGCAACGGCAAAATCGTTGCGCGTCGAGCCAAGGTCAGTGCCACCGTGAGCATGCTGCTGTGCGCCGGGTTGATGCTGGTCATGCTCGATCACGGTTGGCCGGTTTACCTCGCCATCGCCGGCATGAGCCTGGGCAATCTGTGGATCTGGTCACGACCGGAATCACTGCCGCAAACCACCTGACACACTCCGCGATTTATCCCCGTTTTAAAGCGCTTTTCGGCACATTTTTCCGCGCAAACGTTCAACCATGACCGTTCGTCGGAGTCACCTTCATGCATCCTCGCCCCACGCCGATGCGCAGAGATTGGCGCTGAATGGATTTGGCGAACCGGGTCGACCTCGACTCGCAGCCAACACTTCATCCCTTCGCGAGTTCGTCCTATGTTCGACTCTCTGTCCATCCGCCTGAAAATCGTTCTGCTCTCCGGTCTATGCCTGCTGGGCGTGGTCGTCCTGATCGTCAGCATGAACTTCTACCAGACCAACCAGAACGATGAGCTGGTCAGCGCCTCCAGCAGCAAAATGCTCACCGACAGCGTGCAAGACCTGCTTCAGGCCAAGGCCGCCGAGCAAGCGGTGCGGGTGCAGAAAACCTTTGGCGAAAGCCTGCTGGTGGTGACCGCCCTGGCGGACCAGATCAAGGACATGCGCACCCTGGCCGCCAAGCGCTCGCTCGAGGCCGGCGCCCTGCGTGAAGAGTTGAACCAGAGCCTGAAAACTGCCTTCGAGCGCAACAGTAAAGTGTTGGGAATCTGGCTGGCGTTCGAACCCAACGGTCTGGACGGCAAGGACAGCGAGTTCGCCAATGACGCCGCTCGCCAGTCCAACGAAGCCGGTCGTTTCGCCAGTTACTGGAGCCGCGCCGGTGGTACCGCGCTCAACACGATCATGGTCGAAGACGACATGACCAAAACCACCTTGAGCCTCAGCGGAACGCCTTACAACAGCTGGTACACCTGCCCTCGCGACAACAGGCGCACCTGCTTGCTGGACCCGTACGCCGATACCGTCGGCGGCAAGGAAATGCTGATGACCACCATTTCCGTACCGCTGCTGGTGGACGGCAAATCCATCGGCGTGGTTGGTGTGGACATCGCCCTCGACGCTTTGCAGGCAGCGGCTGTCGGTTCCCAGCGTGATCTGTTCAACAGCGCCGGGCACATGCTGATTGTCTCCGGTAGCGGCGTGCTCGCCGCTTACAGCGTCGACGCGAGCAAGGTCGGCAAAAGCATCGGTGAGACCCTGGGCGCAGAGGGCAAGGATGTCCTGCAATTGCTCAGCGGTGGCGCACCGAAAATCCTCGAACAAGGTGATTTGATTCGTGCGGTGTACCCGGTCAGCCCGATCAGCGATTCCAAAGCCTGGGGGGTGGTGATCGACCTGCCCAAGCAAGTGCTGCTGGCCGATTCGGTGAAGCTGCAAACGGTGCTCGATGATGCCCAGCAAAGCGGCACGATCAAAGCCGTGCTGGTGGCGGTCGCTGCCGGCCTCGTCGGCCTGCTGCTGATCTGGCTCACCGCGTCGGGCGTGACCCGGCCGATCAACAGCGTCGCCGAGATGCTCAAGGCTATTGCCAGCGGCGACGGCGATCTGACCCAGCGCCTGCATTACAGTAAGCAGGACGAACTGGGTGAACTGGTGAGTTGGTTCAACCGCTTCCTCGACAAGCTGCAACCGACCATCGCGCAGATCAAACAGAGCATCACCGATGCCCGTGGCACCGCCGACCAGTCTTCAGAAATCGCCCGCCAGACCAGCGAAGGCATGCAGGTGCAGTTCCGCGAAATCGACCAGGTCGCCACCGCGTCCAATGAAATGAGCGCCACGGCCCATGACGTCGCCAACAGTGCGTCGAACGCGGCAAACGCTGCCAAGGGCGCTGACCAGTCGGCTCGCGATGGCATGTCGATCATCGAACGCAGCACCCGCGACATCAATCAACTGGCCGACGAAGTCAGCAAGGCGGTGACCGAAGTCGAAGCGCTGGCGGTCAACAGCGAGCAGATCGGTTCGGTGCTGGAAGTCATCCGCAGCATCGCCGAGCAAACCAACCTGCTGGCGCTCAACGCCGCCATCGAAGCCGCCCGTGCCGGCGAGAGCGGTCGCGGTTTTGCGGTGGTGGCCGATGAAGTGCGCAACCTGGCCAAACGCACGCAGGATTCGGTGGAAGAGATCCGCATCGTCATCGAACGCATCCAGACCGGCACCCGCGGCGTGGTCGCCACCATGCATTCGAGCCAGACCCAGGCGCACAGCAACGCCGGGCAGATTCAACAAGCGGTGCAAGCCTTGAGCAAAATCAGCGACGCGGTCACGGTGATCAGCGACATGAACCTGCAAATCGCCAGCGCCGCCGAACAGCAAAGCGCCGTGGCTGAAGAGGTCAACCGCAACGTCTCGGCGATCCGCACCGTCACCGAAACCCTGACCGGCCAGGCCACCGAATCGGCGCAGATCAGCAGCCAGCTCAACTCCCTGACCACCCACCAGATGAAATTGATGGATCAGTTCCGGGTGTAGCTGCCACGGCCCCTGTAGGAGCGAGGCTTGCCCGCGACGAACGATGACGCGATCTGCCAGGTAGACCGCATCATCGTTCTTCGCGGGCAAGCCTCGCTCCTACAGGGGGATTTCATCCGGCTTGGAAGATTTTTGATCTATGCTCGGCCTCTCGTTCCGGAGGGCCTTCGATGACTGATTTACTCACGTCCATTCAAGCCGCACTCGGCTTGCCCCACACCCCGATTCCGTTCACCTCGAAGGGCGCCCTGCCCTCGGCGTTCGCCGTCACTGACCTGGCGAGCGCCAGCATTGCCGCTGCCGGCCAGGCGGTCAGCGAGTTACTGAATCAGCACACCGGTCGTTTGCCCGGCCTTGAAGTCGACCGTCGCCTCGCCTCTTTCTGGTTCGCGACGTCGATCCGTCCCGTCGGCTGGAGCGTTCCTCCACTCTGGGACCCGGTGGCCGGCGACTACCCGACCAGCGACGGCTGGATCCGCCTGCACACCAACGCGCCTCATCACCGTGCGGCGGCCGAAAAAGTGCTCGGTGCTTGTGCCGACCGCGCCGCCGTAGCGAGCAAGGTTGCGCAATGGGCGAAAACCGATCTGGAACACGCCGTGGTCGAGGCCGGTGGCTGTGCCGCCGAAATGCGCAGTTGGGCGCAATGGCAGGCGCATCCCCAGGGCCTGGCGGTGAATTCTGAACCACTGATTCAGTTCAGCGCCGGCAACCCTGAATCGTCGCCATCGTGGCAAGGATCGGTGGCACGACCACTGGCCGGAATCAAGGTGCTGGATTTGACCCGCGTGCTTGCCGGCCCGGTCGCCAGTCGCTTTCTTGCCGGCCTCGGCGCCGACGTTTTGCGCATCGACCCACCGACCTGGAACGAGCCCGGTGTGGTGCCGGAAGTCACCTTGGGCAAACGCTGCGCACGCCTGGACTTGCATGACAAAGCAGATCGCATCCTGTTCGAAAGCCTGCTCAAGGACGCCGACATTCTGCTCCACGGCTACCGCGCCGATGCCCTGGAACGGCTGGGTTACGGCGTCGCCGAACGACAGGCACTCGCGCCCGGCCTGATCGACGTCTGCCTGAACGCCTACGGCTGGAGCGGACCATGGCAGAACCGCCGCGGCTTCGACAGCCTGGTGCAGATGAGCAGCGGGATTGCCGAAGCGGGGATGCAATGGAAGAAGACGGACAAGCCGACGCCGTTGCCGGTGCAGGCGCTGGATCATGCCACCGGGTATTTGATGGCGGCTGCGGCGATCACGTTGTTGGGACGGGGTGGGTCGGCACGGTTGTCGCTGGCGCGGACGGCGAAGTTGTTGATTGAACAGGGTGCGGGAACGAGTGAGCCGTTGCGGGCAGAGGATGAAAACGATCAGGGCCTGTTGGTAGAGCAGACGCCTTGGGGGCCGGCGCATCGGCTTCATGTGCCATTGAAGATCACCGGGACGCCGTTGCAGTGGGCGATACCGGCCTCCGAATTGGGTTCACATCGCGCGCAGTGGGGGTGACTTTCCGGCCTCTTCGCGAGCAAGCCCGCTCCCACATTGGGTTTTCGTCGATCACAAATTATGTGCACGACATCAATCAAATGTGGGAGCGGGCTTGCTCGCGAAGGCGTCAGATCAGTTACCACAAATCCCGGATCAGCTCAGTCCGCCCGACTCAGTGATGTCCACAAAAGCTGCGCCGCATACCCTCGACAAGGTCGCCAATCTTCGGCCCGCGTCAACAACTCCCGAGCCGTCACCCGCTCCCCCTCAAGCGCCGACAACGCATTGATCAACCCCACATCCCCCCCCGGAAACGCATCCATCTCGCGCAATTGTCGCAAGGCAATGTACTGCGCCGTCCAGTCACCAATCCCGTGCAACGCCAGCAACCGAGCCACACCACCCTCACGCCCCGGTTCAAACAATAACGGATCATCAAGCAACGCCTGGGCCACGCCCGACAACGTCCGGCCCCGGCTTTTCGGCATGCCCAGCGCCGCCAGATCCGCCTGCGCCAATACATCAGCTACCGGGAACACCTGCGTGATACCGGGCAAAACCGACGCCAAAGGCGGTCCATATTGCACCACCAGTTTCCCCGCCAACCTGATCGCCGCAACCACGCTGATCTGCTGCCCCAACACCGCACGAATCGCCAGTTCCAGACCGTCCCACGTCCCCGGAACCCGCAATCCTGGCCGCTCGGCAATCAACCGCGCCATCAACGGGTCAGCCTCCAGCGACCGATGAATCGCCGCTAGATCCGCATCCAGATCAAACATCCGTCGCAACCGCGCAACGATCTCCGGCACCGCCGCCGGGTCAGGAAAATCCAGCGTCACTTCCAGCGCATCGCCCGCCACCGGCCTTATCGAAAACGTACCGTGAGCGCCGTCCAGGCCGATGCTGCGCGAATACACGCCATCAACCACCGTTTCCATTCCCGCTACGGCCCGCGCCGACAAGAACCCCAACATCGCCGGCCAGTCATAGGGCGGCTGATAGGCCAGCCGCAACCTCACAACGACAGAAATCCACTGTACAAACCGTACGCCGCCAACCCGGCGCCGCTGATGACCGCGGTAAAAATCCCTTTCTCGATCGCTGTAAACAGCGGCTCACCCTGCTCACGTTTGGCCTTGGCGAACAGAATCACCCCCGGCGCATACAACAACGCCGACAGCAGCAAATACTTGACCCCGCCGGCGTACAACAGCCACACCGCATAACTCAGCGCGATGCCACCGATCAGCAAGTCTTTGGTGCGTTCCGCTGACGCGTGCTCGTACGTTTCGCCGCGCCCGCTCAACAACACCGCATACGCTGCCGACCACAGATACGGCACCAGAATCATCGACGACGCGAGGTAGATCAGGCTGGTGTAAGTCCCGGCGGAAAACAGCGTGATCAGCAGGAAAAGCTGGATCATCACGTTGGTCAGCCACAGCGCATTGACCGGCACATGGTTGGCGTTTTCCTTTTTCAGGAAGGCCGGCATGGTCTTGTCCTTGGCCGTGGCGAAGAGGATTTCGGCGCAAAGCAGCGCCCAGGAGAGCAACGCGCCGAGCAGCGAAATCGCCAGGCCAATGCTGATCAACAACGCGCCCCAGGGCCCGACGATGTGTTCCAGCACCGCCGCCAGTGACGGGTTCTGCAGGTTGGCCAGTTCCGGCTGGCTCATGATCCCCAGCGACAACACGTTCACCAGCACCAACAGCGCCAGCACGCCAATAAAACCGATGACCGTCGCCCGGCCGACATCCGAACGTTTCTCCGCCCGCGCCGAATACACACTGGCGCCCTCGATGCCGATGAACACAAACACGGTGACCAGCATCATGTTGCGCACCTGATCCATCACGCCGCCGAAATTCGGGTTGCTGCGGCCCCAGATGTCACGGGTAAAGATGTCAGCCTTGAACGCCACGGCGGCGATGACGATGAACATGATCAGCGGCACGATCTTGGCCACGGTGGTCAACTGATTGATGAACGTCGCCTCCTTGATCCCGCGCAGCACCAGAAAATGTACGGCCCACAGCAGGACCGAGGCGCAACCGATGGCGATGGGCGTGTTGCCCTGGCCAAACACCGGAAAGAAGTACCCGAGGGTGCTGAACAGCAGAACGAAGTAACCGACGTTGCCCAGCCACGCGCTGATCCAGTACCCCCACGCGGACGAGAACCCCATGTAGTCGCCGAACCCTGCCTTCGCATAGGCGTACACCCCGGAATCCAGCTCGGGTTTGCGATTGGCCAGCGTCTGGAATACGAAGGCCAGCGTCAGCATTCCGACGGCGGTGATGGCCCAACCGATCAATATCGCGCCGGCATCGGCACGGGCGGCCATGTTCTGCGGCAAGGAAAAGATCCCGCCGCCAATCATCGATCCAACCACCAGCGCGATCAGTGCGCTCAGGCGAAGTTTTTGCGTCGGTTGCGACATGCCTGCGTCTCCATTTTTCCCGATGTGACCGGGGAATGACCACGGCCGGGAAACCGTCACATGGTTGGTTTTAACTAAATAGGTACAGCGTAATAACGTTTATTAGAAAACGCCAAGTCATGTCCGTTATTTATAGCGGATGATTCTATTAGCGTCTTGGCAAAGAGCGAATTTGTGGGTCAATCTTAATTAATCGATTCCATACCTGAAACCGGCGTCAAAAATTTGCGGAACGCAGAAAACGAACTAGCGTAAAAGTTCCAAGCAATTGGAGTTATTCCTTTTGTATGAGTCGAGGCCTCTGGACCGGGCTTTTCCGGAAATACCGTTATGCCCGGAAAAGGTTCATAAGTCTTTCATTAACAATGGAATGTAGCCATGCACTGATCTAAGTCAGCTGACTGAATTGCTAACAGAACTACTCTGTTGTCTCTCTTCTCCTGCATTGGAGTCATGCAATGTCTGAATCCCCCGGAAAACTGAAACTCGGTGCACTTGTTGCGTTGGTTGTCGGCTCTATGATTGGTGGCGGGATCTTTTCTTTGCCCCAGAACATGGCCGCCAGTGCCGACGTCGGCGCGGTGCTGATCGGTTGGGCCATCACTGCCGTAGGCATGCTGACACTCGCCTTCGTGTTCCAGACACTCGCCAATCGCAAACCTGACCTGGACGGCGGGGTCTACGCCTACGCCAAGGCCGGATTCGGCGACTACATGGGTTTCTCCTCCGCGTGGGGTTACTGGATCAGTGCCTGGCTCGGTAACGTCGGTTACTTCGTCCTGCTGTTCAGCACCCTCGGCTACTTCTTCCCGATCTTCGGCGAAGGCAACACCGTTGCCGCTGTGATTGGTGCGTCGCTGCTGCTCTGGGGCGTGCACTTCCTCGTGCTGCGCGGGATCAAGGAAGCGGCGTTCATCAACCTGGTGACCACCGTCGCCAAGGTCGTGCCGCTGCTACTGTTTGTGCTGATCGCGATTTTCGCCTTCAAGCTCGACATCTTCACCGCTGACATCTGGGGCGTGAAAAACCCCGACCTGGGCAGCGTGATGAACCAGGTGCGCAAAATGATGCTGGTCACCGTCTGGGTGTTCATCGGCATCGAAGGCGCGAGCATCTTCTCGGCGCGGGCGGAAAAGCGCAGCGACGTCGGTAAAGCCACCGTGATCGGCTTCATCACCGTGCTGTTGTTCCTGGTGCTGGTGAACGTGCTGTCGCTGGGCATCATGACCCAACCGGAACTGGCAAAACTGCAGAACCCGTCGATGGCCGCGGTGCTGGAGCACGTGGTCGGTCACTGGGGCGCGGTGCTGATCAGCGTCGGCCTGATCATTTCCCTGCTCGGTGCGTTGCTGTCATGGGTGCTGTTGTGTGCGGAGATCATGTTCGCCGCCGCCAAGGACCACACCATGCCGGAATTCCTGCGCAAGGAGAACGCCAACCATGTGCCGGTCAATGCCTTGTGGCTGACCAACGCGATGGTGCAGCTGTTCCTGATCATCACGTTGTTTTCCGCCAGTACTTACCTGTCGCTGATCTACCTCGCCACTTCAATGATTCTGGTGCCGTATCTGTGGTCCGCGGCTTATGCACTGCTGCTGGCGGTGCGCGGCGAGAGTTATGAAAACGACTCGGGCGAACGCTCGAAGGATTTGCTCATCGGTGCCATCGCGGTGATCTACGCGGTCTGGCTGGTCTACGCAGGGGGCACCAAATACTTGCTGTTGTCTGCCCTGCTCTATGCGCCCGGGGTCATCCTGTTCGCCAAGGCCAAGCGAGAACTCGGCAAACCGATTTTCACCAACGTCGAGAAGCTGATTTTTGCAGCCGTCATCGTGGGCGCCCTGGTGGCAGCTTACGGGCTGTATGACGGCTTCCTGACCCTGTAATACCCGATTGTTTTGTCATCTGGAGGATCACTGTAATGACCACGGAAAAAGTTAAGTACGGCGTACATTCCGAAGCCGGCAAACTGCGCAAAGTCATGGTTTGCTCCCCCGGCCTGGCCCACCAGCGGCTGACCCCGAACAACTGCGACGAACTGCTTTTCGATGATGTGCTGTGGGTCGCCCAGGCCAAGCGTGACCATTTCGATTTCGTCACCAAGATGCGTGAACGCGGGGTCGACGTGCTGGAAATGCACAATCTGCTGACCGACATCGTCGCGATTCCTGAAGCCCTCGACTGGATTCTGGAACGCAAGGTCACCGCCAATTCGGTCGGTTTGGGGTTGATCGATGAAACGAAGTCATGGCTGCGCAGCCTGGAGCCGCGCAAGATCGCTGAATTCCTGATTGGCGGCGTCTCCGCCGATGACCTGCCGGACAGTTTCGGCGGCAAGACCATCCAGATGTTCCGCGATTTCCTCGGCCACTCCAGCTTCATTCTGCCGCCGCTGCCCAACACCCAGTTCACCCGCGACACCACGTGCTGGATCTACGGCGGCGTGACGCTGAACCCGATGTACTGGCCGGCGCGCCGTCAGGAAACCTTGCTGACCACCGCCATCTACAAATTCCACCCGCAGTTCACCAACGCCGACTTCGAAATCTGGTACGGCGATCCGGACCAGGAACACGGCAGTTCCACCCTTGAAGGCGGCGACGTCATGCCGATCGGCAACGGCGTGGTGTTGATCGGCATGGGCGAACGCTCATCCCGTCAGGC
The DNA here is from genome assembly GCF_949768225.1 of Pseudomonas sp. IT-P44. NCBI lineage: Bacteria > Pseudomonadati > Pseudomonadota > Gammaproteobacteria > Pseudomonadales > Pseudomonadaceae > Pseudomonas > Pseudomonas sp. IT-P44. The sequence goes on along the minus strand of NZ_CATKQM010000079.1, from coordinate 4,850 downwards.
CATCGGCTTGTTGGCCCTGAACCTGTTCAAGAACAAGGCCGTCGAAAAAGTCATCGTCGCCGGTCTGCCGAAGTCCCGCGCAGCCATGCACCTGGACACCGTGTTCAGCTTCTGCGACCGCGACCTGGTGACGATTTTCCCGGAAGTGGTGAACCAGATCGTCGGCTTCACCCTGCGCCCGGATGAAGGCAAACAAGGGGGCATCGACATCCGTCGCGAAGAAGGCAACTTCCTCGACGTGGTGGCCAAGGCATTGAACCTCAAAGCGTTGCGCGTGGTGGAAACCGGCGGCAACAGCTTCGCCGCCGAACGCGAGCAGTGGGACGACGGCAACAACGTGGTGGCCGTGGAACCCGGCGTGGTCATCGGTTATGACCGCAACACCTACACCAACACCCTGCTGCGCAAGGCCGGTGTGGAAGTCATCACCATCAGCGCCGGTGAACTGGGACGCGGGCGTGGCGGCGGCCACTGCATGACCTGCCCGATCATCCGCGACCCAATCGACTACTAAACGACCATCCCCCCGGCCGCACTGACCCGGTAGCGGCCGGGCCGATTACCGAACTCAAGGAGAATCATCATGGCGTTCAACATCCACAACCGTAACCTGCTCAGCCTGGAGCACCACACGCCCCGTGAGCTGCGTTACCTGCTCGACCTGTCCCGTGACCTCAAACGCGCGAAGTACACCGGCACCGAGCAACAACACCTCAAAGGCAACAACATCGCGCTGATCTTCGAAAAAACCTCGACCCGCACCCGTTGCGCCTTCGAAGTCGCGGCCTATGATCAGGGCGCCAACGTCACCTACATCGACCCGAATTCCTCGCAAATCGGCCACAAGGAAAGCATGAAGGACACCGCCCGAGTACTGGGGCGCATGTACGACGCTATCGAATACCGTGGCTTCAAGCAGGAAATCGTCGAGGAACTGGCCAAGTTCGCCGGCGTGCCGGTGTTCAACGGGCTGACCGACGAGTACCACCCGACGCAAATGATCGCCGACGTGCTGACCATGCGTGAACACGCGGACAAGCCGATCCACGAAATCAGCTACGCCTACCTGGGCGACGCGCGCAACAACATGGGCAACTCGCTGCTGCTGATCGGCGCCAAGCTGGGCATGGACGTGCGCATCTGCGCGCCAAAAGCCCTGTGGCCCCTTGACGATCTGGTCTCGCGCTGCAAGAAGTACGCGGAAGAAAGCGGCGCCCGGATCACCTTGACCGAAGACCCGAAAGCAGCGGTCAAGGGCGTGGACTTCATCCACACCGACGTTTGGGTGTCGATGGGCGAGCCGGTCGAAGCCTGGGCCGAACGCATCCAGCAACTGTTGCCCTACCAGGTCAACGCGGAACTGATGAAAGCCACCGGCAACCCGCGCACCAAGTTCATGCACTGTCTGCCGGCGTTCCATAACAGCGACACCAAGGTCGGTAAACAGATTGCCGAGCAGTATCCGCACCTGTCCAACGGCATCGAGGTCACCGATGACGTGTTCGAGTCGCCAGCGTGCATCGCCTTCGAGCAAGCGGAAAACCGCATGCACACGATCAAGGCGATCCTGGTGTCGACCCTGGCTGACCTGTAACGGCTGACCCGGTTCCTGCGCTAACCCTGTAGGAGCCGGCTTGCTGGCGATGGCATCACCGCGGTGCATCTGACAGACCGAGCAGATGCCATCGCCAGCAAGCCGGCTCCTACAAGGGTCCGCTCCGGGTCGCTCGCCATTTCTTTGTTTAGAAGGACTGAATCATGCGTATCGTCGTTGCTCTGGGCGGTAACGCCCTGCTCCGCCGTGGTGAACCCATGACCGCGGACAACCAACGCGCCAACATCCGGATCGCCACCGAACAGATCGCCAAGATCCATGCCGGCAACGAACTGGTCATCGCCCACGGCAACGGCCCGCAGGTCGGCCTGCTGTCGTTGCAGGCGGCGGCCTACACCTCGGTGTCGCCTTACCCGCTGGACGTGCTCGGCGCCGAAACCGAAGGCATGATCGGCTACATCATCGAACAGGAACTGGGCAACCTGCTGGACTTCGAAGTGCCCTTCGCCACGCTCCTGACCCAGGTCGAAGTCGACGCCAACGACCCGGCCTTCCAGAACCCGACCAAACCCATCGGCCCGGTGTACGCCAAGGCCGAAGCAGAAAAACTCGCCGCCGAAAAAGGCTGGGCGATTGCCCCGGACGGCGACAAATTCCGCCGCGTGGTGGCCAGCCCGAGACCGAAACGCATCTTCGAAATCCGCCCGATCAAGTGGCTGCTGGAAAAAGGCAGCATCGTGATTTGCGCCGGCGGTGGCGGCATTCCGACCATGTACGGCGCTCATGGCAAGCTGCAAGGCGTGGAAGCGGTGATCGATAAAGACCTGTGCTCGGCGCTGCTGGCCGAACAGCTGGACAGCGATTTGCTGGTGATTGCCACCGACGTCAGCGCGGCCTTCATCGACTACGGTAAACCCACGCAAAAGGCCATCGGCCAGGCGCACCCGGACGAAATGGAAAAACTCGGCTTCGCCGCCGGCTCCATGGGACCCAAGGTTCAGGCAGCCTGCGAGTTCGCGCGCCATACTGGAAAGGTCGCGGTGATCGGTTCACTCTCGGACATCGAGGCGATCGTCCAGGGCACGGCCGGCACCCGCATCAGCACGGCAAAACCTGGCATTACTTATTTATAAGGAGAACCGTCAATGGCACAGTTCGAGCCCGGTCATCTGCACATTGAGCGCCATGCACTGACACCGGACGATGTCAGCTACAACGTGCACCTCGACTATGAAGTCAGCAAGAATCCCAAGGGGGAGAAAGGGATTCAGTTCACCCTGCATGGCAGTATTCAAGGAAAGGACGTGAAGGAGCCCTTCTTTCTGCGCAAGGAGGAAGCCTACAACTTCGCCAACAACGTAACGAAAATCGCCGAGAAATACGGGATTCCGAAGACCCACAGCCAGATCGGCTCGGTTCACAAGCATTACGACCTGATGTTCGAAGACATCCGCAAGCAGCTGGATATGAAATCCGGCGACCCGGTGAACATCGAACACTTCGAATAACCCTATTCCCCTGGATGAACGCTGTACCTGTAGGAGCCGGCTTGCTGGCGATGGCAACACCTCGGTTTTTCAGATGCACCGAGGCGATGCGATCGCCAGCAAGCCGGCTCCTACAGGTTGCGATCCCATCAGCGGATTTCACCTGAACCCCTCCTCCAAGGCATACTTGCCACCCTCCGCACGTCAGATAAAAAAACCGCCCCATGCGTATCCACGTCAGCTTCATCGACCGCGTCGGCATTACCCAGGAAGTCCTGGCCCTGCTCGGTGGGCGCAATCTCAATCTGGATGCGGTGGAAATGGTTCCGCCCAACGTCTACATCGACGCCCCGACCCTGAGCCCGGACGTGCTCGAAGAGCTGCACGACGCCTTGCTCAGCGTGCGCGGCGTGCAAGCGATGACGGTGGTCGACATCCTTCCCGGCCAACGTCGGCACTTGCAACTCGATGCGCTGCTCGCGGCCATGACCGACCCGGTACTGGCCCTGGACAGCGCCGGCAAGGTGCTGCTGGCCAACCCGGCATTGATTGCCTTGTACGGTCGCGAACCGGCCGGTGAAAGTGTCGCTGACCTGTTTGCCGATCCCGCATTGCTCGACGCCCTGCTGGAACACGGCTTTCGCCTGCCGCTGCGGGAGATCACCGTCAACGGCCAGACTTTGTTGCTGGACGCCACGCCGATCACCGACGCCGGCGCCCTGCTGACGCTGTATCAACCGAACCGCATCGGCGAACGCCTCTCGGCGCTGCACCACGACCATGCCGAAGGGTTCGATGCGCTGCTCGGCGAATCCCCGGCGATTCGTACGCTCAAGGCCCGCGCGCAGCGGGTTGCAGCCCTCGATGCGCCGCTGTTGATCCAGGGCGAAACCGGCACCGGCAAAGAACTCGTCGCCCGGGCCTGTCACGCCATCAGCGCGCGGCACAGTTCACCGTTCCTGGCACTGAACTGCGCGGCATTGCCAGAGAACCTCGCCGAAAGCGAACTGTTCGGCTACGCCCCCGGCGCCTTCACCGGCGCACAACGGGGCGGCAAACCGGGGCTGATGGAATTGGCCAACCAGGGCACGGTGTTTCTCGATGAGATCGGCGAGATGTCGCCGTACTTGCAGGCGAAATTGCTGCGTTTCCTCAACGACGGCAGCTTCCGTCGAGTGGGCGGTGATCGTGAAGTGAAGGTCAACGTGCGGATCCTCAGCGCCACGCACCGCGATCTGGAAAAAATGGTCAGCGAAGGCTCGTTCCGCGAAGACCTGTTCTATCGCCTCAACGTGCTCAACGTCGAAGTCCCGCCGCTGCGCGAACGCGGCCAGGACATTCTGCTGCTGGCGCGCTATTTCATGCAGCAGGCCTGCGCGCAGATTCAGCGACCGGTGTGTCGCCTGGCGCCGGGCACTTACCCGGCGTTGCTGGGCAACCGCTGGCCGGGCAACGTGCGGCAACTGCAGAACGTGATCTTTCGCGCCGCGGCGATTTGCGAAAGCAGCCTGGTGGACATCGGCGACCTCGACATCGCCGGCACCTCCGTGGCGCGCCAGAGCGACACAGAAGTCGACAGCCTGGAACAGGCGATGGAAGAGTTTGAAAAGACCCTGCTGGAAAAACTCTACGTCAGCTACCCCTCGACGCGGCAACTGGCCAGCCGCCTGCAAACCTCCCACACCGCGATTGCCCATCGGTTGCGTAAGTACGGCATCCCCAACAAGCCGTAATAGCTGTTGGTTCGAACGGATTCTTTCGATGAACCTCAACCTGTTGGAGCCGGCTTGCTGGCGAAGGCGAAGCAG
>NZ_CATKQM010000078.1:0-1169 GCF_949768225.1 Pseudomonas sp. IT-P44 | reverse complement strand
AACGTCCAGGCCGGGCGCGGCAGTGTGCGGGTGTTGCACTGGGAAGCGGGAAGACCGAACGAGATCAGCAACAACCAGCAGCGTTACAGTCTGACGGACCGGCTGGGCTCAAGCACGCTTGAGCTGGATCAGCACGCCAATGTCATCACCCAGGAAAGGTTTTACCCGTTTGGCGGCACGGCATGGAGTAACGGCGAGGCAGTGCAGGTCAGCTATAAAACGGTGCGCTACTCGGGGAAAGAGCAGGATGCGACGGGGCTTTATTACTATGGATTTCGGTATTACGTGCCTTGGTTGCAGCGTTGGCTGAATCCAGATCCTGCGGGCACGATTGATGGATTGAATTTCTATGCCATGGTTCGAAACAATCCAATGGTGTTGCGAGACTACAACGGTTTGGCAGGTGACGAATTATCCAACGCATTTCTCTATGAGCTTGACCTTTCAACCCAAGGCTGGAAACTGCACTTGCTTGACACTCAACTGTTGAATCTCCTGTTGCAGCGCTATGACAAGACAAAGCGAGGCTACGAAGAAACCCATGATTATCGAGTTTTCGAAGTGGGTGATCCGGAGTACGCCTTGACTGGGCAGGAAATCGTTGAGGCATTGGAGGGCTACCGCAAGACGTACCTGGACCTGGCGAAACGTGCATCCACTGCTCGAAAGTCGGAGTTGGGCCTGTCGATGATAGAACTTTCAAATCAAGCAGGGCAGATGCGTGATCTCGCTGAGGGCATTGATGGATCAGATGCTTCGGCAGCAGCGAACAAGCCTCGCTTTTTTGCATTGATGAAAGCAAAGACGGAAAACGGAAAGCGAGAAATCCTGGCCATTCAGAACATATCGATAATTCAGCGCACCGCTGGTGAAGACAGGGCGTTTGTCAGTGGCGTTATTCTGAACCCTTTGATTCGACCCGATGTGAGGAGCGGCTTCAAAGATCTGCCTGGAAGAGAATCTATACCTGTGCTGGAGGGGGTGCGAACCTTCGTTACGGTTCGGAGTTTGAACGAGGTGGGCAAAAAAACGAACATGAAATCTGTGCTGTTTGACTCATCAAATAAAAGAGACTTGGACGTGGCGAAAAGACTCAAGGCAAAATTTAAGTCCGAGCCTACCCACCTCCCACTTTCGAGGTTGAACCCGAAACTTCGATGATTTCCATA
>NZ_CATKQM010000076.1:0-1799 GCF_949768225.1 Pseudomonas sp. IT-P44 | reverse complement strand
GTTCAGCCGCGGCGAAGTGCGGCCAGGTGACGAGAGTCATCGGCGTTGTCCTTGCTCGGAAAGAGACTCGCAGGGTGTGCAGCGGATTTTTCCGCCCAGGGCGCGGCGCTTCTCGGGAATTGGGTTTTCACAGTCCAGGCAGTGGGTGCGGCTGGGCCCGATCGGGCGCACCTGGGCGAGCTGGGCCGCGATCGCCTGGTCGCGCTGGCGTTGCTCCAGCGCCTGGGCACGGTCGAACGGGCACACCATCAGCGCAGGCCCTCGATCTCGGTAGCGTCCAGGTACGGCACGCCGTTGATGCGGATAAAGTCCGGACTGGTGACGTCGAACGGCACCTTGTGCTTGGACTTCTCGCCACCCTTGGGATCGATGGCCAACAGGCTGGAGACCTTCAACTTGCAACCGAAGGCCTCGACGCGCAGCTCTTCATCGCCGGCAGCGGCGAAGAACACCACGTCGAAGGTGTCCAGCTTGCGAAAGCTCCCGGCCGATCGGGCGGATTCGATCAGCAGGTTGAAGTTGCTGGTGTCGAATTCCATCTCGCCGCTGGCCGAGACGTCGCCGTCGACGTGCCCGTTGGGCACGCCTTTGCTCTGCGCCACGGCGGTGTTATCGGTGATGTCGAGGGTGATGTTGTCGACGTGAACCTGCAGGTCGCCCAGGTTGACGTCGAAGTTTTTGCCGCCAATACGTGCGGTCATAGGGGCTACTCCTGGTTGTCGTCAGAAAGGTCGAGGGCGATGTTGGCCGTCAGGTCTTTCGGGCAGTTGAGGGGCCGGATCTTGATGTAGATCTCGACCTTGGTTTTGCTGTGCCACACCAGGACGATGTCGCCGTCCTGGGGTGATTCGATCTCACCCGGGAACACCTGGCCGGCGAAGGTGGTGGACTTGGCCATCTGGCGCAGCGGCTTCATGAATGCGCTGATTGCTGCGGCCATGCTGTTCGGCGAGTTGTTCAGGCGGCGATCGCCGACACGACGGATCAGCAGCGGGCGAACCTGACGGGCAGCCTTGTCGGCCAGACGTAGGTACTCGACCACCTGGAAATCGCTCGCCGGAGCGTCGAGCATGTTGCCGTCACCCCAGAACACGCCCGGGTAATCGGGGTAGGTCTGCGATACGGAGAAGCGCGCGGTGTCCAGCTCTGCGCGGATCGCCGACGGCAATGGCACGCTTTCCTTGTCGACAGGGACAGGCCCGAGGCCCAGCAGTGCACCGGATGCCACACGCATCGGACTGTCAGCAATACTCACGGCGGCGTTGGCCAAGCGGCCCGCCAGCACGCCCAGGTCATTGCCGTGCAACTGCGGCACGACCAGGACACGCGGCGCGGCCAGGCCGGTGGTGATTGCACGCTGTGCAGTGAGGTATTCCGCCCAGGTCTGCTGGGTAGTGATGCCGGCACTCGCTGCCATGACAAACGCACGTCGGCCGTAGGTGTTGTTCAGTGCCACGGCGGCGTCGTGCATCGCCGACAGCTCAGCCTTGACCGTTACTGGTGTGGTGATCACCACCGCTTCGACGGAAAAGCCTTGCTGTTGGGCCTTTTCCAAGGCTTCGGACCATTCGCCGTCTGCAGCGATCGGAGCGGCCAAGCACGCCCAGCGATCGCCCCCGTTGAGGCGTGCTGCGGTGATCTGGGTTTTCAGGTCGCTCGGCGGGATGCCCAGAGCGCCGTCGAGGTCGCTGTCCGTATTCAGGGGGATCAGTTGGCCGGCGTTTTTCCCGCCGGTGCCGATGAAAAGGAAATAGCGTTCGATCTCAGTCACGGCACCCTGGCCCAGATTGAGATTGTTT
>NZ_CATKQM010000075.1:0-1799 GCF_949768225.1 Pseudomonas sp. IT-P44 | reverse complement strand
TAACAATCTTAATCTGGGCCAAGGTGCCGTGACTGAGATCGAACGCTATTTCCTTTTCATCGGCACCGGCGGGAAAAACGCCGGCCAACTGATCCCCCTGAATACGGACAGCGACCTCGACGGCGCTCTGGGTATCCCGCCGAGCGACCTGAAAACCCAAATCACGGCCGCACGCCTCAATGGCGGTGATCGCTGGGCGTGTCTGGCGGCTCCGATCGCTGCAGACGGTGAGTGGTCCGAAGCCTTGGAAAAGGCCCAGCAACAAGGCTTTTCCGTCGAAGCGGTGGTGATCACCACACCAGTAACGGTCAAGGCTGAGCTGTCGGCGATGCACGACGCCGCCGTGGCACTGAATAACACCTACGGCCGACGTGCGTTTGTCATGGCAGCGAGTGCCGGCATCACGGCCCAGCAGACCTGGGCGGAATACCTGACTGCACAGCGGTCCATCACCACCGGCCTGGCTGCGCCGCGTGTTCTGGTCGTGCCGCAACTGCACGGTAATGATTTGGGCGTACTGGCGGGCCGCTTGGCCAACTCTGCAGTGAGCATTGCTGACAGCCCGATGCGTGTGGCGTCCGGTGCGTTGTTGGGTTTGGGCCCCGTTCCGACCGACAAAGAAAGCGTGCCATTGCCGTCGGCGATCCGCGCCGAGCTGGACACCGCGCGCTTCTCCGTGTCGCAGACCTATCCCGATTACCCGGGAGTGTTCTGGGGCGACGGCAACATGCTTGACGCCCCGGCGAGTGACTTCCAGGTAGTCGAGTACCTGCGCTTGGCCGACAAGGCTGCCCGTCAGGTCCGCCCGCTGCTGATCCGCCGTGTCGGCGATCGCCGCTTGAACAAATCGCCCAACAGCATGGCCGCAGCAATCAGTGCGTTCATGAAGCCGCTGCGCAAGATGGCCAAGTCCAGCACGTTCGCTGGCCAGGTATTCCCGGGTGAGATCGAATCGCCCAAGGATGGCGACATCGTCCTGGTGTGGCACAGCAAAACCAAGGTTGAGCTCTACATCAAGATCCGCCCGCTCAACTGCCCGAAAGACCTGACGGCGAACATCGCCCTCGATCTTTCTGACGACAACCAGGAGTAGTCCCCATGACCGCACGTATCGGCGGCAAGAACTTCGATGTGAACCTGGGCGACCTGCAGGTTCATGTCGACAACATCACCCTCGACATCACCGATAACACGGCTGTGGCGCAGAGCAAAGGCGTACCCAACGGGCACGTCGACGGCGACGTCTCGGCCAGCGGCGAGATGGAATTCGACACCAGCAACTTCAACTTGCTGATCGAATCCGCCCGATCGGCCGGGAGCTTTCGCAAGCTGGACACCTTCGACGTGGTGTTCTTCGCAGCTGCAGGCGACGAAGAGCTGCGCGTCGAGGCCTTCGGCTGCAAGTTGAAGGTCTCCAGCCTGCTCGCCATCGACCCCAAGGGCGGCGAGAAGTCCAAACACAAGGTGCCGTTCGACGTCACCAGTCCGGACTTTATCCGCATCAACGGCGTGCCGTACCTGGACGCTACCGAGATCGAGGGCCTGCGCTGATGGTGTGCCCGTTCGATCGTGCCCAGGCGCTGGAGCAACGCCAGCGTGACCAGGCGATCGCGGCCCAGCTCGCCCAGGTGCGCCCGATCGGGCCCAGCCGGACTCACTGCCTGGACTGTGAAAACCCAATTCCCGAGAAGCGCCGCGCCCTGGGCGGAAAAATCCGCTGCACGCCCTGCGAGTCTCTTTCCGAGCAAGGACAACGTCGATGACTCTCATCACCTGGCCGCACTTCGCCGCGGCTGAAT
>NZ_CATKQM010000074.1:0-2936 GCF_949768225.1 Pseudomonas sp. IT-P44 | reverse complement strand
GAAGCAAAAGCAAACGCGATTCCCTGTAGGAGCGAGGCTTGCCCGCGAAAAACGACCGGACAACGCGTTTATTCAGACAGCCCGCGTTATCGTTGACGTCCATCGCCAGCAAGCTGGCTCCTACAGGGTAAATGCAGATGTGTCTGGATAAATACGATCAACCGTAGGAGCCGGCTTGCTGGCGATAGCGTCCGTCCAGTCAATAAATGCGCCGACTGACCCACCGCCATCGCCAGCAAGCCGGCTCCTACAGGGGATCGGTGTACATATCCGGAATGAGTGACCGCAGCAGTGAAGGCGAGCGCGTACGGTTATAGAGACAGGTCGGCTGGCAGGCCGCCTCGCTTTGGCTTTTGCTTGGCTTTTGATCTTGATCTGCCCCGTCGGAAGGCCGAGTGGAGGTTCTGCGCAGTGGGCAACCCGGCATGGAGGCCGGGTTAGCCGCCCCCGGCCAGGGATGGCCGATGGCGGCGGGCCCACGGAGCAGGACCGGAGCGAGGGCATGGCGAGCCTTGGCGAGCCACCGTACGTCAGGGGCGCGGGCGCTTGGTTACTTGGCGCTTCTCCAAGTGACCCGCCGTAAGGGCGGAACCAATAGCCGCCATTACCGCAGCAACGGATATACACCCAGTCAAAACCACTCCAAGAGAATACCCATGGATCGCCTGTCTACGTTGTTTTCGCAGTTCGGCGTACGCGCACACCTGTTTTACAACGGCAGGCTGTGCGGTATGGCGGCGTACGATGGCGCCGACCAGCGTGGTCATATTCACCTGCTGCAGGCCGGTACCATCACTTTGCGGGGCGGCGAGCGCAAGGACGTGCTCCTGACGCAACCCAGTCTGATTTTTCTGCCACGCCCAAGCCGGCATCAACTGTTCGCCGGTGAGCCCGATGGCGCTCAACTCTTGTGCGCGTCGATGGAGTTTGAGGGCGGGGTCGATAACCCGTTGTCTGCTTCGTTACCCGATTGCCTGGTGCTGCCCCTGGAAGAGTTACCGCAGCTGGCCGATACGCTGCGATGGATGTTCGTTGAGGCGGCAGCCGGACATTGCGGCAGGGAAGCGGCGCTGGATCGCTTGTTCGAATTACTGATCATCCTGCTGTTTCGACATCTGCTCGATCATCACCAACTGCGTACCGGCATGATCGCCGGGCTCGCGGATTCGCGACTGGCGCGCTCGCTGGTGCAAATGCACAACGCACCTCACCGTGCCTGGTCGGTGGCGGAACTGGCGAGCGAGTCGAACATGTCGCGTGCGGCCTATGCTGTGCACTTCCGGGCCGTTATAGGGCAGACACCGGCGGACTATCTGTTGAGCTGGCGTATCAGCCTGGCGCAGAAGCGTTTGCGTGAAGGGCGGCCGATTACGCTGATCGCCGCGGAAGTCGGTTATGAAAGTCCTTCGGCACTTGCTCGCGCGTTTCGTCGCAAGACGGGCTACAGCCCTCGGGACTGGCTGAAAGATTTGGCGGGAGAGGGGGATGGACTTTCTTGATGGGGCATGGCCTGAAAACATCGAATTGCTTCAGGCCATCCCAAGAGAAGGAGCATCGATTCAGCGGTTTTCCAGCGCGGTTAATGAATGGCCGGCCACGAAGATGGACGCGGCAAGCAAACCGATGTCTTTCAGGAGAAACTGGCCCGGTGCAACCGAAATGGCCGGGAAACCGAGGCTGGGTTCGATCACTCCTGGTGTCGACAACATAAAGCTCAACGTCGTGAAAAACAGCCCGGCTGACAACGCGCCACCGATCAATGAAAGCTTGGGTGACAGCAGTCGACCTGCAATAAGAGCACCGATCGAGACTTCCAGGACGCCGAGTAAACTGGAGAAGGTATCGACGCTGAAAATGTTGTAGACCCAACCCAGGAAAGGGCTGTTGCTCACCAGCGGAACCAGGCCTTGCGCTTCGTAGTGAGTGAATTTCATGCCACCGAACCAGAAGTAGATCACGGCGAGGGCAAAGTACGCTCCGTAAGTTCCAATCGCTGTGGTTTTGCTCCCGAGCGATGATTGTCCAGAGGCGGCATTGGTTTTGTAGTTCTCGATGCTTAAGGTTTTCATGAGTCAGGCTTCCAATAGTGGGGTGGCGATACCTTTCACACCCCAACGCGGTGTGCGTTGGGAGTGGAGACAGTGTTGCCTTTGATGCCGCGCTATTGGGTTCTGAACGTATTGAGTCCGATGCAGATCGTCTTGACTCATTGTTGGTGCTGAATGAGAAGGGCCTCGACGCTCATCCTCTCGCGGTGGAGGCCGGGCTTGTTTTACCATTCGGGCCCACCTGCTCAAGTGGCACGCGACCCGATGGTTGCGCGCCGTATTCAAATGGAAGGATCCCCGCGTCATGTCCTATTCGTTGTTTCGCAAGCTCGCCCTGTCCAGCCTTCTCGTGCTCGCCGGTTGCGCTGCATCAACCCCGAATGCTCCGATTCTCGTCAAGTCCAAGGCCATTGAAGCTTTCACCGACATTTGCCTGAAGACTGCGCCATCGTTCGCTGGTTCGGCCGAAGCCGCCAAGCGTTACGGTATCGACGATCTGCAGGATATGGGCTTTACCCGTATCGGCTTCACGGCTGACAAAAACCTTGCGGTGCAGTTGTCTGCGAAAGAGTGCGTGGTCACGACTCCGAGCCAGTCCGACAACAGCCTGACCCGGCAATTGCTGAGCGCTGTGCAGCCATATTCGCAGACAGCGGTGGCGGATCGTGTGCCGTCGAAGGTTAGCCTGCAGGGCGCAAACTTCATTCTTCAGCATGACCGTAATGGTGGTGAGGCTTACGTGCTGTTGCGCAATAACTGAGCTGCGGTTTTTTAGCCTGCGGCGGATTTGGGAATGGTGTACATATCCGTTGCTGCGGTAACGGCCGCTTATGGTTTCGCTTTTACAGCGAGTCACTTTGGAAAAGCCCCAAAGTAACCAAAGGGCTC
>NZ_CATKQM010000073.1:0-3043 GCF_949768225.1 Pseudomonas sp. IT-P44 | reverse complement strand
CGACGTTCCAGCGAATCGGGTATGCGATAGTTTGTGTGTTTGCTTCTCGAACTTTCGGTTCATTGCGTCTTCACACACCGCAATCTGATGCTCTTTCGAGTAGTCAAATTGCTTGGGTGTTATATGGTCAAGCCTCACGGGCAATTAGTATTGGTTAGCTCAACGCCTCACAGCGCTTACACACCCAACCTATCAACGTCGTAGTCTTCGACGGCCCTTCAGGGGACTCAAGGTCCCAGTGAGATCTCATCTTGAGGCTAGTTTCCCGCTTAGATGCTTTCAGCGGTTATCTATTCCGAACATAGCTACCCGGCAATGCCACTGGCGTGACAACCGGAACACCAGAGGTTCGTCCACTCCGGTCCTCTCGTACTAGGAGCAGCCCCTCTCAAATCTCAAACGTCCACGGCAGATAGGGACCGAACTGTCTCACGACGTTCTAAACCCAGCTCGCGTACCACTTTAAATGGCGAACAGCCATACCCTTGGGACCGGCTTCAGCCCCAGGATGTGATGAGCCGACATCGAGGTGCCAAACACCGCCGTCGATATGAACTCTTGGGCGGTATCAGCCTGTTATCCCCGGAGTACCTTTTATCCGTTGAGCGATGGCCCTTCCATACAGAACCACCGGATCACTAAGACCTACTTTCGTACCTGCTCGACGTGTCTGTCTCGCAGTCAAGCGCGCTTTTGCCTTTATACTCTACGACCGATTTCCGACCGGTCTGAGCGCACCTTCGTACTCCTCCGTTACTCTTTAGGAGGAGACCGCCCCAGTCAAACTACCCACCATACACTGTCCTCGATCCGGATAACGGACCTGAGTTAGAACCTCAAAGTTGCCAGGGTGGTATTTCAAGGATGGCTCCACGCGAACTGGCGTCCACGCTTCAAAGCCTCCCACCTATCCTACACAAGCAAATTCAAAGTCCAGTGCAAAGCTATAGTAAAGGTTCACGGGGTCTTTCCGTCTAGCCGCGGATACACTGCATCTTCACAGCGATTTCAATTTCACTGAGTCTCGGGTGGAGACAGCGCCGCCATCGTTACGCCATTCGTGCAGGTCGGAACTTACCCGACAAGGAATTTCGCTACCTTAGGACCGTTATAGTTACGGCCGCCGTTTACCGGGGCTTCGATCAAGAGCTTCGCGTTAGCTAACCCCATCAATTAACCTTCCGGCACCGGGCAGGCGTCACACCCTATACGTCCACTTTCGTGTTTGCAGAGTGCTGTGTTTTTAATAAACAGTCGCAGCGGCCTGGTATCTTCGACCGGCATGAGCTTACGGAGCAAGTCCTTCACCCTCACCGGCGCACCTTCTCCCGAAGTTACGGTGCCATTTTGCCTAGTTCCTTCACCCGAGTTCTCTCAAGCGCCTTGGTATTCTCTACCCAACCACCTGTGTCGGTTTGGGGTACGGTTCCTGGTTACCTGAAGCTTAGAAGCTTTTCTTGGAAGCATGGCATCAACCACTTCGTGTTCTAAAAGAACACTCGTCATCAGCTCTCGGCCTTAGAATCCCGGATTTACCTAAGATTCCAGCCTACCACCTTAAACTTGGACAACCAACGCCAAGCTGGCCTAGCCTTCTCCGTCCCTCCATCGCAATAACCAGAAGTACAGGAATATTAACCTGTTTTCCATCGACTACGCTTTTCAGCCTCGCCTTAGGGACCGACTAACCCTGCGTCGATTAACGTTGCGCAGGAAACCTTGGTCTTTCGGCGTGGGTGTTTTTCACACCCATTGTCGTTACTCATGTCAGCATTCGCACTTCTGATACCTCCAGCAAGCTTCTCAACTCACCTTCACAGGCTTACAGAACGCTCCTCTACCGCATCACCTAAGTGATACCCGTAGCTTCGGTGTATGGTTTGAGCCCCGTTACATCTTCCGCGCAGGCCGACTCGACTAGTGAGCTATTACGCTTTCTTTAAAGGGTGGCTGCTTCTAAGCCAACCTCCTAGCTGTCTAAGCCTTCCCACATCGTTTCCCACTTAACCATAACTTTGGGACCTTAGCTGACGGTCTGGGTTGTTTCCCTTTTCACGACGGACGTTAGCACCCGCCGTGTGTCTCCCATGCTCGGCACTTGTAGGTATTCGGAGTTTGCATCGGTTTGGTAAGTCGGGATGACCCCCTAGCCGAAACAGTGCTCTACCCCCTACAGTGATACATGAGGCGCTACCTAAATAGCTTTCGAGGAGAACCAGCTATCTCCGAGCTTGATTAGCCTTTCACTCCGATCCACAGGTCATCCGCTAACTTTTCAACGGTAGTCGGTTCGGTCCTCCAGTTAGTGTTACCCAACCTTCAACCTGCCCATGGATAGATCGCCCGGTTTCGGGTCTATTCCCAGCGACTAGACGCCCTATTAAGACTCGCTTTCGCTACGCCTCCCCTATTCGGTTAAGCTCGCCACTGAAAATAAGTCGCTGACCCATTATACAAAAGGTACGCAGTCACCCAACAAAGTGGGCTCCCACTGCTTGTACGCATACGGTTTCAGGATCTATTTCACTCCCCTCTCCGGGGTTCTTTTCGCCTTTCCCTCACGGTACTAGTTCACTATCGGTCAGTCAGTAGTATTTAGCCTTGGAGGATGGTCCCCCCATATTCAGACAAAGTTTCTCGTGCTCCGTCCTACTCGATTTCATGACTAAGAGATTTTCGCGTACAGGGCTATCACCCACTATGGCCGCACTTTCCAGAGCGTTCCGCTAATCTCAAAGCCACTTAAGGGCTAGTCCCCGTTCGCTCGCCACTACTAAGGGAATCTCGGTTGATTTCTTTTCCTCAGGGTACTTAGATGTTTCAGTTCCCCTGGTTCGCTTCTTAAGCCTATGTATTCAGCTTAAGATACCTAACTTATGTTAGGTGGGTTCCCCCATTCAGACATCTCCGGATCAAAGTCTGTTTGCCGACTCCCCGAAGCTTTTCGCAGGCTACCACGTCTTTCATCGCCTCTGACTGCCAAGGCATCCACCGTATGCGCTTCTTCACTTGACCATATAACCCCAAGCAATCTGGTTATACT
>NZ_CATKQM010000072.1:0-4561 GCF_949768225.1 Pseudomonas sp. IT-P44 | reverse complement strand
CATAAGGTTCGGCTACTATCGTCATCTGGAATCCGAACCTGTAGGAGCCGGGTTGCTGGCGATGGCGCCCTCAAGATCGCTATCGCCAGCAAGCCGGCTCCTACAAAAAGCGATCGGCGCTGAATTCTCGATAAGGAACACAGGTGAAAGCCAGATCCGATGAGTTGCAGATTTTCGTCTGCGTGATTGAGTGCGGATCGATTTCCGCTGCGGCCGAACAGGTCGGGCAGACGCCTTCGGCGGTCAGCCGCACGTTGTCGCGGCTGGAGGCCAAGCTCGATACCACGCTGATCAACCGCACCACGCGGCGCATGGACCTGACGGAGGAGGGCAAGTATTTCTTCGAGCACGCCAAACTGATTCTCGATCAGATGGAGGAGCTTGAAGAACGCCTCAGTTCACGTCAGCAAACCCCGTCCGGGCGTTTGCGGATCAACGCCGCCTCGCCGTTCATGCTGCACGCCATCGTGCCGTACATCGACGAGTTCCGCCGGCTCTACCCCGACATCCAGCTCGAACTCAACAGTAACGACCTGATCATCGACCTGCTCGAACAAAGCACCGACATCGCCATCCGCATCGGCACGCTGGCCGACTCGACCCTGCATGCCCGCTCGCTGGGTTGCAGCCCGCTGCACATCGTCGCCAGCCCGGCTTACCTTGAGCAACACGGCACACCGCTGGTGGTCGAGGACCTGAGCGGGCATGCGCTGTTGGGCTTCACCCACAATGAAGGCCTCAACCAATGGCCGCTGCGTTATGTGCATGGCGATCGCTGGCCGATTCAGGCGTCGATCAGTGCGTCCAGCGGCGAGACGATCAGGCACCTGGCGCTTGAAGGTCAGGGCATTGCCAGCCTGTCGCATTTCATGACCATCGAAGACATCCGTGCCGGGCGCCTGAAAGTGCTGCTGGCGGATTTCAACAGCGGTTATCGCCAGCCGATCAACGCGGTCTATTACCGCAACTCGCAACTGGCCCTGCGGATTCAGTGCTTCCTGGACTTTATCCAGGGCAAATTGGCGGTGTACGCGAATGCGGATTTCGAAGGTTGATTCATGATTCCTGCGCAAGAGTGAATTGGGTCAACGGGCATTTTTCAGTCGTGATGACTGCTTGATACTCGTTGCATCACTTATTCACGCAGGGAGTTTCTCCATGAACGTATTCGTTACCGGCGCTGCAGGTTTCATCGGCGGCTCCATCGCTACGGGCCTGGTTCGCGCTGGCCACAAGGTCACCGGCCTGGTGCGCAGCAGCGAACAAGCCAATGAGCTGAGCGCGTTGGGCATCACGGCGGTCATCGGCACTCTTGACGACAGCGCACTATTGGCCGAACAGGCCCGCGCTGCCGACGCGGTGATCAATGCCGCCAGCAGCGACCATCGCGGCGCGGTGGAAGCCTTGGTCAATGCCTTGCGCGGTTCCAACAAGGTATTCCTGCACACCAGTGGTTCGAGCATTGTCGGCGATGCGTCGGGCGGTCAGTTCGGCGACGCCATTTATTATGAAGACACGCTGCCGGAGCCTACTGTCGACAAGGCGGCCCGCGTGGCCATCGACAACCTGATCCTCGACGCGGCGAACGACGGGGTGAACTCGGCGGTCATCTGTAACACGCTGATCTACGGCCACAGCCTGGGCGTCAATCGCGACAGCGTGCAGTTGCCGCGCCTGCTGAAACAGGCACGCAAAAGTGGCGTGGTTCGGCATGTCGGCACCGGCCAGAACATCTGGTCCAACGTGCACATCGAAGACGTGGTGTCCCTGTACTTGCTGGCGCTGACCAAAAACGTACCCGGCACGTTTTACTTCGTTGAGAGCGGTGAAGCGTCGTTCGTCGACATGACCACGGCGATTGCCCAGGCGTTGAATCTCGCTGAGCCGCAAGACTGGCCGCTGAAAGAGGCCGAAGCCGAGTGGGGTTATGAAATGGCCAACTACGGTTTGGGTTCCAACAGCCGGGTGCGCGGCAAGCATGCGCGGGAGTTGCTGGGTTGGGTGCCGAAGCGGACTTCGGTGGTTGAGTGGATTCTTAACGAGATGGTGTGAGTTCGCTTTAGACCGCGTCATCGTTCTTCGCGGGCAAGCCTCGCTCCTACAGGGGTTGTGTCGTTCACAAAATGGGTGAACGACACAACCCTTGTAGGAGCGAGGCTTGCCCGCGAAGGCGTCTTCAACAGCACCGCAACTGGCCGGGCCGCCCTCAATTCCGTACCATCCGCCCCCTCTTCCCCAGTTGTGTCCAGTCCTCCCCATGAAAGCAAACCGTCTGCGCGCCGATGTCCTGGCCGGGCTCACCACATCCTTCGCCTTGTTGCCAGAATGCATCGCCTTCGCGCTGGTGGCTCACCTCAATCCGCTGATGGGCCTGTACGGCGCGTTCATCATTTGCACCCTGACCGCGCTGTTCGGTGGTCGGCCGGGCATGGTGTCGGGCGCGGCCGGTTCGATGGCCGTGGTGATCGTCGCGCTGGTGGTGCAGTACGGTGTGCAGTACTTGCTCGCGACGGTGTTGCTGGGCGGGTTGATCATGCTGGCGTTCGGGTTGTTGAAACTCGGCAAACTGGTGCGGATGGTGCCGCATCCGGTGATGCTCGGCTTCGTCAACGGCCTGGCGATCATCATCGCGCTGGCGCAACTGGAGCACTTCAAGAGTGGTGACAACTGGCTCAGCGGCTCACCGCTCTATGTGATGAGCGGATTGGTGGCGCTGACGATGGCGATCGTCTATCTGCTGCCGCGCCTGACCCGCGCCGTGCCGCCAGCGCTGGTGGCGATTCTGGGCGTCGGGCTGGCGGTGTATCTGCTCGGCTTGCCGACTCGCACCCTGGGCGACATGGCGCACATCGCCGGTGGCTTGCCGACGCTGGCCTTGCCAGATATTCCGTGGACGCTGGACACCCTGCGCATCATCGCTCCCTACGCGATATTGATGGCGCTGGTCGGCCTGCTGGAAACCCTGCTGACCCTGAACCTGACCGACGAAATCACCGAGAGCCGTGGCTTCCCGGATCGTGAGTGTGTGGCGCTGGGCGCGGCCAACATGGTCTCCGGTGTGTTTGGCGGCATGGGCGGCTGCGCGATGATCGGCCAGACCGTGATCAACCTCAGCTCCGGTGGCCGAGGTCGGCTTTCCGGCGTGGTGGCCGGCGTGCTGATTCTGCTGTTCATTTTGTTTTTGTCGCCGCTGATCGAGCGCATTCCGCTGGCCGCATTGGTCGGCGTGATGTTCGTGGTGTCGCAACAGACGTTTGCCTGGGCTTCGCTGCGGGTGGTCAACAAGGTGCCGCTGAACGACGTGCTGGTGATCGTCGCCGTAACGGTCATCACGGTGTTCACCGACCTGGCCACCGCCGTGCTTTGCGGGATCATCATTGCGGCGCTCAACTTTGCCTGGCAGCAGGCCCGCGAGCTGTATGCCGACAGTCACCTTGAAGCCGACGGCAGCAAGCTTTACCTGCTGCATGGCACGCTGTTTTTTGCCTCGACTACACCGTTTCTCAACCAGTTCGATCCTGCCAATGACCCGTCCGTAGTGACGATTGATTGTCGTCACCTGAGCTTCGTCGACTACTCGGCCATCGCGGCGCTGAAGACCCTGCGCGAACGTTACGCCAAGGCGGGCAAGCATCTGCGCGTGCTGCATCTGTCTGAGCGTTGCAAGAAACTGCTTAAGCGGGCGCGGGTGAGTCACGACTGAGGCCCCAACCCTGTGGGAGCGGGCTTGCTCGCGAAAGCGGTAGGTCAGCCAACACCTATGGCGACTGACACTCCCTCTTCGCGAGCAAGCCCGCTCCCACAGGAAAGCGGATGAAAGTTCGCCTGGCCGATTTTCATATTCACCGACCTCGCATACCTCTGCGCGACATCCCTTACCCCTGCACGAAAATTACTTTCACCTCGTTTGAGTTTCGCGCTTCGAAATGTTTTAAGAGTTTCACAAAACTTTCGACGTGACCCTTTCGAGGAGTACCGCATGACCCTGTCCTTCGGCTATTGGCTGCTGGTATATGCCGCCATCGCCATCATCGCGCTGATCGTTCTGATCGCCCGTTACCGGCTTAATCCCTTCATCGTCATCACCCTGGTCTCCATCGGCCTGGCGCTGCTGGCCGGCATGCCGCCGTCCGGCGTGGTCAGTGCCTACGAGGCCGGTGTTGGCAAGACCCTGGGGCACATCGCACTGGTGGTGGCGCTGGGCACGATGCTCGGCAAGATGATGGCCGAGTCCGGCGGCGCCGAGCAGGTGGCGCGCACCTTGATCGACCGTTTTGGCGAGAAGAACGCGCACTGGGCCATGGTGTGCATCGCGTTTCTGGTCGGGCTGCCGCTGTTCTTCGAAGTCGGTTTTGTGTTGCTGGTGCCGATCGCGTTTACCGTGGCGCGCCGCGTGGGTGTGTCGATTCTGATGGTCGGTTTGCCGATGGTCGCCGGCCTCTCGGTCGTGCATGCGCTGGTGCCGCCGCACCCGGCGGCGATGCTCGCGGTGCAGGTGTATCAGGCGTCGGTAGGGCAGACGTTGATGTATGCGATTCTGATCGGCATTCCGACTGCGATC
>NZ_CATKQM010000071.1:0-4621 GCF_949768225.1 Pseudomonas sp. IT-P44 | reverse complement strand
AAGGCATCAGCGACACCAAAGCATCCCGGTCAATCGTTAATCAACTTCCCAACGCGGATCGGCTCGCGCCCCGCAACTTTCGCCTGCCACGTCCCCGGTTGCGTATACCGCCCACGGTCGATGGCAAACAACACACCACTGGTACCGGCGCACACGGTGGTCACCCGGTCGCTCAACGGGTCAACCACTTCAAACAGTGCATCGCCCTTCTCGACCCATTCACCGGCCTCGCGCAGAAAACTGACCACGCCATGATGCGGCGCAAACAGATATTCCGTGCCTTCAAACGGCATACCTTCACAGCATTCACTCGGTGCCGCCGGCCAGGTGCCTTTGATAAAACCCTGTTCGGCAAGGAAGCCGAGAATGGCCTCGCAATTGGCCTGAGCCTGATCGACCCGGGTATCGCCCATGCTGCCCAGCTCCAGCGTTGTCGCCAGGTTGGCCGGTGGAATCGCCGCCTCGGGGAATGCCTTGGCCAGACGCAACCATGGCGAAGAACAGGATTCATCGAAAGAACTGCCGCCGGAGTCTTCACACAGCAGCGCAACGCCTGCCTTCAGCCGAGCCGCCAGGGACTTCCATTGCGACCAGTGTTGCGGCAGCGCATAAATATGAATCGCCGCTTCGAAATCGCAATGCAAGTCGAGGGTGATGTCGGCATCACAGGCATGGCGCAGCAGCAAGCGATGCATGGCTTCCAGCTGCGACTTTGGTGCAGGCAAACCGTCGAGAACCTGGCCCATGGCCTGGCGAATCAACGCGATGTTGGCCAGGGCATCGGCGCCCAACTGATCACCGATCAGCTCGCCGACCGGCGCGCTCAGCTCAACGAACGAGCGGTTGAAATTCTTGCCACTGCCGAGTTCGAAACGGCCCATGTGACTGCCTTGCAGGTGTTGGTCCAGGCCGATGGGATTGGCCACGGGAACCAAATCGATCACGCCTTGCAACTGACCTTGGGCTTCGAGCTCGGCCAGGCGTTTTTTCAGCTCCCACGCCGTGCGCATGCCCGGCAGTTCGTCCGCGTGCAGGCTGGCCTGGATGTAGACCTTGCGCGAGCCCGTGCCGTAACGAAATACGCTGAGGGTGCGTTCGGAGCCCAGGTGGCTCCAGGGCAATGGGTGGTCGATGCGTTGCATAAAAACTCCTGAACATCAGAACACTGAGATCCCCTGTGGGAGCGAGCCTGCTCGCGATAGCGGAGTATCAGGATACAAAACATTGGCTGACACTCCGCTATCGCGAGCAGGCTCGCTCCCACAAGGTTCTCGATTCATTAAAGAGAACATAAAAAAAGTGGCAACCGTCTTCACGGTTGCCACTTTCTTATACGGCTGGATTACTCGCCGTAAACATCAAAATTGAAGTACTTGTCCTGCACTTGCTTGTACTTGCCGTTGGCACGGATTTCAGTGATGGCGGTGTTGAATTTGTCCGCCAGCTCTTGATCACCCTTGCGCACAGCGATGCCGGCGCCGCCGCCGAAGTACTTGGCGTCTTCGTAGGTTGGACCCACAAAAGCGAAGCCCTTGCCCGCGTCGGTTTTCAGGAAACCGTCGTCGAGGTTGACCGAGTCGGCCAGCATCGCGTCGAGGCGACCGGAGACCATGTCCAGGTTGGCTTCCTGCTGCGAGCCGTAACGCACCAGGACAATACCGGCCGGTTGCAGCACTTCAGTGGCGAAGCGGTCGTGAGTACTGGCGCGCAGTACACCGACTTTCTTGCCCTTGAGCTCGGTCAGCGGGTCTTTGACGTCGGTGCCTTCCTTCATCACGAAGCGCGCCGGGGTGTGGTAGTACTTGATGGTGAAATCGACGTTTTTCTTGCGGTCGTCGGTGATGGTCATGGACGACAGGATCGCGTCGATTTTCTTGACCTTCAGGGCCGGGATCAGGCCGTCGAACTCTTGCTCGACCCAAGTACATTTCAGTTTCGCCTGCTCACACAGCGCGTCGCCGATATCAACGTCGAAACCGGTAAGTTTGCCGTCAGGGGTTTTCATCGAGAATGGCGGGTAACCGGCTTCGATACCGATGCGGATCGGCTTGGCGTCATCGGCCACAGCGGTCAGGGACAACATCGACAGTGCCAGGGCACCGAACATCACTAGCTTCTTCATTTATAACTCCTGTGGGCGGAGGCTTTTATTGGCAGCGTTCGATTGGTAGCGTTCGGTCAGCGCTTTTTTGTTGGAGAAAACCGAAGTGGCGGGCAGTCTAGAGCGGCTTCAGGCGCGTAAATTGTGCATATGCGACAAATACTTATAGAAAAGGCGAGCTGCATGAACGATGAGATTCGCACCTTGAACCTGATCCAGCACCACCCCGCCGAAGGACCGGGCGCAATTGCCGACTGGGCTGCCTCCCGGGGATTGTCGCTGAACGTCTACCGCGCCGACCTCGGTCAATTGCCGCCAGTCAGCGCGGAACCGGCGGTTTTATTGGGCGGGCCCTATGAGTCCAACGCCGGCCCCGCATGGCTGGAGGCTGAACGCCAGTGGCTCGCGCGCAGCCTGGAACAGGGCGCAGCGGTGTTTGCGATTTGTCTGGGGGCGCAGTTGTTGGCGCTGAGCCTGGGCGGGAATGTGCGGCGAATGGATCGGACCGAAACCGGCTGGACGCCAGTGCGCTTTGCCGATGGCCAGGTATTGAAGGTGCTGGAATGGCACGAAGACGCCATCGACTTGCCGCCCGGCGCGCAACTACTGGCCAGCAGTGATCAGTGCGAGCAGCAGATGTATCGCGCAGGGCCTGCTCGGGTGGGTTTGCAGTTTCATCCGGAGTGGAATGCCGAATCGGTGGCAACGCTCAATGCGCACTTTGCCGAGGAATCGCCGCTGCCACGGGGAGCACCGGACAGCGCCGCCCATGCCGCCGTTTTTGAATGGTTGCAGGTGACGCTGGATGAGTGGTGGGCGGTAGCGGGCAAAGCGGGCAATTAGCCAACGATCGCATGAATACCTAAATCTGTAGGAGCCGGCTTGCTGGCGATAGCGACCGTTCAGGCGATGAACATGTCGACTGACCCACCGCGATCGTCGGAACGCCGCCCGCAGCAAGCCGGCTCCTTCAAAAGCATTTACATCAGCATTCGCAGCCGATGGCAGCTGGCCGTTGCACCTCAGTGCTCAACTCAAACCCTTCATCCAGCCAACCGGTCACTCCGCCGATCATTTCCTTGACCGGGTAACCCAGCGCCGCCAGTTTCACCGCGGCCTTGTTGGCACCATTGCAATGCGGCCCGGCGCAATACACCACGAACAGCGTGGATTTGGCATAGCCAGCCACCCCTTCAGCAGTCAGCAGTCGTCCCGGAAAATTGATCGCGCCCGGCACATGACCACGCTCGAACGCCAGCGGACCGCGAACGTCCATTAGCACAAAATCCACTTCACCTGCCTGCTGGCTGCCGTGGACGTCGGAACAATCGGTCTCGAAGGTCAGACGGTTGCTGAAATGCATCAGGGCAATCGCCGATGGGGCGGCGGGAATGTTGCGGACCAGGCTGGTCATGAGCGGTACTCCAACGTTTGGGTGGGTGTGAGAAGACTTTATCCGCCGTGCGCTTGCGGCTAAAGTGGCGCACAAGACACCTACCGGGAATTTTCCGCCAAATGCAGCCCAACCCTGGATTAGTCGCGATTCTGGCCTACGACGGCCTCTGCACCTTCGAATTCGGCATCGCCGTGGAGATATTCGGCCTGGCGCGCCCGGAGTTCGATTTCCCGTGGTACGAACACCGGATCGTCGCCGTGGATCAGGGCCCGATGCGCGCCATGGGCGGCATTCAGGTGCTGGCCGATGGCGGCATGGAACTGCTCGGCGACGCCCGAACCATCATCATTCCCGGTTGGCGTGATCGCAACGCTGCGGTGCCTGAAGCGTTGATCACCGCCCTGCGCCAGGCCCATGCGCGGGGCGCACGGTTGCTGTCGATCTGCTCGGGCGTGTTCGTCCTGGCAGCGACCGGTTTGCTCGACGGTCACGGTGCCACCACACACTGGCGCTACACCTCGGAACTGGCGGCGCGTTTCCCGAACATCCTGGTGGACCCTGACGTGCTCTACGTCGACTCGGGCCAACTGATCACTTCGGCGGGCAGTGCTGCTGGTATCGATGCGTGCCTGCATTTGGTGGCACGGGATTTCGGCACCCAGGTGGCCAACTCGGTAGCACGACGGCTGGTGATGTCGCCGCAACGCACCGGCGGCCAGGCCCAGTTCATTCCGACGCCGGTCAGTCCTACGCCGCGCAGCGATCTTTCCCGCGTGATGCAGTGGGTTCGGGAGCGTTTGCATGAACCGCTGGAGGTCCGCGACCTGGCCAGCGAGGCGGCCATGAGTGAACGGACATTCCTGCGTCGGTTTACCGAAGCCACGGGCATGCCGCCCAAAGCGTGGTTGCAGCATGAACGCCTGGCGCGGGCCCGTGAATTGCTGGAGAGCACGAGCAGAAACACCGACCAGATCGCCGAGCAGTGTGGTTATCGCTCGGTGGAAAGTTTCCGGGTGGCGTTTCGCAACGTGGTCGGCGTGCCGCCGTCGGTGTATCGGGAGCGGTTTGGGCGGGAGATTGAAGCGAAGATTTGAGGTGTGTTTGAGGGCCCCTTCGCGGGCAAG
>NZ_CATKQM010000070.1:0-5154 GCF_949768225.1 Pseudomonas sp. IT-P44 | reverse complement strand
AGACCTCGCGCTTCAATACGGACTTTGGTCATGATCCCCACCGACATCAAACTGCACAAAGCCTCGAAAACCCTGTCGCTGAAATACGCGTCCGGCGAGGAACATCACCTGCCCGCCGAGTTCCTGCGCGTGCACTCTCCTTCCGCCGAGGTCCAGGGCCACGGCAAACCTATCCTGCAATTTGGCAAGATCGGCGTAGGCCTGACCAAGGTAGAACCGGCCGGTCAGTACGCACTGAAATTGACCTTCGACGACGGCCACGACAGCGGCCTGTTCACCTGGGAATATCTGTACCAGCTGGGCGTGCGCCAAGAGGATCTCTGGAACGATTATCTTGCCGAACTGAAAGCCGCCGGAAAGACCCGCGACCCTAACGAATCTGTCGTCAAGCTGATGCTCTAACCCGCGCCTCTTGCGCATTAGAAGGCATTTTCTAATTTCATCTGTTTGAATGCTTGGCCGCGAGGTCAGTCATTAGCCTGCTTGCGAAAAAAATTAAACTCGGGTAACCAATGGAGCTGGCAAGTTACCTGCAGTGCTCTCTGAACTAAAAAGCAGCGATGCAGAATTATCGGTCACCCGAGCAGTAGTACCTGGCATTGGCTGTGTGACTACACGGCTGGACTCAGGTACTCGTCTCAGGACAATGGAGCGTCGTAGATGAGTAACAAGAATAACGATGACTTGAAGAATCAAGCCTCGGAAAACACCTTGGGGCTTAATCCTGTCGTTGGGCTGCGTGGAAAGGATCTACTGGCTTCTGCTCGAATGGTGCTCAGGCAGGCCATTAAACAACCGATTCACAGTGCGAAGCATGTCGCTCATTTCGGTCTTGAACTGAAGAACGTGCTGTTCGGCAAATCCGAACTGCTACCGACCAGCGATGACCGTCGTTTCGCCGATCCGGCCTGGAGCCAGAACCCGCTCTACAAACGTTATTTGCAAACCTACCTGGCGTGGCGCAAGGAACTCCACGACTGGATCGACGACAGTAACCTCGGGCCCAAGGATGTGGCACGCGGGCATTTCGTGATCAACCTCATGACCGAAGCCATGGCCCCGACCAACACGGCGGCCAACCCGGCAGCGGTCAAACGCTTCTTCGAAACCGGTGGCAAGAGCCTGCTCGACGGCCTCTCGCACCTGGCCAAGGATCTGGTGCACAACGGCGGCATGCCGAGCCAGGTCAACATGGGCGCATTCGAAGTCGGCAAGAGCCTGGGCGTGACCGAAGGTGCGGTGGTTTTCCGCAACGACGTGCTGGAGCTGATCCAGTACCGGCCGACCACCGAGCAGGTGCATGAGCGTCCATTGCTGGTGGTGCCGCCACAGATCAACAAGTTCTACGTTTTCGACCTGAGCCCGGACAAAAGCCTGGCGCGTTTCTGCCTGCGCAATCATGTGCAGACCTTCATCGTCAGCTGGCGCAACCCGACCAAGGAACAGCGCGAATGGGGCCTGTCGACCTACATCGAAGCGCTCAAGGAAGCGGTTGATGTGGTCACCGCAATCACCGGCAGCAAAGACGTGAACATGCTCGGCGCCTGCTCCGGCGGCATCACCTGCACCGCGTTGCTGGGCCACTACGCCGCAATCGGCGAGAAAAAAGTCAACGCCCTGACGCTGCTGGTCAGCGTGCTGGACACCACCCTGGACAGCGACGTCGCACTGTTCGTCGACGAACAGACCCTCGAAGCCGCCAAGCGCCATTCCTATCAGGCCGGCGTACTCGAAGGCCGCGACATGGCGAAAGTGTTCGCCTGGATGCGCCCCAACGATCTGATCTGGAACTACTGGGTCAACAACTACCTGCTCGGCAACGAGCCGCCGGTGTTCGACATTCTGTTCTGGAACAACGACACCACCCGGTTGCCCGCCGCGTTCCACGGCGATCTGATCGAGATGTTCAAAAACAATCCGCTGATCCGCCCGGATGCACTGGAAGTGTGCGGCACGCCAATCGACCTGAAGCAGGTCACGGCCGACATCTTTTCCCTGGCCGGCACCAACGACCACATCACCCCGTGGAAGTCCTGCTACAAGTCGGCGCAACTGTTCGGCGGCAAGGTCGAATTCGTGCTGTCCAGCAGCGGGCATATCCAGAGCATTCTGAACCCGCCGGGCAACCCGAAATCGCGCTACATGACGAGCGCCGAGATGCCGTTGAAGGCTGAGGAGTGGCAGGAAAACTCCACCAAGCACACCGATTCCTGGTGGCTGCACTGGCAAGCCTGGCAGGCCGAGCGTTCGGGCGAATTGAAAAAAGCCCCGACAAAACTGGGCAACAAGGCTTATCCGGAAGGTGAAGCAGCACCGGGCACTTACGTACACGAACGCTAAATGACCCCCGACCTGTAGGAGCCGGCTTGCTGGCGATGGCATCACTGCGGTTTCACAGTTTCACCGTGGTGATGCCATCGCCAGCAAGCCGGCTCCTACAGAATGGGGGCCGATCCACCTACAGGGCTTGAAGCATGCCGCAACCGTTCATTTTTCGTACCGTCGACCTGGATGGCCAGACCCTCCGCACGGCAGTACGCCCCGGCAAGCCTCACTTGACGCCCTTGCTGATATTCAACGGCATCGGCGCCAACCTGGAGCTGGTGTTTCCGTTTGTCGCAGCATTGGACCCGGACCTCGAAGTCATCGCTTTCGACGTGCCCGGTGTCGGCGGTTCGTCGACGCCGAACCGGCCGTATCGTTTTCCGGGCCTGGCCAAACTCACGGCGCGGATGCTCGACTATCTCGATTACGGGCAAGTGAACGTGATCGGTGTGTCGTGGGGTGGCGCCCTCGCCCAGCAGTTTGCTTACGACTACCCCGAGCGCTGCAAGAAACTGGTGCTGGCGGCGACGGCGGCGGGTGCGGTGATGGTGCCGGGCAAACCGAAAGTGCTGTGGATGATGGCCAGCCCACGGCGCTACATCCAGCCATCGCACGTGATCCGCATTGCGCCAATGATCTACGGCGGCTCGTTCCGTCGCGATCCGACACTGGCGGCCAGCCATGCGGCGAAGGTGCGCTCGGCAGGCAAGCTCGGTTACTACTGGCAGCTGTTCGCCGGACTCGGCTGGACCAGCATTCACTGGCTGCACAAGATCCACCAGCCGACGCTGGTGCTGGCCGGCGACGATGACCCGCTGATCCCGTTGATCAACATGCGCGTGCTGGCCTGGCGGATTCCCAATGCCCAGTTGCACATCATCGATGACGGGCACCTGTTCCTGATCACCCGCGCCGAGGCCGTGGCGCCGATCATCATGAAGTTTCTCGAGGAAGAACGGCAGCGCGCCGTGATGCATCCGCATCCGGCTCCATCGGGCGGCTAACCGACTTATCGTCGGTCGGCAGGACGCCGCGCCGCGCAACAACCCGTTACAGCGTCTATGGTGTTCTGGTTCGGTGTGTTTGTATTTGGCCTGAAGACGAAGGAGTGTTGAGTCATGCGCGACAAGCCAGCGAGGGAATCTTTACCGACTCCCGCAGCGTTCATCAACGCACAGAGTGCGATTACCGGCCTGCGTGGTCGGGATCTGTTTTCGACCCTGCGCAGCGTTGCCGCCCATGGTTTGCGCAACCCCGTGCACAGCGCCCGCCATGCGTTGAAGCTGGGCGGTCAACTGGGGCGCGTGTTGCTGGGCGAAACCCTGCACCCGACCAACCCCAACGACAATCGCTTTGCCGACCCCGCATGGAGCCTCAACCCGTTTTATCGCCGCAGTTTGCAGGCCTACCTGAGCTGGCAGAAACAGGTCAAAAGCTGGATCGACGAGAGCAACATGGACCCGGACGATCGCGCCCGCGCCCACTTCGCGTTCGCTTTGCTCAATGATGCGGTGTCACCGTCCAACACCCTGCTCAATCCGCTGGCGGTCAAGGAAATCTTCAACTCCGGCGGCAACAGCCTGGTGCGTGGCATCAGTCACCTGGTCGATGATTTCCTGCACAACGACGGCCTGCCCAGGCAAGTGACCAAGCAGGCCTTCGAGGTCGGCAAGACGGTCGCGACCACCACCGGCGCCGTGGTGTTTCGCAATGAGCTGCTGGAACTGATCCAGTACAAGCCGATGAGCGAAAAGCAGTATTCCAAACCGCTGCTGGTGGTGCCGCCACAGATCAACAAGTACTACATTTTCGACCTGAGCCCGAACAACAGCTTCGTCCAGTTCGCCCTGAAAAACGGCCTGCAAACCTTCATGATCAGCTGGCGCAACCCGGATGTGCGCCATCGCGAATGGGGCCTTTCGACCTACGTCGAAGCCGTCGAAGAAGCGATGAATGTATGTCGGGCGATCACCGGCGCCCGGGAAGTCAACCTGATGGGCGCCTGCGCCGGCGGGCTGACCATTGCCGCGCTGCAAGGTCATTTGCAGGCGAAGCGGCAACTGCGCCGTGTATCCAGCGCAACCTATCTGGTGAGCCTGCTCGACAGCCAGATGGAGAGCCCCGCGACCCTGTTCGCCGACGAACAGACCCTGGAAGCGGCCAAGCGTCGGTCCTATCAGAAGGGCGTGCTGGACGGTCGCGACATGGCCAAGGTCTTCGCCTGGATGCGCCCCAACGATTTGATCTGGAGCTACTTCGTCAACAACTACCTGTTGGGCAAGGAGCCGCCGGCGTTCGACATCCTCTACTGGAACAACGACAACACACGTCTGCCGGCCGCCTTTCACGGCGATCTGCTGGACTTCTTCAAGCACAACCCGCTGAGTCATCCGGGGGGCCTGGAAGTGTGCGGCACGCCGATCGACTTGCAGAAAGTCACCGTCGACAGCTTCAGCGTGGCCGGCATCAACGACCACATCACGCCGTGGGATGCGGTGTATCGCTCGACGCTGCTGCTGGGTGGCGAGCGACGCTTCGTGCTGTCCAACAGCGGTCATGTACAGAGCATCCTGAACCCGCCGTCCAACCCGAAAGCCAACTTCATTGAAAGCACAAAACTGAGCAGCGATCCGCGGGCCTGGTATTACGACGCCAAGCAAGTCGACGGCAGCTGGTGGACGCAGTGGCTGAGCTGGATTCAGGAGCGTTCGGGCGCGCAAAAGGAAACCCACATGGCTCTCGGCAACCAGAACTATCCACCCATGGAGGCGGCACCCGGTACTTACGTGCGCGTGCGCTGACACCCAACACACCACTGCTGCCTCCGTA
>NZ_CATKQM010000069.1:0-5949 GCF_949768225.1 Pseudomonas sp. IT-P44 | reverse complement strand
GGGAGGTGTTATTTGTTCCACGTCGTCGGGCAACCGATGCAGCCTTCCATATTCGCATCCTGAAAGTTCGCATAATGCTGACGCGAACCGCTGAGGTTTGCCTGTTCTAGGTTGCTTTCACCGAACTTGGCTTCCTGCAGATTGGCATCACTGAGATTCGCGCCTTTGAGGTCGGCTTTGCTCAACCAGGTCATTTCCAGGTCGGCCGCCCGCAGGTTGGCGTTGTGCAGTTTGGCGCCGGAGAGGCGGGCGAATTGCAGGTAGGCGCCGCTGAGGTTGGCGTCCTGAAACTGCGCACCCTGGGCAAACAAGCCCCAGCCCTGGACCGCCATCAACGTGGCACCGCTGAAGTCGGCCAGGCGCAGGTTGCTTTGTTGCAGGCTGGCGCGGGTCAGGTTGGCGCCTTGCAGTTGGGCTTTTTCCAGGTTGGCGAGGTCGAGGCGGGCGTGACGCAAGTCGGCGTCGCGCAGGTCGGCGCCGCTGAGGTTCATGTTGCGCAGGTCCTGATTGCTCAGGTTGGCGCCTTTGAGATTGGCACCGGGGCACTGGCTGTGTTCGGCGAGGGTGCAGCCGTTGATGATCAGGGGGGCGTCGTCGCTGTCGTCCGCGAAAACCGGAAGGGCGGCGAGTAATAACATTAGAGGCAGGTATTTCATGGCGGAGTTCTCGTTGTCGGGGAGGGCGTTATCGCCAGCAAGCCGGCTCCTACAGGTTGCGCACGTCTGTAGGAGCCGGCTTGCTGGCGATGGGGGCATCAGCGTTTCGCGGTCTGGTTATCCCAGCTCGGAATCTTGAACACCCAGAACGACCCGCCCTGAGCCACCGGTTTGGTCAGCTCGGCCATGTCGCCGCCCCACAACGGCACCGCGCCGCCATAGCCGACGGTCACGCCGATGTACTGCTCGCCGTCCTGTTCCCAGGTGATCGGCGGCGAGACGATGCCGCTGCCGGTCTGGAACTTCCAGAGCTCCTTGCCGGTTTTCGCGTCGAAGGCCTTGAAGAAACCGTCGCCGGTGCCGGTGAACACCAGGTTGCCCTTGGTCGCCAGCACGCCGGCCCACAACGGCAAGTGTTCCTTGTGCTCCCACACCACTTTGCCCGTGGTCGGGTTCATCGCCCGCAAGGTGCCGACGTGATCGTCGTACATGCGCTTGATGCGGAAACCCATGCCCAGATAGGCCGAGCCTTTCTTGTAGTTGACCTCTTCGGTCCAGTATTCCTCTTTCCATTGGTTGCCCGGAATGTAGAACAGCCCGGTGTCCTGGCTGTAGGCCATCGGGTTCCAGTTCTTGCCACCGAGGAACGGCGGCGAAACCTCCACCGGTTTGCCCTTGGTTTCCCCCGGCAGCGGCTTGGCCGGACGCTGGCCTTCATTCTCGACCGGCCGCCCGGTCTTCAGGTCGATGTGGCTGGCCCAGGTGATGTTGTCGACGAAGGGGAAGGCGTTCTGCAATTTGCCGTTGTTGCGGTCGACCACGTAGAAGAAACCGTTGCGGTCCGCATGGCCGGTGGCCTTGACCGTTTTGCCGTCCTTGTCCTTGTAGTCGAACAGCACCAGCTCGTTGTTGCCGGAGAAATCCCAGGCATCGTTCGGGGTGTGTTGGTAGAACCATTTCACCTCGCCGGTGCTCGGATCGACGCCGACCTGGCCCGAAGTGTAGAGGCTGTCGTAATCGTGCGGGTTGCCATCCTTGGAGGTGCGCGCCCAGGTGTTCCACGGGCCAGGGTTGCCGGCGCCGACGATGATGGTGTTGGTTTCCGCGTCGAAACTGGCGCTCTGCCAAGGGGCGCCGCCGCCGTGGCTCCAGGCTTCGACCTTGCCGGTTTCAGTAGTTGGATCGTTCGGCCAGGACGGCGCCTTGACGTCGCCGGTCGGCGTACTGTCCTTGCCGTTCAAGCGGCCCATGTGGCCTTCGACGAAAGGTCGCATCCACACTTCTTCGCCGGTGTCCGGGTCGCGGGCATAGAGTTGCCCGACAACACCGAACTCATCACCGGAACTGCCATGGATCAACAGCACCTTGCCGCTGGTCTTGTCTTTGATCAGCACCGGGGCGCCGGTCATGGTGTAACCGGCGGCGTGGTCGCCGAATTTTTTGTTCCAGACCACTTTGCCGGTGTTCTTGTCCAGCGCGATCAGTCGCGCGTCGAGGGTGCCGAAGTAGATTTTGTCGCCATAAATCGCCGCGCCACGGTTGACCACATCGCAGCACGGACGAATGTTGTCCGGCAGGCGATGGTTGTAGGTCCACAGGCGCTTGCCGGTCTTGGCGTCGAGGGCAAATACCCGCGAGTACGAACCGGTGACGTACACCACGCCGTCACTGACGATGGCCTGGGATTCCTGGCCGCGCTGCTTCTCATCGCCGAAGGAGTAGGACCAGGCCGGTGTCAGCTTGAACACGTTCTTGTCATTGACCTGGGCCAGTGGGCTCCAGCGCTGGGCGTTGGTGCCCATGCCGTATTGCAGAACGTCCTTGGTGGTCAGGTGATCGTTGGCAATGTCTTCCCAGCTCACGTTGTGCGTCGGTGTGGCAGGCGCGGTTGCAGCTTGGCTGGCAGCGCTCAGGGACAGGCTGCTCACCAGCAAAAAGGCTTGCACGGCGAGGGTCAAAGGGGAAAGGGCGGGTAGCGATCTTATTGTCATGGTTGCAGTTCCCAGTGGAGGTTTTGGCCTGCACAGGGTGGTGCGTCCGACGGGGTGCCGAATACGGAAAAAGTCCCGCTGTTGCCGGGAAAATTTCCCAGGCGGCACCTGATTTGGATGTGCGTCGCAAGCCCTACTACCAAGGTACTGGGTGGCGACCACCAAAGCAGCATGGGGCTTGTGCGAAGCGCTTCCTAAGATGGCCGCCATAGCCTCTGTAAAGAGGTTTTGCGTGCAATCCTGAGGGCATAACAATGACAACAAAACGCAACGCCTTGCTCGTTGCCGGCCTGCTGGCCGGCTTCATCAGTGCAGGTTCGGTCTTGGCTCACGGCAATGTCGTGCCACAAGCCGTCGAAACCCAGGGACTGACCCCGATCAAGGACGCCGGCGTGCAACTCGATGGCGATGGATGGGCGGCGGTGAACCCTTACCGCACTTCCCCGGAACACGATAAGGCCGTCGAGATCGGTTCATCGGCCTACAACCAGAACTGCGCGGCCTGTCATGGCCTGGAAGCCAAGTCCGGCGGCATCGCGCCTGATTTGCGCATGCTCGATGTCGGCGAGGCCGGTGATGAATGGTTCGTCGAACGGGTGCGCCATGGCGCGGTGCGTGACGGCCGGGTGTACATGCCGAAAATGGCGGATTACCTGAGCCAGGAAGCCCTGTGGGCGGTGCGCACTTACCTGGACAGCGTCCGCGTCGAGGAGTAATGCATGCGCCTGCTCGCGGTGTTGATCAGCGCTGTGTTGCTGTGCTGCCAGACGGTGCAGGCGCAGGTCCGCAGCTATGACGAAATGATCGCCGCCGGGGAGCTGAAAGTGGCGGTCTACAAAGACTTCGCCCCCTACAGTTTCGACGACGCCGGCCAACCCCGTGGCGTCGATGTCGACCTCGCCGAGGCGCTGGCCAAAGCGCTTGGCGTGCGACTGACGCTGATCTGGGCGCCCGCCGGCGAGAAGCTCGACGACGACCTGCGCGACTACATCTGGCGCGCCAGTCCGTTGCACGATTTGCAATTGGCCGACCTGATGATGCGCGTGCCCTATGACCAGGATTACGCACGCAAACGCAACGAACTGGGCGAACTGGAAAACAGCCATGTGGTGATGTTCGGTCCGTATCAGAACGAACAATGGCAAGTCGCCTATGACCGTCGTCGACTGGAATCGGTGGCCAGCGTCGCCGTGTTCGAGCATCACCCGATCGGCGTCGAGGTCGACAGTGTGCCGTCGTTCTACCTGACCTCGGTGTTCAACGGCATGCTCGCCAGCAAAACCCATCACTACCCCGGCGTGCCCCAAGCGTTCGCGGCGATGAAGGCGGGCG
Source organism: Pseudomonas sp. IT-P44 (assembly GCF_949768225.1). Taxonomy (NCBI): domain Bacteria; kingdom Pseudomonadati; phylum Pseudomonadota; class Gammaproteobacteria; order Pseudomonadales; family Pseudomonadaceae; genus Pseudomonas; species Pseudomonas sp. IT-P44. The sequence goes on along the minus strand of NZ_CATKQM010000069.1, from coordinate 1,970 downwards.
AAGTCGACGCGGTCATGGCCATGCGCGGCGAGATCGACTGGCAGGTTCATGAGGCCGCCGACCCGCAAGTGGCGCTGGCGGAAAACGCCTACCCGAACATGGGCAAGCAACTCTGGGAAATCGGCATGGCCGTGCACGAGAGCAACCGGCAATTGGCCTATGCCGTGGAAGAGGCGCTGGAAGCCTTGATCCGCGAGGGTTCGGTGAAAGCCATTTATGCCCGTTATGGCCTGCGCTATGACGTCCCGGAGATGTATCAACAGTGAACTGGCGCGCGTGTTGTCTGTTGGCCTGTTGGCTACCCTTGTCCGCGCACGCGGCAGACATCGCGCCGGGCAAAGACCCGGTGCCGTCGGTGATGTGGGCCTTCTATCACAAGCAGATGCTCGGCGATGCGCCGTTCGTGTTTGATGAGCGGGTCAAGCTGCTGGCGCCGCCGTTCGCCGAAGACGCCCGGCAAGTGCCGCTGGAAATCGATGCCCGAGCGTTCAAGGGCGAGGTGGTGAAAATCCTCGCCTGGGCCGAGCTCAATCCTTTGCCGAAGATTGTCGATTTCCAGCCGCTGGATCGGGTGTTGCCCTGGCTGTCGATCCGCATTCGTGTCGAACAAGCCACCCCGCTGCGCGCGGCCGTCCTGACTCGCGACGGTGTGTGGCATGTCGGCTCGACCCTGATCGATGCGGCGGGCGGCGGATGCACGGCGCCGAGCGTGGTGCGCACCCAGCCGGGCTGGGAAGAGCACATCGGCGAAGTGCTTGGCGGACGTTATCCCCGTGGCGAGTTCAACCGCTTGCGTTTGCAGGTGGCGCACCCGATGGATAACGGCATGGTCGGCGGTATCCCGGAATTCTTCATCAACCATGCCGAGCTGCGGGATCAGAACGATCAAGTGCTGGCCCGCCTCGAACTGTTTCCCGCCGTCAGCGAAAACCCCAACCTGGCCTTCGACATCGAAGGGGCAGGGCAGACGCGCCTGTTGCTGCGCGACAACAGCGGCAACGAATTTGATGCGGCCATACCCTGACTCAAAGGAGCGCGTGATGCGCTGGATGCTGCTGTTGTTCATCAGCCTGAGCCTTCCGGCGTTGGCCGAACTCGACTATTCACTCAAGCCCCGGCAGATCGCCGCCGACACCTGGCTGCTGGAAGGCAGTACCGACAATTTTGCCAAGACCAACGGTGGCAACATCGTCAACACCGCGTTCATCGTCACCGAACGCGGCGTGGTGGTGATCGACACCGGGCCGTCCAGGCGATACGGCGAAGCGATGCGCAAAGCCATTGCTGCGACCACCGACAAACCGGTGATCCAGGTGTTGCTGACCCATCATCATCCCGATCATGTGCTGGGCAATCAGGCCTTCAGCGATGTGCCGATCGGCGCGCTCGCGGGCACCTGCGAGTTGTTGAAGCAGCAGGGCGACGCCATGGCCGAGAACATGTATCGGCTGGTGGGCGACTGGATGCGGGGCACCGAAGTGGTGTTGCCGACCGAGACGCTGACGCCCGGCGTGCGAAATTTTGGGGATCACGATCTGCGCCTGCTGAGCCTGGGTGGGCATACCGGCGCGGATCTGGCTATTCTCGACCAGCAAACCGGCGTGCTGTTTGCCGGGGATCTGGTGTTTTACCAGCGGGCGCTGACCACGCCCAACAGTCCGGGGTTGTCGGTGTGGCTAGCGGACATCGCCACGCTTCAGGGGTTGGCGTGGACGCTTATTATCCCCGGTCACGGCCCGGTGGCCACGGATGCAAAACCGTTCGAACAAATGCGTGACTACCTCGGCTGGCTCGACCAGTTGATGCGCGAGGGTGCGGCCAACGGCAGCGACATGGCCGAGATGATCCGCAGCCCGATTCCCGAACGTTTCGCCGGGATCAGCCTGAGTCGCTACGAACTGATCCGTAGCGTCAGCCATCTCTATCCGCGCTACGAGCGCACACAAATGAAACGCGTTGACTCAAACCTG
>NZ_CATKQM010000068.1:0-243749 GCF_949768225.1 Pseudomonas sp. IT-P44 | reverse complement strand
ATACCTACAGGATATAACGGGACAGGTCTTCGTTCTGCGCCAATTCGCCGAGGTGGTTGTTGACGTAGTCGGCGTCGATCAGGATCACCTTGTCATCGTGAGCGCTGGCCAGGTCGCCGGCGCTGAACGACACCTCTTCGAGCAGGCGCTCAAGCAGCGTGTGCAGGCGACGGGCACCGATGTTCTCGGTTTTCTCGTTGACCTGCCAGGCGATCTCGGCGATGCGCTTGATGCCATCCGGCTGGAACTCGATGGCCAGGCCTTCGGTTTTCAGCAGTGCGCAATATTGCTCGGTGAGCGAGGCGTGCGGTTCGCTGAGGATGCGTTCGAAGTCTTCCGGCGTCAGCGCCTTCAGCTCGACACGAATCGGCAGGCGGCCTTGCAGCTCAGGCACCAGATCGCTCGGCTTGCTCAAGTGGAACGCACCGGAAGCGATGAACAGGATGTGGTCGGTCTTGACCATGCCCAGTTTGGTGTTGACGGTGCAGCCTTCGATCAGCGGCAGCAAGTCGCGTTGCACGCCTTCACGGGACACGTCGACGCCACCGGAGTTACCGCGCTTGGCAACCTTGTCGATTTCGTCGATGAACACGATGCCGTGCTGCTCGACCGCTTCCAGCGCCTTGGCCTTCAACTCTTCATCGTTGACCAGGCGGCTGGCTTCTTCGTCGCGGACCAGTTTCAGCGCTTCCTTGACCTTGAGCTTGCGGCTCTTGCGTTTGCCCTTGCCCATATTGGCGAACAGGCTCTGCAACTGGTTGGTCATTTCTTCCATGCCCGGTGGCGCGGAGATATCGACGCCGGACACTTCGGCGACTTCGATTTCGATCTCCTTGTCATCCAGCTGGCCTTCGCGCAGGCGCTTGCGGAACAGCTGGCGGGTGTTGGAGTCGGCCGACGGGGCGTCATCGTTGTTGAAGCCCATGCGCGCCGGTGGCAGCAGGGCGTCGAGGATGCGCTCTTCGGCGGCGTCTTCGGCGCGGTGGCGAACCTTGGTCATTTCCTGTTCGCGCAGCAGCTTGATGGCAGCATCGGCCAGGTCGCGAATGATCGACTCGACATCGCGGCCGACGTAGCCGACTTCGGTGAACTTGGTCGCTTCGACTTTGATGAACGGAGCGTTGGCCAGTTTGGCCAGGCGACGGGCGATCTCGGTTTTGCCGACACCGGTCGGACCGATCATCAGGATGTTCTTCGGCGTTACTTCAACGCGCAGCTCTTCCGGCAGTTGCATCCGGCGCCAGCGGTTACGCAGCGCGATGGCGACGGCGCGTTTGGCATCGTCCTGGCCGATGATATGGCGGTTGAGTTCGTGGACGATTTCACGGGGAGTCATGGACATAATATTTTGACGGACCTTAAACAAGATGAGTCGTGGCGTGGGGCCGAAACAGACTTACTCGTCGCCTTTGGCGCAGTCCTGCTCCTCAATGGTCTGGGTGTGGTTGGTGAATACACAGATGTCGCCGGCAATGCCGAGGGCGGTTTCGACGATTTCCCGGGCTGACAGGTCGGTTTTCTTCAGCAGCGCACTGGCGGCGGCCTGGGCGTAGGCGCCGCCGGAACCCATGGCGATCAGGCCTTGTTCAGGCTCAACAACGTCGCCGTTGCCGGTGATGATCAGGGACGCGTCTTTGTTGGCGACCGCGAGCATGGCTTCGAGGCGGCTGAGGGTGCGGTCGGTGCGCCATTCTTTGGCGAGTTCGACGGCGGCGCGAACCAGATGGCCCTGGTGTTTCTCCAGTTGACCTTCGAAGCGTTCGAAAAGGGTAAAGGCGTCAGCCGTGGCGCCAGCAAAACCGGCGAGGACTTCGCCGTGGTAGAGGCGACGAACTTTCTTCGCGTTGCCTTTCATCACGGTATTGCCGAGAGAAACCTGGCCGTCGCCGCCCATGACGACTTTGCCGTGGCGGCGAACTGAAACGATGGTGGTCAAGGGAGAGTCTCCACGCAGCGGGGCGAAAATGCCTTATGCCAACTCATATGGGGGTGGTGGAGCGTTTTTCAACTGCGGGGCGGGAGAGGGGACGAGCGGTGTTGCGCGGGGGAGGTGTGTTGTCTGGTTTGACGCCTTCGCGGGCAAGCCTCGCTCCTACAGGTAATGCACCGTTCACAAATACGGCGAACGGTGCATTTGACGGCGTTCGCAATATCGCAAACGCCCCGTTACCTGTAGGAGCGAGGCTTGCCCGCGAAGAACGATAACGCGGTCTTGCGGACGGTATCAGCGGTTCTGGCGTTGTTGTAACAACAGGTTGCTGAACCCGGCGCCGGACAGTTGTTTCTGCGCGGTGGTCAGCTGTTCGCGGTTGCTGAACGGCCCGACCAACACCCGATACCAGGTCTCGTCCTTCACCGTGCCGGACTCAACCGACACCGCCTGACCGAGCAGGATGATCTGCGCGCGCACCTTGTCTGCATCAGCCTCCTTGCGGAACGAACCGGCCTGCAGGAAGAACTTGGTCACCGGTGCCGCCTTGGCCACGGGTGGCGGTGGCGGCGGGGTGATGCCAGCCAATGCCGCCTGAGCCCGCGCCGTGTCGATCTTCGCCGCTTCCGCCGGGGTTACCGGCGTGGTCGGTACAGCCGGCGTCGGCGGTGTTTTCTCCGGCACGGCGTCCGGCGGCACGATGACTTCCGATTCCGGCAGCAAGGTGTAGAAGTCGTACTTCGGCTTCACCGGTTGCGTCGGGCTCGGCGGGGTCTTGTTGGCCTCGGCGACCTTGGTGGCCTTCTGCTGCTCGATCTTCTCGCGCTTGACGCTGTCGCTGCCCTTGCCCGGTTCCAGCTTCATCAGGAACACAATGAACGCGCCGACCGTCAGGCCGATGGCCATCCACAACCAACCCGGGATCGGTTGCTTTGCAGGAGCTTGGTAACGGCTGGCGCCACGCTTGGGTGCAGGTTTTTTCTTGGCAGCCAACTTACATACGCTCCAGAGTTTCCAGACCCAAGAGTTCCAGGCCTTGCTTGAGAGTGCGACCGGTCAGCGCGGCAAGACGCAGGCGGCTTTGCATTTGCGCCGGGGTTTCAGCACTGAGGATCGGGCAGTTCTCGTAGAAGCTGGAGAACAGGCCGGCAACGTCGTACAGGTAGGTGCAGAGGATGTGCGGCGTACCTTTCTCGGACACGTTGTTCAGGATTTCGCCGAATTGCGCGAGTTTGGCTGCCAGCTCATGTTCATGCGCGGCTTCCAGGACGATCTGGCCTTCGACTTCGCTGAAGTCCTTGCCGAGCTTGCGGAACACGCCCGCCACGCGGGTGTAGGCGTACAGCAGGTACGGTGCGGTGTTGCCTTCGAAGTTCAGCATCAGGTCGAAGTTGAAGCTGTAGTCGCTGGTCCGGTGCTTGGACAGGTCAGCGTATTTGACCGCGCCGATGCCCACGACCTTGGCGATGTTGCGCAGCTCGTCTTCGGCCAGCTCCGGGTTTTTCTCTTTGACCAGGTTGTAGGCGCGTTCCTGGGCTTCGGTCAGCAGGTCGATCAGCTTCACGGTGCCGCCATCGCGGGTCTTGAACGGACGGCCATCGGCGCCGTTCATGGTGCCGAAGCCCATGTGTTCCATTTCCATCGGGTGCGTCACGAAGCCGGCCTTGCGGGCGACGGCGAACACTTGCTGGAAGTGCAGCGCCTGGCGCTGGTCGACAAAGTACAGCGCGCGATCAGCCTTCAGCTTGCCACTGCGATAACGCACTGCCGCCAGGTCGGTGGTGGCGTAGAGGTAGCCGCCATCCGCCTTGACGATGATCACCGGCAGCGGGTCGCCGTCAGCGTTCTTGAACTCGTCGAGGAACACGCACTGCGCGCCGTTGCTCTCGACCAGCATGCCAGCGGCCTTGAGGTCGTTGACCACATTGATCAGGTCGTCGTTGTAGGCGCTTTCGCCCATCACGTCGGCCATGGTCAGTTTGACGTTCAGCAGTTCGTAGATTTTCTGGCAATGCGACAGCGAGATGTCCTTGAACTTGGTCCACAGTGCCAGGCAATCCGGGTCGCCGGCTTGCAGCTTGACCACCAGGCCACGGGCGCGGTCGGCGAACTCTTCGGATTCGTCAAAACGGCCCTTGGCGGCGCGGTAGAAGTTTTCCAGGTCCGACAGCTCGTCGCTGGTGATCGGGTTTTCTTGCAGGTACGCCATCAACATGCCGAACTGGGTGCCCCAGTCGCCCACGTGGTTCTGACGGATCACTTCGTCGCCGAGGAACTCCAGAACGCGAGCCACGCCGTCGCCGATGATGGTCGAGCGCAAGTGGCCGACGTGCATCTCTTTGGCGAGGTTCGGTGCCGACAGGTCGACCACGGTGCGTTGCGCCGGGCCGGCCTTGCGCACGCCGATGTGCTCGTCGGCCAGTGCGGCGTCGAGGCGGGTGGCCAGGGCGTCGGTGTTCTGGAAGAAATTCAGGAAGCCAGGACCGGCGATTTCGGTCTTGGTGATGTTTTCGTCAGCCGGCAGCGCAGCGATGATTTTCTCGGCCAGATCGCGCGGCTTCATGCCGGCCGGCTTGGCCAGCATCATGGCGATGTTGCTGGCGAAGTCGCCGTTTTTCTTGTCTCGGGAGTTTTCCACCTGGATCGCCGGCGTCAGGCCTTCAGGCAACACACCTTCGTTGACGAGTTGGGTGATGGCTTGTTGGATCAACTGGCGAATGGTGTCTTTCATGGTCTTCTCTTTCGACCGCAAGCGCGGCGGCGCTTCGATGCGCTGGTGGAAAAACTGGGCATTATCCGTTGCGAAGGCGGGCTTGCCAACTATAGCGGGCAGGTTGTGGATATGTGGTGATAAATAGGACCCCTTCGCGGGCAAGCCTCGCTCCTACAGGGTCGAGTCGTTTGCCAATATTGTGAACGACACAAACCCGTAGGAGCGAGGCTTGCCCGCGAAGGCAATATTGAAATCAATACAAATCGACCGGGTCGACATCCAAAGACCAGCGCACCGCCCGCCCGCTCGGCATCTGCTCCAGCACCAGCAACCAACTGGCCAGCAATCGGTGCAGCGGCGCCCGGGCCGTTGCCTGCAACAATAACTGCGCGCGATAACGCCCGGCCCGACGTTCCATCGGTGCAGGCACCGGCCCGAGCAATTCGATGCCGGTCAGATTCTGTTCGGCCAGCAAACGCTCGGCCTCGCTGCACGCCTCGTCGAGAAACCCTTCCGCCTGCCCCGGTTTGTGTGCTTCGGCCCGCAGCAGCGCCAAATGCGCAAACGGCGGCAAACCGGCGGAGCGTCGTTCGCTCAGCGCCTGTTCGGCGAACGCGAAGTAGCCTTGTTCAGTCAGTTGCACCAGCAGCGGATGGTCCGCCAGATGGGTCTGGATGATCACTTTGCCCGGCTCTTCAGCCCGGCCTGCGCGACCGGCGACCTGCACGATCAGTTGCGCCATGCGTTCGCTGGCGCGGAAGTCACCGGAGAACAATCCGCCGTCGGCATCGAGAATCGACACCAGCGTCACCCGTGGGAAGTGATGCCCTTTGGCAAGCATTTGCGTGCCCACCAGAATGCACGGGTGACCCTTCTGAATGGTCGCGAACAGCTGATTCATCGCGTCCTTGCGCGACGTGCTGTCGCGGTCGACCCGCAGCACCGGAACATCCGGGAACAGAATGGCCAGGCGTTCCTCGGCACGCTCGGTGCCGGCGCCTACCGGCCGCAAATCCACTTTGCCGCACTTCGGGCAGTGCCGGGGCACGCGTTCGACGTAGCCGCAATGGTGGCAGCGCAGTTCGCCGGAGCGCTGGTGCACGGTCATTCGCGCATCGCAGCGCTGGCATTCGGACATCCAGCCGCAGTCGTGGCACAACAGCGTCGGGGCGAAACCTCGACGGTTGAGAAACACCAATACTTGCTGGCCGGCCGCGAGTGTCTGGCCGATGGCTTGGTGCATCGGCCCGGAAATGCCGCTGTCGAGCGGGCGACTTTTCACATCCAGGCGCAGGAAGCGCGGCTGCTTGGCGCCGCCAGCGCGTTCATTCAAGCGTAGGAGGCCGTAACGCCCGGTGTAGGCGTTGTGCAGGCTTTCCAGCGAAGGCGTGGCGGAACCGAGCACGATCGGGATGTTTTCCTGCCGTGCGCGCACCAATGCCAGGTCACGGGCGTGATAGCGCAGGCCTTCCTGCTGTTTATAAGAGCCGTCGTGCTCTTCGTCGATGATGATCAAGCCGGGGTTTTTCATCGGCGTGAACAGCGCTGAACGGGTGCCGATAATAATGTCGGCGTCGCCGTCGCGCGCGGCGAGCCAGGCTTCGAGGCGCTCGCGATCGTTGACCGCCGAGTGGATCAGCGCAATCCGCGCATTGAACCGTTGTTCGAAGCGCGCCAGGGTTTGCGGGCCGAGGTTGATCTCCGGGATCAACACCAGTGCTTGCTTGCCGGCTTCAAGGGTTTCGCGGATCAACTGCAAATAGACTTCGGTCTTGCCGCTGCCGGTGACCCCGGCCAGCAGGAACGCGTGATAACTGTCGAACCCGGCGCGAATCGCTTCATAGGCGGCGCGTTGTTCAGGGTTGAGCGGCAATTCCGGTTGCGCCAGCCAGTGCTCGTGGCGTGCGCCGGGGGCGTGCTTGCGGATCTCCACTTGCACCAGATCCTTGGCCAGCAGCAGATCCAGGCTGTCCTTGCTCAGCATCAGCTTGCTCAGCAACTGATGGGCGACGCCATGAGGATGCTGCGCCAGGGTTGCCAACGCCTCACGCTGACGCGGTGCCCGGGCGATGCGCGGGTCATCGAGGCTGGCGCCAGGCGCGGCGGACCAGAAACGTTCCTGGCGCGCTTCGGCCAGCTCGCCCTGACGCAACAACACCGGCAGCGCCCAGCTCAAGGTGTCGCCGAGGCTGTGCTGATAATACTGAGAGGTCCACAGGCACAGCTTGAACAGCGCTGGCGGCAAGGGCGGCGTGGCATCGAGCAGGGCCAGGGCCGGTTTGAGCTTTTCTGCCGGCACTTCGCTGGTGTCGGTGACCTCTACCAGAATCCCGATCATCTCCCGCCGGCCGAAAGGTACGCGCAGGCGCATGCCCGGTTGCAACTGGGCGCGCAGGACTCCGGCCGGGGCACGGTAATCGAACAGGCGGCGCAGGGGCGAAGGCAGGGCGAGGCGCAAAATGGCGTCGGGCACGCGGGGGGATCTCGATCAGCGGGAATAATCAGCAGGACCATGACCTGTGGGAGCGGGCTTGCTCGCGAAGAGGGGGGGCAGGCGGTATAAACGTTGACTGACACACCGCTTTCGCGAGCAAGCCCGCTCCCACATGGGCATCGCTTTGGGTCGGGAGCCTAGCAGACGGTCGGTCTCAGCGACAGCTTGCGTGATTGAGATTGTCTGGTAGAATCCGCGGCCTAATTACGTGCGGTATTCAACAATAGTGTTGGGTGGCGGCACGCAGCCTGAGGAAGACACCATGAAAGCTGATATCCATCCAGAATACCCAGCCATCGCTGTTACCTGCAGCTGTGGCAACAAGTTCGAAACCCGTTCGACCTTCGGCAAAGCCCTGGCGATCGACGTTTGCAACGAATGCCACCCGTTCTACACCGGTAAGCAAAAGACTCTGGACACTGGCGGCCGCGTTCAGCGCTTCGCAGACCGTTTCGGTGCTTTCGGCGCGAAAAAGGCCTAAGGCCAATCATTTTGGAAGGTCGTTCCGGCTTCTCCAGACTGATAAAAAAGGCGTCCCTTGCGGGCGCCTTTTTTGTGTCCGCGATTTGGCTTTCGGGCGCCCAGGCCTTCTGCCCGGTGCCGAGCGGGCTGACGTCAGTCGCGGTGCAACGGGTGGTGGATGGCGACACGCTGCGCCTGAGCGATGGCCGCAGCGTGCGCATGATCGGCTTGAATACGCCCGAGCTGGGCAAGCAGGGCCGCTCCGACGAGCCGTTTGCCGTGGCGGCGCGCAAGCGCCTGGAAGCATTGGTGGCTGCCAGCGGCGGGCGGGTCGGTGTGCTGCCGGGTAAAGAGAGCAAGGATCACTACGGTCGTACCCTTGCGCATCTTTATGGCGCCGATGGCGCCAACCTCGAAGCGCAGATGCTCGCAGAAGGGCTCGGTTTCCAGGTGGCGGTCGCGCCGAATGTCGATCTGGTGGCCTGTCAGCAAGCAGCGGAACGCAGTGCACGGCAAGCCGGGCTCGGTGTGTGGCGCCAGTCGCCTGTACTGAAAGCGGAGCAGATCAACACGTCCGGCTTCGCGGTGGTCAGTGGGCGTGTGAGCAAGGTTCAGCGCAATCGCGGCGGTGTTTGGATCGAGTTGCAGGATTCTCTTGTACTGCGTGTTGCGCCCAATTTGCTGGAGCAATTTGATGGTGCGGCGCTGGAGCGCCTGAAAGGCAAGCAGGTCGAGGCCCGTGGCTGGGTCGTGGACCGTTCGCGCCGTGGCGGATTGCAAGCGGGGCAAGCGCGCTGGCTCCTTCCATTGACCGATCCGGCGATGTTGCAAGCGGCGCCTTGATAAAAAAATTGTAGACATTTTTATTGTCGATTGTGAACAGTCTATCCCTTGTGTTCCGTGGCTCTTGGCCCAAAGTCGTAGGGCGGGGCGCTTGACAGGGGTGACTGGTCAGTCTTGTGGGGACTTTGCGAGGCGCGTATCCTCGCTGACCAGTCTGTCCAACAGTAAAAGCGGAATGCCCCCATGTCTGATCTGAAAACTGCCGCTCTCGAATATCACGCCCATCCTCGTCCAGGTAAGCTGAGTGTCGAGCTCACCAAGGCCACCGCTACCGCCCGCGACCTGTCGCTGGCCTACAGCCCCGGCGTAGCCGAACCAGTACGCGAAATCGCCCGCGATCCTGAACTGGCCTACAAATACACCGGTAAAGGCAACCTGGTTGCAGTCATTTCCGATGGCACCGCGATTCTGGGCCTGGGTAACCTCGGCCCATTGGCTTCCAAGCCAGTGATGGAAGGTAAAGGCGTGCTGTTCAAGCGCTTCGCCGGCATCGACGTTTTCGACATCGAAGTCGACTCCGAAAGCCCGCAAGCCTTCATCGACACCGTCAAGCGCATCTCCATCACCTTCGGTGGCATCAACCTGGAAGACATCAAGGCACCTGAGTGCTTTGAGATCGAGCGCGCTCTGATCGAGCAGTGCGACATCCCGGTGTTCCACGATGACCAGCACGGCACCGCAATCGTGACTGCCGCCGGCATGATCAACGCCCTGGAAATCGCTGGCAAAACCCTCGCCGACGCCAAGATCGTCTGCCTGGGTGCCGGTGCGGCCGCCATCTCCTGCATGAAATTGCTGGTGAGCATGGGCGCCAACATCGAAAACATCTACATGGTTGACCGTACCGGTGTGATCCACTCCGGCCGTGACGACCTGAACCAGTACAAGGCTGTCTTCGCTCACGCGACCGACAAGCGCACCCTGGCTGACGCCCTGCAAGGCGCAGACGTGTTCGTTGGCCTGTCCGGTCCGAACCTGCTGAGCGCTGAAGGCCTGCTGTCCATGGCGGCCAACCCGATCGTGTTCGCGTGCTCGAACCCGGATCCGGAAATCTCCCCGGAACTGGCACACGCCACCCGTAACGACGTGATCATGGCGACCGGCCGTTCGGACTACCCGAACCAGGTCAACAACGTACTGGGCTTCCCGTTCATCTTCCGTGGTGCCCTGGACGTTCGCGCCAAGCGCATCAACGAAGAAATGAAAGTGGCAGCAGCCAACGCCCTGCGTGAACTGGCCAAACTGCCGGTTCCTCAGGAAGTGTGCGACGCCTACGGCGGCATCAAGCTGGAATTCGGTCGTGAGTACATCATTCCGAAGCCAATGGACAAGCGTCTGATCACCCTGATCTCCGATGCCGTGGCCAAGGCTGCAATCGAGACCGGCGTGGCAACTCTGCCGTATCCGAAGAACTACCCGCTGAAAAGCGTGGATGATGTGTTCAACGGCTAAGCCGTTGTAACGCTTCAACCGAAGCCCCGGCTCTTGTGAGCCGGGGTTTTTTATTGCCTGCGGTTTGTGTGTTGCCTGTGCGGGCCTCTTCGCGGGCGAGCCTCGCTCCTAGGTTTTGTGCCGGTCGCGAATACTGCGTACAACACAAAACCTGTAGGAGCGAGCGGTGCGGCGATCCGACTTGCCCGCGAAGAGGCCGGGTAACACAACCCATAAATCGCAGACAACAAAAAGCCCCGCACTTCTCTCGAAGGCGGGGCTTTTCGGGTGGTGCTGCGATCAGAACAGATCGATCGGCGCCGCTTCATCCGCTGGCAGCGGGCTGCCCGGTGCATTGCCGTTGCCCAGCTCATTCACCGACGGAGGCGTATCTTCGGCCTTGAACAGCTCGAAGTACGCTCCAGGCGTGCCTGGGGTGGCTGCCCGGCCGCTGACCGGGTCAACCCGCAGGCTGAGGATGCCTTCCGGCTCCGGTTGCGTGTGCGGCGGCTTGTCTTTGAGCGCGGCGCCCATGTAGTTCATCCAGATCGGCAGGGCGACGGTGCCGCCGAACTCGCGTTTGCCCAGGCTTTCCGGCTGGTCGAAACCGGTCCAGACGGTGGTCACGTAATCGGCGTTATAGCCCGAGAACCAGGCATCCTTCGATTCGTTGGTCGTACCGGTTTTGCCTGCAATGTCGGGGCGCCCCAAGGCCAGTGCGCGACGGCCGGTGCCGAGTTTGATCACGTCCTCGAGCATGCTGTTGAGGATGTAAGTGGTGCGACCATCGACAATGCGTTCGGCCACGGCCGGCGCCTGAGGTGTTGGCAGGCCTGGAGCTTCGCCCGGCGTCGCGTTGACCGTAAAGGCCTCGGCGGTCGGCGCGGCGATGCCGTCGGTGGCCACATCGCCTTTCGGCACGCTTGGTGGATTGGCGACGAACAACGTGTCGCCATTGCGGCTTTCGATCTTGTCGATGATGTACGGGGTGATCTTGAAGCCGCCGTTGGCGAACGTGCTCCAGCCGGTGGCGATTTCCATTGGCGTCAGGGTCGCGGTGCCCAGGGCCAGCGACAGGTTGCGCGGCAGGTCCTGCTTGTTGAAGCCGAACTTGCTGATGTAGTCGATGGTGCGATCGACGCCCAGCGCCTGCACCAGGCGGATCGACACCAGGTTACGCGACTTGTACAGCCCTTCACGCAGGCGGATCGGGCCGAGGAAGGTGTTGGTGTCGTTCTTCGGACGCCAGACCTTGTCCAGGTACTCGTCGACGAACACGATCGGTGCGTCGTTCACCAGGCTGGCGGCGGTGTAGCCGTTATCCAGCGCGGCGCTGTACACGAACGGTTTGAAGCTTGAGCCTGGCTGGCGCTTGGCCTGCAGGGCACGGTTGTAGTTGCTCTGCTCAAAGGCGAAACCGCCGACCAGCGAGCGAATCGCGCCGTTCTGCGGATCAAGGGAGACCAGTGCGCCCTGAGCTTGCGGGATCTGGCTGAATTTCAGCGAATTGTCCGGCTGACGCTGTACGCGAATCAGATCACCGACCTGAGCCACATCCGCGGGCTGCTTCGGATTGGCGCCCATGCTGTTGGTGTTCAGGAACGGCCGCGCCCATTTCATGCTGTCCCAGCCGATGTGTTCGTCGCCGGTACGGGTCAGCACTTGCAGGCCGTTCTTCTCGACCTGCGTGACGATGGCCGGCTCAAGGCCGCTGATGGTGCGTTGCTTGGTCAGCTCCGAGATCCAGGCCTCGCGGGTCTTGCCCGGCAGGCGCGACTCGGGACCGCGATAGCCGTGACGCTGATCGTAGGTCATCAGGCCTTCGTGGACGGCCGTGTTGGCCATTTCCTGCAGGTTGCTCGGCACGGTGGTCGTGACGCGGAAACCCTCGGTGTAGGCATCGCTGCCGTAGCGGCCGACCATTTCGGCGCGGGCCATTTCAGCAATGTACGGCGCGTTCACTTCCGGGGTCGGCACGTGATAGCTGGCGTTCAGCGGCTCGTTGATCGCGGCGGTGTAATCGCTCTCGGTGATCTTGCCGAGCTTGTACATGCGGCCAAGGATCCAGTCGCGACGTTCCTTGCTGCGAGCCGGATTGGCCAGCGGGTTGAAGCGCGACGGAGCTTTCGGCAGGCCGGCGATCATCGCCATCTGCGCCAGGCTGACGTCACGAATCGACTTGCCGTAGTAAACCTGCGCCGCGGCCTCGATGCCGTAGGCGCGGTTGCCCAGATAGATCTTGTTGACGTACAGCTCGAGGATCTCGTCCTTGGTCAGCTGCCGTTCGATCTGCAGGGCCAGGAGGATTTCAGTGGTCTTGCGCGAGAAGCTGCGTTCGCTGGTCAGGAAGAAGTTCTTCGCCACCTGCATGGTGATGGTGCTGCCGCCGGACTGGATGTGTCCGCTTTTTACCAATTGGGTGGCGGCACGCATCAGGCTGCTGGGATCGACGCCGTAGTGGTTGGCGAAATTGTCGTCTTCAGCACTTAGTAACGCATTAATGAAATTGGGGGGAATGTCGGCGAAACGGATCGGTGTGCGGCGCATTTCGCCAAACTCTGCGATCAACTTGTTGTCGCTGCTGTAGACGCGCAATGGAATCTGCAACTGGATGCTTCGCAGAGCCTCCACAGAAGGTAATCCCGGACTAAGGTAAAGAAACGCGCCGCTCAGACCAAGGAGCAGTCCGCAGAAAACGGCGACGATGGACCAACCGAAGAATTTCAGCAGACGAATCAAGGCTTTGGGATATCCAGGGCAAAGAATGAATTAGGCAGCAGGGTTCAGATAAACAGGGAACGACCCGCGCTTGCAGTAAAAACCGGAAAAAAACGCTGGGCATTATAAGCATTTTTACGTCGAGAGCGTCATTTGCGCTGCTGTCAAGACGGGTGGTTTGAACGCAACGGACATTACAGAGTCCGTAAGACACGGATAGTCATAGGGAATTGGTAGTGCTAGGACTCTTCAATAAAAAAGCCAATACGCTTTTGGGGATCGACATCAGCTCCACGTCGGTGAAGCTGCTTGAGCTTAGCCGCCAGGGCGACCGCTATCGGGTCGAGGCTTATGCGGTAGAACCGCTACCCGCCAACGCGGTGGTCGAGAAAAATATCGCCGAGCTCGAAGGCGTGGGTCAGGCCCTTTCACGCGTGCTGCTCAAGGCCAGAACCAGCCTCAAGAATGTGGCGGTGGCCGTGGCCGGTTCCGCCGTCATCACCAAAACCATCGAAATGGATGCAGGTCTTTCCGACGACGAGCTGGAAAACCAGCTGAAGATCGAGGCCGATCAATACATTCCTTATCCACTGGACGAAGTCGCCATCGACTTTGAAGTACAGGGCGTATCGGCACGCAACCCGGAACGGGTCAGTGTGCTGCTGGCAGCGTGTCGCAAGGAAAACGTCGAAGTCCGTGAAGCGGCGCTCGCACTGGCCGGCCTGACGGCGCGCGTGGTCGATGTCGAGGCTTACGCGCTGGAACGCTCCTTCGGCCTGCTGACCGGGCATCTGGCGGCGTCTCGCGAAGATCTGACAGTCGCCGTGGTCGACATCGGCGCGACCATGACCACCCTGAGCGTGCTGCGCAACGGGAAAATCATCTACACCCGCGAACAGTTGTTCGGCGGTCGTCAACTGACGGAAGAAATCCAGCGGCGTTATGGCCTGACCGTTGAGCAAGCGGGGCTGGCAAAGAAGCAAGGCGGTTTGCCGGACGATTACGTCAGCGAAGTGTTGCAGCCCTTCCGTGATGCGCTGGTGCAGCAAGTGTCGCGTTCGTTGCAGTTTTTCTTCGCTTCCGGCCAGTACACCTCGGTCGACCATATCCTGTTGGCTGGCGGCACCGCTTCGGTTCCGGGGCTGGACCGATTGATCGAGGAGCGACTGGGCACTTCGACGCAAGTGGCCAATCCATTCTCCGACATGACCCTGGGCAGCAAGGTAAACGCCGGTGCCCTGGCCAGCGATGCGCCGGCGCTGATGATCGCCTGTGGGTTAGCCCTCAGGAGCTTTGACTGATGGCGCGGATCAACCTTTTACCTTGGCGCGAAGAGCTGCGGGACGCACGTCGCAAACGCTTTTTGCTGGCGCTGGTCGGCGTGCTGGTGGGCGCTGTGGCAGTGGTGCTGGTCGCGGATCGGGCCATCAACGGCGCCATCGACCGACAGGTCGCCCGAAACGATTACATCGGTAAACAGATTGCGGTGGTCGACGAGCGGATCAAACAGATCAGCGACCTCAAGGCCCGGCGTCAGCAACTGGTCGAACGCATGCGCATCATTCAGGACCTGCAGGGCAATCGTCCGATCAGCGGGCGGATCTTCGATCAGTTGGCGCGAACCCTGCCGGACGGGGTCTATTTCACCGAGGTGAAAATGGAAGGTAAAACCCTGTCCATCACCGGCGCGGCAGAATCCAATAACCGTGTTTCCGACTTGATGCGCAATCTGGATGCATCGGACTGGTTCGATGCGCCCACCCTGACAGAGGTCAAGGCGACCACCGCAGGCCAACTGGATCAGGCCAACGTCTTTCAGTTGACCGTGCGCCAGACCCAGCCTGCTGCCGTGGAGGCCGTTCAATGAGGCCGGCCGAATGGATCGAAGGGCTGCGCAAGATCGACATCAACGATCTGGACACCAACAACATGGGGTCCTGGCCGCCCGCCATCAAAGCGCTGGCGGGTCTTCTATTGATGATTCTGGTGTTGGCGCTGGGCTACAGCTTTTCCATCAGTGACCTTGAGAGCCAGCTTGAACTCAAGCGCGAGGAAGAGTCGACCCTCAAGGAGCAATTCGCCACCAAGGCCCACATGGCGGCGAATCTTGAGCTGTACACCCAGCAGATGAAGGAAATGGAGAACTCCTTCGGCGTACTCCTGCGGCAATTGCCCAGCGACACCGAAGTGCCCGGTCTGCTGGAGGACATTACCCGTACCGGCCTCGGAAGCGGGCTGGAGTTTGAAGAGATCAAACTGCTGCCAGAGGTGACCCAGCCTTTCTACATCGAACTGCCGATCCAGATCACCGTCACTGGTGCCTATCATGACCTCGCCACGTTCGTCAGTGGCGTGGCGGGGCTGCCACGGATCGTCACCCTGCATGATTTCGACCTTGCCCCGGCCAACCCCGAAGGCGGCGCTAAATTGCGCATGAGCATCCTCGCCAAGACTTACCGCTACAACGACAAGGGGCTGCAAAAATGAGCCCGGTTCGTATTTTTCCGATGATCGGGATGTTGGCCGCCCTGGCCGGTTGTGATGGCAGCAATGACTTCAGTGATCTCGACGCTTACATGAACGAAATGCGTCTGCGTGCGCCCGGCAGGATTGAACCAACGCCGACATTCCGGTCTTACCCAACGTTCACCTACAGCGCGGCTAACTTGCGAAGCCCGTTTTCCCGGCAGCTCAGAGTTGATCTGGCGGGCCAAAAACATGGCGCACGCAATGTCAAACCAGACCCCAGCCGGGTCAAGCAGTACCTCGAAGGTTTCAACATCGAGCAGTTTGAAATGGTCGGCACGATCTCCAATGCGGCGGGCTCCTTTGCGCTGTTGCGCGGGGCGGGCGGTGTGCATCGGCTGAAAGTCGGCGATTACCTGGGGCGCAACGATGGCCGGATCGTCGCCATCAGCGGCTCGCAAGTCGATGTGGTCGAAATCGTTCCTGACGGCGAAGGCGCCTGGCTGGAGCGGCCACGGACTATCCCTTTGAAAGAGCACTCATAGTGGAACTCGAATAATGAACAGGATTTTCGCAACCTTCGGTATTTCGCTATGGATAGCGTTGCTGTCGCCGATGGTACAAGCGGCCAACCTCAAGGCGCTGGATGTTGCCGCGCTGCCGGGAGACCGCGTCGAGTTGAAGTTGTCATTCGATGGCGCGCCGCCGGCGCCCCACGGTTACACGACGGAGCAGCCTGCGCGGATTGCGCTGGATCTGCCTGGCGTGGTCAGTCAGTTGGCGAGCAAGACCCGTGATCTTGGTGGCGGCAACGCCCGCAGCGCCACAGTGGTGGAAGCCAAGGACCGCACACGGCTGATCATCAACCTGACTCAATTGACCCCGTACACCGCACGGGTCGAAGGCAACAACCTGTTTGTTGTGGTCGGGCGGGGAGGCAGTAACGCTGCCGCGCCTGCCGCCAGGCCTTCGCGGGTCGCCACGGCAACTGTGGCGCCGGCCAAGGCTTATGCGCCGGCGAGCAAGGCCATTCGCGGCGTGGATTTCCAGCGTGGAACCCAGGGCGAAGGCAACGTGGTCATCGACCTGTCGGACCCTTCCATCGCCCCGGACATTCAGGAACGCGATGGCAAGATCGTCCTTAATTTTGCCAGAACCCAATTACCAGAACCTCTGCGAGTGCGCCTGGACGTCAAGGATTTCGCCACGCCGGTGCAGTTCGTCAACGCCAGTGCCACCGGGGACCGGGCGACCATCAGCATCGAGCCCAGCGGCACCTTCGATTACTCGACCTACCAGACCGACAACAAGCTGACCGTCAGCATTCGCCCGATGACCGTCGATGACCTGCAAAAGCGCAACGCCGAACGTTTTGCCTACACCGGTGAAAAGCTCTCGCTGAACTTCCAGGACATTGACGTGCGCTCGGTGCTGCAACTGATCGCCGACTTCACCAACCTCAATCTGGTGGCCAGCGACACGGTGCAGGGCGGCATCACCTTGCGCCTGCAAAACGTGCCATGGGATCAGGCGCTGGACCTGGTGCTGAAAACCAAGGGGCTGGATAAGCGCAAGATCGGCAACGTGCTGCTGGTAGCGCCGGCCGACGAGATTGCCGCGCGCGAACGTCAGGAGCTGGAATCGCAGAAGCAGATTGCCGATCTGGCGCCATTGCGTCGTGAGCTGCTGCAGGTCAATTACGCCAAGGCGGCGGATATCGCCAAGTTGTTCACGTCGGTGACCAGTGCCGAGGCAAAAGTGGATGAGCGGGGTTCGATCACTGTCGATGACCGGACCAACAACATCATTGCCTATCAGACCCAGGATCGCCTCGACGAACTTCGCCGGATCGTCGCGCAACTGGACATCCCGGTGCGTCAGGTGATGATCGAGGCGCGAATCGTCGAAGCCAACGTCGACTACGACAAAAGCCTCGGCGTGCGCTGGGGTGGTTCGTTGCAGAACAAGGGCAACTGGAACACGTCCGGGGTCAGCAACGGCGCCGATGCTTCGTCGACCATCGGCACGCCTGGCAGCACCAGTACCAACTCGCCGTTCGTCGATATGGGCGCCGCCGCCAATACCTCGGGGCTCGGCATCGCCTTCATCACCGACAATGTGCTGCTGGATCTTGAACTGACCGCCATGGAGAAAACCGGTAACGGCGAAATCGTCTCACAGCCCAAAGTGGTCACGTCCGACAAGGAAACCGCAAAAATCCTCAAGGGCACCGAGATCCCGTACCAGGAGGCCAGCTCCAGCGGGGCCACATCGGTGTCCTTCAAAGAGGCCTCGTTGTCGCTGGAAGTGACGCCGCAGATCACCCCGGACAACCGGATCATCATGGAGGTCAAGGTCACCAAGGACGAACCGGACTACCTGAACAAGGTCCAGGATGTACCGCCGATCAAGAAAAACGAGGTCAACGCCAAGGTCCTGGTCAATGACGGCGAGACCATCGTAATCGGTGGCGTTTTCTCAAATACTCAGAGCAAGGTTGTAGATAAGGTGCCATTTCTCGGCGATGTGCCGTATCTTGGCCGCCTTTTCCGGCGTGACGTGGTTTCGGAGAAAAAATCCGAGCTGCTGGTATTTCTCACTCCGCGTATCATGAACAACCAGGCGATTGCTGTGAGTCATTGATTCTGTGCGAAATTTGATTCTTGTTGGACCGATGGGGGCTGGAAAAAGCACCATCGGCCGGTTGCTGGCCAAAGAGCTGCGCCTGCCATTCAAAGATTCCGATAAGGAAATTGAATTGCGCACGGGCGCCAATATCCCATGGATTTTTGATAAGGAAGGCGAACCGGGCTTTCGCGACCGCGAGCAGGCGATGATTGCCGAACTGTGCGATTGCGACGGCGTGGTGCTGGCGACTGGTGGCGGTGCAGTCATGCGCGAAGCCAATCGTCGGGCGCTGCGTGCCGGTGGTCGGGTGGTTTATCTGCACGCTTCCGTGGAGCAGCAGGTCGGCCGCACTGCCCGCGACCGCAATCGGCCACTGTTGCGTACTGCCGACCCGGCCAAGACCCTACGGGATCTGCTGGAGTTGCGCGACCCGCTTTATCGGGAAATCGCCGACCTGGTGGTTGAAACGGATGAGCGGCCGCCGCGTATGGTGGTGCTCGATATTCTCGAGCGCTTGCAGCAGCTGCCTCCCCGTTAAAGCGCAGCGCGAAATGCGCTATCCTCGGCGTCCTGCCACGACCGCTCAAGGTTGTGGCGGATGGCTACCGAACGGCGTCACACCATCAGATGCCCTGGATACTCGATAACTCAAGGCGGGATGCCTGATTTCATCTTCACTGTGGGGACACATGCAGACACTCAAGGTCGATCTAGGCGAGCGCAGCTACCCGATTCATATTGGCGAAGGTTTGTTGGATCAGCCTGAGCTGCTGGCCCCGCATATTCGCGGACGGCAAGTGGCGATCATCTCCAACGAAACCGTTGCGCCGCTCTATCTTGAACGTCTGACCCGCAGCCTTGCGCAGTATTCGGTGATTTCCGTGGTGCTGCCCGACGGTGAAGCCTTCAAGACCTGGGAAACCCTGCAACTGATTTTCGACGGCTTGCTGACCGCACGACACGACCGTCGCACGACCGTGATCGCCCTCGGTGGCGGCGTGATTGGCGACATGGCCGGTTTTGCCGCCGCCTGTTACCAGCGTGGCGTCGATTTCATCCAGGTTCCAACCACTCTGCTTTCGCAAGTCGACTCCTCGGTGGGCGGCAAGACCGGGATCAATCATCCGCTGGGCAAAAACATGGTCGGCGCCTTCTATCAGCCGAACGTGGTGCTGATCGATACCGCCTCCCTCAATACCCTGCCGGCCCGCGAGTTGTCCGCCGGGCTTGCTGAAGTCATCAAATACGGCTTGATCTGCGACGAGCCCTTCCTGACCTGGCTCGAAGAAAACGTCGATCGCCTGCGCGCCCTGGACCAGGTCGCCCTGACCTATGCCATCGAGCGCTCCTGCGCGGCGAAGGCGGCGGTGGTCGGCGCCGATGAAAAGGAAACCGGCGTTCGCGCCACGTTGAACCTGGGCCACACGTTCGGCCACGCCATCGAAACCCACATGGGCTATGGTGTCTGGCTGCATGGTGAGGCGGTCGCTGCCGGTACGGTAATGGCGTTGGAAATGTCCACGCGTCTGGGCTGGATCAGTGAGCAAGAGCGTGATCGCGGCATTCGCCTGTTCCAGCGTGCCGGCCTGCCGGTCATCCCGCCTGAAGAGATGACTGAAGCCGATTTTCTCGAACACATGGCAATTGACAAGAAAGTGATCGACGGTCGTTTGCGCCTGGTGCTGCTGCGCCACATGGGCGAAGCAGTGGTGACCGACGATTATCCGAAAGAGGTTCTACAGGCCACGCTGGGAGCGGATTACCGCGCCCTGGCTCAGCTTAAAGGTTAATAAGATCCCGATGACTAGTTTGCACGCCGACGAGGCTTTCCTCGGCCATTACCAGTTGAGTCATGACCCTTTTGCTCCACGGGTGCCTGGCTTCAAATTCTTCCCGGCCCAGCGCAAACCTGTGCTGGGTCAGCTGCACCACCTGGCTCGTTACAGCCAGTTGCTGCTGGTGGTCACCGGCCCGCAAGGCAGTGGCAAGACCCTGTTGCGTCAGGCCCTGGTGGCCAGCACCAATAAACAGTCCGTTCAAAGCGTGGTGGTTTCCGCCCGTGGCGCCGGTGATGCGGCGGGCGTGCTGCGTCAAGTGGCTCAGGCGCTGAACGTCGCCGAGGCCGAGACCGGCGCGATTCTGGCTCAGGTCGTGCAGCTCGCGCTGACCGGTCAGGAAGTCTATTTGCTGGTGGACGACGCCGAGCAGCTCGACGAGTCCGCGCTCGAAGCCTTGATGGAGCTGGCCGCCGGTGCGCCGGAAGGCCGCCCGCACGTGTTCCTGTTCGGCGAATCCTCGCTGATCGCTCAACTTGAGGCGCTGAGCCTTGAAGAAGAGCGCTTCCACGTCATCGAGCTGCAGCCTTACACCGAAGAAGAAACCCGCGAATATCTGGACCAGCGGCTCGAAGGTGCTGGACGGGGTATCGAACTTTTCACCGCAGAACAGATCTCTGATATTCACGAAAGCTCCGACGGCTGGCCTGGCAACATCAACCAGGTTGCCCGCGATGCAATGATCGAAGCCATGATTGCCAGCCGCTCAGCGGTCAAGCGTCCAAGTATGGGGTTCAACATGCCGAAGAAACACGTATTGGCGATTTCCGCCGTCGTCGTGGTCGCGGTAGCCGCCGCCTGGTTGATGCCGGGTCGCAGCAAAGCACCGACCACCGGCGCACCTGCCAACGAACAGGCGCAACTGCCGCTTGGGCAGGGCACGCCACAACCTAACAGCGGCGGCGCACCTGCCGTGGAATTCGCCGGTAATTCGCAACCGATGCCATTGCCGTTGGTCGGCAACTCGCAGCCGGTCATGCGTGGCCCGCTGGCTGAAGCCGCCGGTGGCATCACCGAGGGCGATGATGGCGTGCCGGTAGAGGGTTCCAGCGCTACACCGCCGACCGTAACCACCATCGCGCCTCCTGCGGGCATCCAGGCCGGTCCTGCGCCAACGCCTGCCGCCAAGCCGACGCCAGCGCCTGCACCAGCGCCGACTCAGGTCGCGACGGCCAAACCGGTTCCGACTACGCCTGCAGTGAAGCCGGCACCAGCGCCTGCGCCAGCCAAGCCAGCGGCTGTCGCAACCGCCAAGCCTGCCGAGAAACCAGCGGCTGCGGCCAAGGCTGCCGGCGGCACCTGGTACGCCGGTCAGGCTCCGGGTAACTACGTGGTGCAGATCCTCGGCACCAGCTCCGAGGCGACCGCGCAAAACTTCGTGAAAGAGCAGGGCGGCGAGTACCGTTATTTCAAGAAAGTCCTCAACGGCAAGCCGCTTTACGTCATCACTTACGGTAACTTCGCCAACCGCGATGCAGCCGTTACCGCCATCAAGGCCTTGCCAGCGAAGGTTCAGGCTGGTAAACCTTGGCCTCGCACTGTCGCCAGCGTCCAACAGGAACTGGCAACAACTCGCTGAAGATTCGGCGGCCTTACCCAGGCCGCCTCTCCCGGCACCTCAAAATTTCTACAAGCGCATGCCGCCTCTACAGGCCGCGTGCCTTGTGGTGTCTGCGTCACAGTAGTCTTTGAGTCGTTGCAGTCAAAATTAAAAAAGTTTTGACTAGCACAGCAGATCGCTTTAAACCTTTCACAAATGCGACATAGATTTGCGACATTTCGTCGTCAAATTTGTGAGCCTCTGTGTCGGTGTGTACAATGACCTCCCTTTTGCCCCCGCAAAGCTGGCGTACGTTCGGCGCGGATGGTAAGTGGTTGAATTGAAAAGAAATTTGCCTCGATAAGAGGCAGCCTGGTGAGAAAGTGTCTATGAAAGCAGGTCTGTACCAACCAGATGAATTCAAGGATAACTGCGGTTTCGGCCTGATAGCCCATATGCAGGGCGAGCCCAGTCATACCCTTTTGCAAACGGCCATCGAGGCCCTGACCTGCATGACCCACCGCGGTGGGATCAACGCCGACGGCAAGACCGGTGACGGTTGCGGTCTGCTGATTCAAAAGCCGGACGTGTTCCTGCGAGCCATCGCCCAGGAAACCTTCGGTGTCGAACTGCCCAAGCAATATGCGGTGGGCATGGTCTTCTTCAACCAGGACCCGGTCAAAGCCGAAGCCGCTCGCGAGAACATGAACCGCGAGATCCTGGCCGAAGGCCTGACCCTGGTCGGCTGGCGCAAAGTGCCGATCGACACCAGCGTCCTCGGCCGCCTGGCCCTTGAGCGCCTGCCGCAGATCGAGCAGGTCTACATCGGCGGTGAAGGCCTGAGCGATCAGGACATGGCGATCAAGCTGTTCAGCGCACGTCGTCGCTCGTCCGTGGCCAACGCCGCAGACGTCGATCACTACATCTGCAGCTTTTCGCACAAGACCATCATCTACAAAGGCCTGATGATGCCGGCGGATTTGACCGCCTTCTATCCAGACCTCAGCGATCAGCGCCTGCAAACCTCGATTTGCGTGTTCCACCAGCGCTTTTCCACCAACACCCTGCCGAAATGGCCGCTGGCCCAGCCATTCCGCTTCCTCGCCCACAACGGCGAGATCAACACCATCACCGGCAACCGCAACTGGGCCCAGGCCCGTCGCACCAAGTTCACCAACGATCTGATGGATCTGGAAGAACTCGGCCCGCTGGTGAACCGCGTCGGTTCCGACTCCTCCAGCATGGACAACATGCTCGAGCTGATGGTCACCGGTGGCATCGACCTGTTCCGTGGCGTGCGGATGATCATTCCGCCAGCGTGGCAGAACGTCGAAACCATGGACCCGGATCTGCGAGCGTTCTACGAATACAACTCGATGCACATGGAACCGTGGGACGGCCCGGCCGGCGTGGTAATGACCGACGGTCGTTACGCGGTGTGCCTGCTCGACCGTAACGGTCTGCGTCCGGCGCGTTGGGTCACCACCAAGAACGGTTTCATCACCCTGGCGTCCGAAATCGGTGTCTGGAACTACCAGCCTGAAGACGTGATCGCCAAGGGTCGCGTTGGCCCGGGCCAGATCTTTGCCGTGGACACCGAAACCGGCCAGATCCTCGACACCGACGCGATCGACAACCGTCTGAAATCCCGTCATCCGTACAAGCAATGGCTGCGCAAGAATGCACTGCGCATCCAGGCGACCATGGAAGACAACGACCACGGTTCGGCGTTCTACGACGTCGATCAGCTCAAGCAGTACATGAAGATGTATCAGGTCACGTTCGAAGAACGCGACCAGGTGCTGCGTCCGCTCGGCGAGCAAGGCTACGAAGCCGTTGGCTCGATGGGCGACGATACGCCGATGGCCGTGCTGTCCCAGCGCGTGCGCACGCCGTACGACTATTTCCGCCAGCAGTTCGCGCAGGTGACCAACCCGCCGATCGACCCGCTGCGTGAAGCCATCGTCATGTCGCTGGAGATCTGCCTCGGTGCCGAGCGCAACATCTTCCAGGAGTCGCCGGAACACGCCTCGCGCGTAATCCTCAGCTCGCCGGTCATTTCCCCGGCCAAGTGGCGCTCGCTGATGAACCTCGATCGTCCGGGCTTCGAGCGCGCGATCATCGACCTCAACTACGACGAAAGCGTCGGCCTCGAAGCGGCTGTGCGCAACGTCGCCGATCAGGCTGAAGAAGCCGTTCGCGCCGGTCGCACCCAGATCGTCCTGAGCGACCGTCACATTGCACCGGGCAAGTTGCCGATCCACGCTTCCCTGGCCACCGGCGCGGTACACCACCGCCTGACCGAAAAAGGCCTGCGTTGCGACTCCAACATCCTGGTGGAAACCGCCACCGCACGCGACCCGCACCACTTTGCGGTGTTGATCGGCTTCGGCGCCTCGGCGGTCTATCCGTTCCTGGCTTATGAAGTGCTGGGCGACCTGATCCGTACCGGTGAAGTCCTGGGCGACCTCTATGAGGTGTTCAAGAACTACCGCAAAGGCATCACCAAAGGCCTGCTGAAAATCCTGTCGAAGATGGGTATCTCGACCATCGCTTCTTACCGCGGCGCTCAATTGTTCGAAGCCATCGGCCTGTCCGAGGAAGTCTGCGACCTGAGCTTCCGTGGTGTGCCGAGCCGCATCAAGGGCGCACGTTTCGTCGACATCGAAGCCGAGCAGAAAGCCCTCGCCGCCGAAGCCTGGAGCCCGCGCAAGCCGATCCAGCAAGGCGGTCTGCTGAAGTTTGTCCACGGTGGCGAATATCACGCCTACAACCCGGACGTGGTCAACACCCTGCAAGCCGCTGTGCAGCAGGGCGACTACAGCAAGTTCAAGGAATACACGTCGCTGGTGGACAACCGTCCGGTGTCGATGATCCGCGACCTGTTCAACGTCAAGACGCTGGCCACGCCGCTGGACATCAGCGAGATCGAACCGCTGGAATCGGTGCTCAAGCGCTTTGACTCCGCCGGCATTTCGCTTGGCGCACTGTCGCCGGAAGCTCACGAAGCCCTGGCCGAAGCCATGAACCGCCTCGGTGCGCGTTCCAACTCCGGCGAAGGCGGCGAAGACCCGGCGCGCTACGGCACCATCAAGAGCTCGAAAATCAAGCAAGTCGCGACTGGCCGTTTCGGTGTGACCCCGGAATACCTGGTCAATGCTGAAGTACTGCAGATCAAGGTCGCTCAGGGCGCCAAGCCCGGCGAAGGCGGTCAACTGCCAGGCGGCAAGGTCAACGGTCTGATCGCCAAGCTGCGTTACGCAGTGCCGGGCGTGACCCTGATTTCGCCGCCACCGCACCACGACATCTACTCGATCGAAGACTTGTCGCAGCTGATTTTCGACCTGAAACAAGTCAACCCGAAGGCCCTGGTCTCGGTGAAACTGGTAGCAGAAGCGGGCGTCGGTACCATCGCCGCCGGTGTGGCCAAGGCCTACGCGGACTTGATCACCATCTCCGGCTACGACGGCGGCACCGGTGCATCGCCGCTGACCTCGATCAAATACGCGGGCGCTCCGTGGGAACTCGGCCTGGCCGAAACCCACCAGACCCTGCGTGGCAACGACCTGCGCGGCAAAGTCCGGGTACAGACCGACGGCGGCCTGAAAACCGGCCTCGATGTGATCAAGGCGGCCATCCTCGGCGCTGAAAGCTTCGGTTTCGGCACCGCGCCAATGATTGCCCTGGGTTGCAAATACCTGCGTATCTGCCACCTGAACAACTGCGCCACCGGCGTCGCGACTCAGAACGAGAAGCTGCGTAAGGATCACTACATCGGCACCGTCGACATGGTGGTGAATTTCTTCACCTACGTCGCCGAAGAAACCCGTGAGTGGCTGGCCAAGCTGGGCGTGCGCTCCCTCGAAGAGCTGATCGGTCGCACCGATCTGCTGGAAGTCCTCGAAGGCCAGACCGCCAAGCAGAACCACCTGGACCTGACCCCGTTGCTGGGCAGCGATCACATCCCGGCAGACAAGCCTCAGTTCTGCCAGGTCGACCGCAACCCGCCGTTCGACAAAGGCCTGCTGGCCGAGAAAATGATCGACATGGCCACCTCGGCCATCAACGACATGAGCGGCGCCGAATTCGCGCTGGATATCTGCAACTGCGACCGTTCGATCGGCGCGCGGATCTCCGGTGAAATCGCGCGCAAGCACGGCAACCAAGGCATGGCGAACGCGCCGATCACCTTCCGCTTCAAAGGGACGGCCGGTCAGAGCTTCGGTGTGTGGAACGCCGGCGGTTTGAACATGTACCTGGAAGGCGACGCCAACGACTACGTCGGCAAAGGCATGACCGGTGGCAAACTGGTCATCGTTCCGCCGAAGGGCAGCGCCTACAAGACGCAGGACAGTGCCATCATCGGCAACACCTGCCTGTACGGCGCCACCGGCGGCAAGTTGTTCGCTGCCGGCACTGCGGGCGAGCGTTTCGCAGTGCGTAACTCCGGTGCTCACACCGTGGTGGAAGGCACTGGCGATCACTGCTGCGAGTACATGACCGGTGGTTTCGTCTGCGTCCTGGGCAAAACCGGTTATAACTTCGGCTCGGGCATGACCGGCGGTTTCGCCTACGTGCTCGATCAGGACAACACCTTCGTTGACCGGGTCAACCACGAACTGGTGGAAATCCAGCGGATCAGCGGCGAAGCGATGGAAGCCTACCGTAGCCACCTGCAACGCGTGCTGAACGAGTACGTCGAGGAAACTGACAGCGAGTGGGGTCGTGAACTCGCGGAAAACCTCGATGACTACCTGCGCCGTTTCTGGTTGGTCAAGCCCAAGGCTGCCAGCTTGAAAACGTTGCTTTCCAGCACCCGTGCCAACCCGCAGTGATATGCGCCTGAAGAGTTTGATGAGGTTTTAACAATGGCTGAACGTCTGAATAACGACTTCCAGTTCATCGACGTCGGGCGCAAAGATCCGAAGAAGAAACTGTTGCGTCAACGCAAGAAAGAGTTCGTGGAGATCTACGAACCCTTCAAACCCCAGCATTCGGCCGATCAGGCCCACCGCTGCCTGGGTTGCGGTAACCCGTATTGCGAATGGAAGTGCCCGGTGCACAACTTCATTCCGAACTGGCTGAAACTGGTGGCCGAGGGCAACATCCTCCAGGCCGCCGAGCTGTCACACCAGACCAACACCCTGCCGGAAGTCTGCGGCCGGGTGTGCCCGCAGGATCGTCTGTGCGAGGGTGCCTGCACCCTCAACGACGGCTTCGGCGCGGTGACCATCGGTTCGGTCGAGAAGTACATCACCGACACCGCGTTCGCCATGGGCTGGCGCCCGGACATGTCCAAGGTCAAGCCGACCGGCAAACGTGTCGCGATCATCGGCGCAGGCCCGGCCGGCCTCGGTTGTGCCGACGTGCTGGTACGCGGCGGCGTGACCCCGGTGGTGTTCGACAAGAACCCGGAAATCGGCGGTCTGCTGACCTTCGGCATCCCGGAGTTCAAGCTGGAAAAGACCGTGCTGAGCAATCGCCGCGAAGTCTTCACCGGCATGGGCATCGAGTTCCGCCTGAACACCGAAGTGGGCAAGGACGTGTCCGTCGAGCAACTGCTCGAAGAATACGATGCCGTGTTCATGGGCATGGGCACCTACACCTACATGAAGGGCGGCTTTGCCGGTGAAGACCTGCCGGGCGTGCATGACGCGCTGGACTTCCTGATCGCTAACGTCAACCGCAACCTGGGCTTTGAAAAGTCGCCGGAAGATTTCGTCGACATGAAAGGCAAGAAGGTCGTGGTACTGGGCGGCGGCGACACGGCGATGGACTGCAACCGTACCTCGATCCGCCAGGGCGCCAAGTCGGTGACCTGTGCGTATCGTCGTGACGAAGCGAACATGCCTGGCTCGCGCAAAGAGGTGAAGAACGCCAAGGAAGAAGGCGTGAAATTCCTCTACAACCGCCAGCCGATCGCCATCGTGGGTGAAGACAAGGTTGAAGGCGTGAAGGTGGTCGAGACCCGTCTCGGCGAGCCGGACGCCCGTGGCCGTCGCAGCCCCGAGCCGATCCCGGGCTCCGAAGAGATCATCCCGGCCGACGCCGTGGTCATCGCTTTCGGTTTCCGTCCAAGCCCGGCGCCGTGGTTCGAGCAGTTCAGCATCCAGACCGACAGCCAGGGCCGCGTAGTTGCGCCTGAACAAGGTCAGTTCAAGCACCAGACCAGCAACCCGAAAATCTTCGCCGGTGGCGATATGGTTCGCGGTTCCGACCTGGTGGTGACGGCGATCTTCGAAGGCCGCAATGCGGCGGAAGGGATCCTGGACTACCTGGGCGTCTAAATCTGCTTGATCGGCGTCGCTCCCTTCGCGGGCAAGTCGGATCGCCGCACCGCTCGCTCCTACAGGTGCAATATGACCCTGTAGGAGCGAGGCTTGCCCGCGAAGAGGCCGGTAAATTCAACGCAGATTTAGTTGATGTAACCCGCGACAAATTGACCCGATAGACAAAAGGCTGACCTGCATCCGTGCCTTTTGCGTCGAGCTCTGAGAAAATGCCCGCACTTTTTTTCCGGATGCCGACATGACTGCCCTGAAGAACGACCGTTTCCTTCGCGCCCTGCTCAAGCAACCTGTAGACGTCACCCCTGTGTGGATGATGCGTCAGGCCGGTCGCTACTTGCCTGAATACCGCGCCAGCCGTGCCAAGGCCGGCGACTTCATGAGCCTGTGCATGAACCCGGCGTTCGCTTGCGAAGTCACCATGCAACCGCTCGACCGCTATCCGCAACTGGACGCGGCAATCCTGTTCTCCGACATCCTCACCATCCCGGACGCCATGGGCCAGGGCCTGTACTTCGAAACCGGTGAAGGTCCGCGCTTCAAAAAAGTCGTCAGCACGATGGCCGATATCGAAGCCCTGCCGATTCCTGATCCGCACAAAGACCTCGGTTACGTGATGGACGCGGTCAGCACCATCCGCCGCGAACTGAACGGTCGTGTACCGCTGATCGGTTTCTCCGGCAGCCCATGGACCCTGGCCACCTATATGGTCGAAGGCGGCTCGTCGAAAGACTTCCGCAAGACCAAAGCCATGCTCTACGACAACCCGCAAGCCATGCACCTGCTGCTGGACAAGCTGGCGCAGTCGGTGACCTCGTACCTCAACGGCCAGATCATGGCCGGCGCGCAAGCGGTGCAGATTTTCGACACGTGGGGCGGCAACCTGTCGGCGGCGGCGTACCAGGAATTCTCCCTGGCCTACATGCGCAAAATCGTCAGCGGCCTGATCCGCGAACACGAAGGCCGCAAGGTTCCGGTCATCCTGTTCACCAAGAACGGCGGCCTGTGGCTGGAAAGCATCGCTGATGCCGGTGCTGATGCGCTGGGCCTGGACTGGACGTGCGATATCGGCAATGCCCGGGCTCGCGTTGGCGACAAAGTTGCCTTGCAAGGCAACATGGACCCGACCGTGCTCTACGCCAAACCGGAAGCCATTCGTACCGAAGTCGGACGGATCCTCGCCAGCTATGGCAAGGGTAGCGGCCACGTGTTCAACCTGGGTCATGGCATTACGCCGGAAGTCGATCCGGAACATGCGGGTGCGTTCCTGCGCGCGGTGCATGAGCTGTCGGCGCAGTATCACGAGTAGTTCTCTCAGGTTCCATCAAGCCTGTCCGGCCAACGCCGGGCAGGCTTTTTTTTTGTCTGAAATACCGTGTGCCCGCCTAATCCGTTTCATCCTGTAAGAATGTTTTCCCTCTTTGTCAGACAAGTGAAGAGAGAGAGTAATCCCCATCTAAACGGCGACTTGTCCTACATAGAATTCGTGCCCATCTCCGTAAGGTTTCAGACCTTCGTCCGGTGCCGCCCACCGAACGAGATTACGAACAGCGGCGTCCTTGTGGCGCCTTAATTTTCGATAAGTAGTCTGGAACACACTCATGAAAAAGACCTTCTACAAGGGAGGTGCGCTAAGCGCATGCTCCTCTTCAATGATCCTGTTATCGGCAATGTTGGCGTCTCAAACTGTTTCGGCCCATGGCTATATGGAAGTGCCGCCTTCGCGCGCGTTGCTGTGCCAGAAAGGGGTAAACACCAACTGTGGTTCCGCGCAATACGAGCCTCAAAGTGTTGGCGAAACATTCAAAGGTTTTCCGGCTGGTACAGGCGGTGCGCCTTTGCAAGGGCCGATCGATGGCAAGATTCCAAGTGGCGGTCATCCATCGTTCTCCGCTATGGATGCTCAGTCCGCTACCCGTTGGCAATTAACGGAAATCAAAGACCGCAACATCGATTTCCAATGGCGCTACACCCAGGCTCACCCGGCCACCAAGCATGAGTACTTCATCACTCGCAACGGCTGGAACGTTAACGAATCCCTCAAGCGCACCTCGTTCGAAAGCACCCCGTTCTGCGTTGTCGAGGGGAATCATCAACTGCCGGTGTCCGGCGCCAAACACAACTGCAACATTCCTGACGACAAATCCGGCCAGCACGTCATCCTCGGGATCTGGACCGTCGGTGATACCGACGCGGCGTTTTACAACGCTGTCGATGTGAACATCCTCGGCGAACCGTCGTTGCCCGGTGGCTGGTCTTCCGTTGGCGGCATCACGCCATCGGCCCAATTGATGATCGGCGACAAGGTCAAGGCCCGTGCATTCTCTGCCAACGGTGTCAGCCCGAATTTCGACGTCGAGATCTCCATCGACACTGCCGAGGAAGGCTCGCCGAACAAATGGGCGTTCAAACTCGCAGAAAAAATCAACAGCACCCAATCGCTTATCCGTGCCGGTATTCGTGATGAGAGCGGCAACATCGAACCGGTCCGGGGTAACAACACCCTCTACGCCCAGAAAGAAAGCGGCGTAACCCGATTCGAAGTTCAGCTGGACATGAAGGAAGACACCGCCGCGCGCATGTCGGTGGCCTCCCAGCAAGCCGAATACGTTCTGGACAAAGGCCTGGCCAACGTCCAGTTCAGCATGATCTCGAACCGTGCGATGAACGTCGAAGCGACCCTGTTCGACGAGAACAACAAGCCGGTCGGCTCTGTCGCGAAGCAAGTAGACAGCGGTCCGACCTGGCTGACCATGGATGTTCGCAGCAATCCCGGCAAACACACCCTGACGCTGGTCGGCACCACGCTGGATGGCCGCACCACTCGCCAGGACACCCAACCCACCCACATGACCGGTGAAGGCGCGGGCATCGAGCACGACTTCGTGTTCCCCGAAGGCATCAGCGAGTACACCGCCGGCACCAAAGTGCTGCAACCGAAGACCAATGAAATCTTCGAATGCAAGCCATTCCCCGCGTCCGGTTACTGCAAGCAATACACCCCGACGGCCAACGGCTTTGAGCCTGGTGTAGGGGCGCACTGGCACATGGCGTGGGACAAAATCTAAGTCTCTCGTAACACTTCAGGCGATCCGGAACAGGATTGCCTGAAGGCTTATCTTCCTGTTGAAAAGTCGAGTCGAAAATGACGGTTTCGGGTTACTCCACCCAACGCGTATGGCTGCACTGGGTGTCGGCGGCGGTGATCATCTGGACGCTGGCGTCGGGGTTCTACGTGGCCTTTGTGGACGTGCCAGCCCGCGTCGGTGAGCGGGTTGCCTTTATCAATGTGTCGCTGACGACGGTGTTCATCCCGTTTTTTGTCTGGCGGCTGTTTATTTTTGTCGTTCACGCCCGGCAGACGAGCGTGAACACCTTGTCGCCCATGGAAAAACTCGCGCTGTATGCCCACACACTGATCTACCTGACGGTGAGTGTCGTGTTGGTGACCGGTGTGTTGATGATGGACCGCCCGATTGATGTATTCGGGTGGTTCGATATTGCGCAGCCGCTGAGTGATCCAGCGCTTATCGCGCTGTTTGTCACCATTCACGTTTGGTCGTGCCTGGTGCTTTCACTGCTGATCGCGATGCATGTCGGTGCGGTGATTTTCCATGAACTGTGCGGTCACCGCGTACTGCGGCGAATGTCCTTGTGCAGCAAGTTTGGCAGTGGCCGCGCCGAGTGAACGGGCGACTCTGTTCCCTCTGCCTGCTGCTGGTGACCGTCGCGTACGGATCCTTTCTGGTGTGGCAAGAGTGGGGATTTCGTCAAAGCCGTGTCGCACCGATGCCTGTCGTTTCAACGATAGCGACGCCACCGCCCCGAGCACCTCTGGATACCACCGCGGTGGCGACGGTACTCGGTCTGACGGCGGGAGCCACGTTGTTGGCCAGCGCCGAGCCGCTGACCCTGCAGGCCAGTTTTGTCCTGGCCAGAGGGTTGTCCAGAGCGCTGCTGGCAGACGCTCAAGGCTCGCGGATTTATCAGGTGGGCGATCCGTTGCCGGGCGGCAGCGTCCTGCGCCGCGTCGAGGCGAATCAGGCGGTGTTGTGGAACAAGGGGCGAGAAGAAGTGCTGACGCTGCAGACGTCTGCCACGCAGCTCTTGCGTCGATTCGACCCGCAAACCGAGGCTCCGGCCCCCGCGACTCCTGCGCATTTTCTACGCCCGCTCTCCGGGCCGTCAGAGTGATCAGCCCATGAATTGTTTCATCAGCGCGCAGGCGTTGCGCACCCTGCTTTTTCTCGCCGCGTTGACGCTGTCACTCTTTCACGGCGGGGTACGGGCCGAGGAAGAAAAATGGCAACTGGCGATGAACAATGCCGAGCTGCGCGACATCGTCGAGGAAATCTCCACCATTCTCGGGACCACGGTGGTGCTTGATCCCAGAGTCTCCGGGCGCATCACCGTCATGTCCCGTCAGGCCCTCGACCGCGAAGGTGTTCGCCGATTGTTTTATTCGGTGCTGGATGCCCACAACTTCACGGTCATCGACGAGGGTGACCGGATCCTGATTACGCCGGTCACCGAAGCGAAAACCCGCGCCGGCCAAGGCATTGCAAAAAACGCCACGGCTTCGCAATTCATCACCCGGGTCGTCGAACTGAACACCAGCAGCGCTTCCGACATCGCCGGCCTGGTTCGGCCGCTGGTGTCGGCCAACGGCTATGTCGGTCCTTCGATGTCAGCCAATGCGCTGGTGGTCACCGATACTGCGGCCAATGTGAACCGTATCGCGCAGGTGGTCCGGCAACTGGATTCCGGGCAGAACAACCAGCATGCCGTGGTGCAAATGCAGCACGCACAGGCTGCTGATGTAGCGACTGTCATGGAGTCCTCGCTGGGCAAACGCAGCGCTGATACGGCGATCCAGGTGCTGGCCGACGCCAGAACCAATCGGCTGATTCTCATTGGTCCACCGTCGGTTCGCCAGCGCCTGATCGACCTCGCACGCCGTCTCGATACCCCCGCGACCGCCACCCTCGACAATGCGCGGGTGATTCGCCTGCGTCACAGCGATGCCAGGCAATTGGCCGAAGTCCTCGAAACGATGGGCCAGGGCCGAAAGCCGGCAACGGCCGTCGGTGGCGCCCGGGATAACTCACCCGGCACGACGTTCATGATCAAGGCCGACGAAAGCCAGAATGCGCTGGTGCTGATCGCCGAACCGGCGCAAATCCGCACCATCGAGGACATCGTGCGTCAGTTGGACCAGCCTCGGGCGCAGGTGCTGATCCATGCCGCCATCGTCGAGATTTCCGGGGACATCGCCGAGGCCGTGGGTGTTCAGTGGAGCGTCAGCGGCAGCGATGCAAAAGGCTTCATCAACTTCCCCGGCACCGACATTCCGATCATCGGCGGGCTGAACTTTGACGAGAAAAAATCCGCGCCGGAAGGGGCCGTCCTGCGATTGGGTAGTGACCGCTTCGGCGCGTTGGTTTCGGCGCTGGCCAGCAACACCCGCAGCAACCTGCTGTCCACGCCGAGCCTGCTGACCCTGGACAATCAGGAGGCAGAAATCATCGTCGGCCAAAACGTCCCGTTCAAGACCGGCTCCTACGCCACCAACAGCAACGGCGCGGAAAATCCGTTTACCACGGTCGAGCGCAAGGACGTGGGCATCAGCCTGAAGATCAAGCCGTACATCAACGAAGGTTCGACGTTGCGCCTGGAGGTCGCGCAGGAAGTGTCGGACATCGCGCCTTCGGTATCGGGCATCGATTCTTCGGACCTGATCACCAACAAACGTGCGCTCAAGAGCACGATCCTGGCGGACGATGGCGAAATCATCGTCATCGGCGGGCTGATCAGGGACAGCGTCCGCACCCAACAGAGCGGGGTGCCGTTGCTGCGCGACATTCCCTACCTCGGTGCGCTGTTTCGCTGGACCCGCGACACCCAGACCAAAAGTAACCTGATGGTGTTTTTGCGGCCGACCATCGTGCGCAGCAAGGAAGACCTGTCAGACGTCAGCCAGCAGCGTTACAACGCGCTGCGTGAATTGAGCAAGCCCGGCGCGCGAGGGAACAACTCCTTGCTGCTGCCGGCCGAGGCGCGTCAATTGTTCGACCCCGCGCCCGACGCCCCCGTGTTCGATTTGCGTAAATCAGCGGTGGAATCGCCATGAGCGAATTGCGTGAATCCCTCCAGCAATTGCCCTTCGGTTTCGCCCGGCGTTTCGGCGTATTGCTGGAGCACGACGGGCCGGGATCAAGTCTTGTGCTGAGCGCCAATACGCCACTCACGGCCCTGTCGGAAGCCCGTCGGGCAAGCGCTCGGGATCTGCCGATGCGGGTACTTGAGCCTGATGTGTTCGCCACACGTCTGGCCGTCGCTTATCGCGAAGGTCAGAGCGCGGCCGAGCAAGTTGCCCAAGGGCTGGACGAAGAGCTGGACCTGCTCAGCCTGGTCGATCAAGTCCCGCAAACCGCTGACCTGCTGGAGCAGCAGGGCGACGCGCCGATCATTCGGTTGATCAACGCACTGCTCAGCGAAGCGGTGCGCGAACACGCGTCGGACGTGCACCTGGAAACTTTCGAGCAGTACCTGTCGGTACGCATGCGTGTCGACGGGCAATTGCGCGAAATGCTCAGGCCCCGACGCGAACTGGCCACCTTGCTGGTGTCGCGGATCAAGGTCATGGCACGCCTGGACATTGCTGAAAAACGGGTCCCGCAGGATGGTCGAATGGCCCTGCGACTGGCCGGGCACGAAGTCGATGTGCGGGTCTCCACGCTGCCTTCGGCCCACGGCGAACGGGTGGTGCTGCGCCTGCTCGACAAGCAGGCCGGGCGCCTGGAATTGCCGCGACTCGGTATGCCTGCCGATACCCTCGCCGCGTTGCGCCAGTTGCTCGCAAAACCTCACGGCATTCTGCTGGTGACCGGGCCCACCGGTTCCGGCAAGACCACCAGTCTGTACGCCGCGCTGAGCAGCCTGAACGATCAGACACGCAACATCCTCACGGTCGAAGACCCCATCGAATATCACCTGCCGGGTGTGGGGCAGATGCCGGTCAATCCGAAAGTGGACATGACGTTTGCCCGCGGCTTGCGGGCGATTTTGCGTCAGGATCCGGACGTGGTGATGGTCGGCGAAATCCGTGATCGCGAGACGGCGGAAATCGCCGTCCAGGCATCGCTGACCGGGCACCTGGTGCTCTCGACGTTGCACACCAACAGTGCCGTCGGTGCAGTGACGCGGCTGGTGGACATGGGCGTCGATGCCTACCTGCTGGCATCGTCGCTGGTGGGCATTCTGGCCCAGCGTTTACTGCGCACGTTGTGTCCCCATTGCAAGACGGCGTACAGCGCCGATGAGGCCACGTGCGAGCGCCTCGGGCTCGATTCGGCAGCGCCACCGCAACTGTTCAGGGCCGTGGGATGTGACCAGTGTCAGCACGGTTATCGCGGGCGGATCGGGATCTACGAGCTGATCAGCGTGACGCCCGCCGTCTCGGTTCTGATTCATCAAGGTGCGAGTGAGCAGGCGTTGATAGAAGAGACGCGCAAGGTCTCCCGCAGCCTGTTTCAGGACGGTCGCCAGCGGGTGCTGGAGGGCGTGACCAGCCTCGACGAATTACTGCGCGTGACGCAGGAGGACTAGCGAGTGCCGACGTTCGATTATCGCGCTGACGACGCCCAGGGCCGACGCTGCAGAGGCCGACTGGAGGCAGACGGCCCGCGTCATGCCCGGCAACTGATGCGTGAACGCGGCTTGTGGCCGCGTGAGTTGAGCGAGGTCAGGGCAGGTGGCGACACGGGGGCGCAGCCTCGCAGTGGACGTCTGAGCGCGGCGGATCTGGCGCTGTTGACCTTGCAGCTGTCCACCCTCGTACAGGCGGGGCTGCCTCTGGAGGAAGCCCTCGAAGCGGTGACGAAGCAGAGCGCAAAGCGCAAGGTTGCCGGTCTGTTGTCGGCGGTCAGGAGTCGGGTGATGGAAGGTCATGCCCTGTCGACGGCGCTGGCTCAATTTCCCAAGGCGTTCCCCGAATTGTTCCGTGCCACCGTCGCGGCTGGCGAACGTTCCGGTCACTTGGGGCATGTGCTGGAACAACTGGCCGCTTACACCCAGGCCCGCCAGGCGTCGCGGCAGAAAATCCAGATGGCCCTGGTGTACCCGTTGATCCTGATGTTGGCCAGCGTCGCGATTGTTGGTTTTCTGCTTGGCTACGTGGTGCCCGACGTGGTGAAGATCTTCGTCGACAGTGGCCAGCCGTTGCCCTGGCTGACA
Source organism: Pseudomonas sp. IT-P44 (assembly GCF_949768225.1). Classification (NCBI taxonomy): domain Bacteria; kingdom Pseudomonadati; phylum Pseudomonadota; class Gammaproteobacteria; order Pseudomonadales; family Pseudomonadaceae; genus Pseudomonas; species Pseudomonas sp. IT-P44. The sequence continues at coordinate 208,167 of NZ_CATKQM010000068.1, read as the reverse complement.
CAGGCACTGATCGCCCTCAGCAATGGGCTGCGCAATCACTTTCTGTTGTTGATGGGCGTGCTGGCGACGTTGCTCGGCCTCTGGCGCTGGAGCCTGCGCCAGCCGGTCTGGCGCCTGCGCTGGCATCGTCTCGCGTTGAAACTGCCGGTCATGGGCGAGGTGTTGCGGGCGATGGAAGCCGCACGGTTCGCCAGCACGCTGGCAATCCTCGGCAAAAGTGCAGTGCCATTGGTGGACGCGCTAGAGATCGCGGCGGCCGTCATCGGCAACCTGACCATCCGCAGCCGCATGGCCGATGTCGCGCGCTCGGTCCGTGAAGGTGGAACGCTGACCCGCGGCCTGGAACTGAGCGGCGACATCCCGCCGATGATGCTGCACATGATCGCCAGCGGCGAACGCGCCGGTGAGCTCGATCGCATGCTGGTGCGGGCTGCCGAGCAGCAGGAAAGCAGTCTGGCGGCGCGTATCGCACTGGTCGTGAGCCTTTTTGAACCGGCCATGCTGGTGCTGATGGGCGGCGTGGTGCTGCTGATCGTCATGGCCATCCTCCTACCGATTCTCAGCCTCAACCAATTGGTGAATTGACCCATGAATGCAGCACAGAGAAACAGTCCTCGCGCTCAACGCGGTTTTACCCTGATCGAAATCATGGTGGTGGTCGTCATCATCGGCGTGCTGGGGGCCATTGTGGTGCCGCAGTTCATGAGCCGTCCCGACCAGGCCAAAGTCACCGCCAGCAAAATTGATCTCCAGGCCATCGCCACGGCCCTCGAAATGTATCGCCTCGACAACTTCAACTACCCCTCGACGCAACAGGGGCTGGAAGCCTTGAACAAACCACCTTCCGGCCTGCCGGCGGCGAGGAACTGGAACTCTCAGGGTTATCTGAAAAGCCTGCCGGTCGATCCGTGGAACACGCCCTATCAGTACCTCAATCCCGGTGTGCATTCGGTGGACGGCAGCTATGACTTGTACTCCCTCGGTTCCGATGGCGTGAAGGGTGGCGAAGGGCATGCGGCCGATATCGGCAACTGGGGCGACTGAATCATGCGCCAGCGTTGTCGGGGATTCACCTTGCTCGAACTGATGATCGTGATCGTTTTGATCGGCGTGCTGTTGGGCATGGTGAGCTTCGCCACCGGGTCGAATCCGGCGCGTCAGGCCCGGCAGGAAGCGCACGGGATCGTGGGCGTGATTCAACAGTTGCGCGAACGCGCAGTGCTCGATGGCCAGGAGTTCGGCCTGCGGCTGAGTGTCGAGGGTTATCGGGTGATGAGGCTCGATGTTCAGGGCTGGGAACCGATGGCGGCTTTTTATCGATGGCCCGAAAACGTGCGGCTACAGCTTGAGCAGGACGGTCATCCGGTAACCCTTGGCGCCGACGATGGACCTCCTCAGTTGCTGATGTTCAGCAACGATGAAACCAGCGTCTTTACGCTGTCGTTTGGCAGCGACAAAAAGACGTGGCTCAGCCTGTCCAGCGATGGCCTTGGCCAGGTGGTGATCGATGGCTAGCCGGCCGTTTGCTTCACGCATGCGTGGCTTCACCTTGCTGGAAATCATGGTGGCCCTGGCGATCTTTTCGACGCTGGCGGCCGCCGTGCTGTCGGCGAGCCAATACGTGGTCAGGCAAACCGGCGCGGTCGAGGAACGGCTCTTCGCCGCGTGGCTGGCAGACAACCATCTGAATGAACTGCGCCTGCAAACCGGATGGCCCCTCGACCAGCAACAACGGATCGTGTCGATGGATCGCCGCGACTGGTTGCTGCGCCAGCGCATCAGCGTTTCGCCTGATCCGCGCCTGCTCAAGGTCGATGTTGACGTCAGCCTTTCCGGGCGTGAGCAAACCGTACACCGCGCCAGTGGCTGGATACCTCATCGTGATGAATAAGCAGAGCGGTTTCACCTTGCTGGAACTGGTCATCGCCATGGCGATCTTCGCGTTGCTGGGCCTGGCCAGTTGGGGGCTGTTCGATGGCGTGGTGCGCGTGCAACGAGGGACGACGGCGCATGAGCGTGAGTTCCGAAGCCTGCAACGGGCGGTGGCGGTGATCGAACGGGATGTGCTGCACGCCACCGATCAACCTGTCGTGCTCCAGCAATCGGTGTTGCAGTTGCAGCGCAGCCATTGGCGCAACCCTTTGGACCAGCCGCGCAGCGAGCGCCAGTTGCTGACCTATCGACTCGATAACGGCACGCTGTGGCGTGAAAGTCAGGGGGAGGGGGTGCCGATCGTGCAGCGGCAAAAACTGCTGGGCGATGTTCGAGACTTGAGTTGGCGGGTGTTTGACGCACAGTCCGGTTGGAGCAGCGATTGGCCATCCGGGCGGGGCGTGAAGCGGCCGATGGCGGTGGAAGTGCAATTCTCTACGGGCCGTTTCGAGGCGATTCGTCGGGTATTGCTGTTGCCCGGCGCGTTGCCATGAGGAGGCATCAACGCGGCATCGCGTTGATCAGCGTGTTGCTGGTCATGAGTCTGGCGTTGTTGATCACCAGCGGCTTGCTGCGCAGCCATCGCCTGTCGCTGCACAGCAGCGGCCAGGCCCTGCAGCACATTCAAATGCGCCAACTCGCCGTTGCGGGGGAAAGCTGGGCGCTTTTGCGCTTGCGGGACGCGGCGCAGGGCTCGCAAAAAACCGTCGACCTGACCCAGGACTGGGCGCGGATGACTCCCGACTTCGACGTCGAAGACGCGCAGATCCGAGTTGATATCGAAGACCTCGCCGGGCGCTTCAATCTCAACTCATTGTTGACTCAGGGGCAGATCGACCAAGTCACCCTCAACCGCTGGGCGCGCTTGCTCGACGTGCTGAATCTTCCACCGTTGCAACTTGCTCAGGTGGGAGCGTTCCGAGAACTGAGCCAACTGCGCCTGCTGCCGGGGGTTGATGCTCATGTGCTGCGTCAACTTGAGCCTTGGGTGGCGATGTTGCCCGGCCACGCAACGCTGAACGTCAACACGGTCCCGGCGTTGGTGCTGAGGACGCTCGATGACGTGGACGCGACCACGGCTGCGGCGCTGGTTCGTCAGGCTTCGACGACGGGATGGGCCAGCGTACAGGCCTTTACGCAAGACCCGCTGCTCTCCGGTGCAGGCCTGAGCAGTCATGGACTTGGCACCGGCAGCCGCTGGTTCCGCATCACGGTGCAGGTCACTCAGGGACAGCGCCGATTGCGGCTGGCCACGGAGGTCGAACGCGACGCCGACACGCACCAATTCAACGTTCTGCAACGACGCCTTCTTCCTTCGACTGCCCACGAGATGCCGCGATGAATACCTGGCTTTACCTGACAGCCGAGGGCCTGGGCGAACCGTCGGCAGACTGGCCTTGCTGCGTCTGGTCCTCGACTCGGCAACGCCAACTCATGCCCTTGAATCAAGCGGCGCAGCTGCTGAACGGGCAGGCGGTGGACCTGCTGTTGCCCATGGAATTGTGCAGCTGGGTGCGCAGCGATCCGTGGCCTTCCAAGCGCCAGCCCGGCGTGCAAGCCGTCGCGTTTGCCGTGGAAGATCAATTGAGCGAGGCGTTGGAAAAGCTGCACCTGAGCATCGGCGCTCGCGATCAGGAAGGGCGTTATCCGGTCATGGTGATCGACCGCCAGCGGTTTGCCGCGATGCTCGCGTTACTGGCCGAAGAGGGCGTCGAGGTGCGTTCGGTGTTCGTCGATGCCGATGTCTTGCCCCTGGATCAGGCGCTCGGTGTTTGGTGGTTCGGTCGATGTCTGGTCGGCGGAGGGCTGCCGGCCCGCCTGGCGTTGACGGACGACGGGTTGACGTTGCTGGGACCGGCCTTGCCCGCAGGGATTCAATGGGTCGACGAGCGTCAGGGCGCCACCGATGTCGATCAATACCTGGTCCACCGTCCCGCGCAGGGCATCAATCTGCTGCAAGGCGAATTCGCCCTGCGCAACAAACGTCTGCCCTGGCGCCTCGGCGGTTTGACGATCCTGACGTTGCTGTTGCTGACCTGGGGCGCCAGCGCTGCGCGAATCCATTTTCTGGAAAGTGAAACACGCAGGCTCTACAGCCAGAACGAGCAACGGTTCAAGGCGCTTTACCCCGAGCAGAGCCGCATCGTCGATCTGGCAACGCAGCTCAACGCACTACAACAGCAGACCGCCGAGCCGCAGCGTACGCGCGTCGCCGAGCTGGTGACGCTGGTCGAGCAGGTGATCGGCGCAAGCAATGTCGAGGTCCGGCGTATTGAGTTTCGTGCCGGCGATGGCTGGAAAATCCAGCTGAGCGCCAACAGCTTTGCCGAGCTGGAACAACTGCGCGAACGCGGGCGACAACAAAGCGTGCCGCTGCGGCTCGACAGTGCGAGCAAAGAGCGCGACCGCGTACAGGCGACCCTGACAGTGGAGGACCGAACATGAAAGCGGCCTGGCAACGGCTGTCCCTTCGCGAGCAACGACTGTTGCTGGCCATGGGCGCATTTTTATTGGCTGTCGTGGCGTTCAGCCTGTTCTGGCAACCGACACGCCAACGCCTGGAAACCATGGAACGCCAGCACCAACAGCAACTGGCCGTGTCTGCGCAACTGCAACGGGCACAACCGCGAAGCACCCCGCCCGTCGTCAGCCATCAGTCGTTGTCGTTGCGTGTCAGCGAAAGCGCCACAGCGGCGGGGCTTGAGATCCATCAGATGGACACCGACAACGACGTGTTGCGCCTGACCCTCAGCGGCGATGCGCAGGCGTTGTTGCAATGGCTGGACCGCACCGAACGTGACGGCGTCGCCTTGCAATCGCTGACCCTGGAAAAGCGTGACGCGGTGCTTGAGGCGCGGGTGGTGCTCAGGTAGTCGAACCATTCCCCGGCAGCAGCGGCAGGCGGGCCAGTTTCAACGCAACCAGCAACGCCACCACCAGCAGCGCCCCGATGAACACACCAATCCCGTTCCACCCGCCGAGGTGCCAGAACACACCGCCCGCCGTACCGGCGATGCTCGACCCGGCGTAGTAACTGAACAAGTACAACGACGATGCCTGACCCTTGGCCTTCGTGGCGCGGCGGCCGATCCAGCTGCTGGCCACCGAGTGCGCGCCGAAGAAACCGAAGGTGAAAATCAGCATGCCGATGATCACCACGGGCAGCGGCGTGAGCATGGTCAGGGCGAGGCCGGCGAGCATCAGCACGATGGTCGACCAGAGCATTTTGCGGCGTCCGAGTTTGTCGGCCAGCGAACCGATTTTCGCCGAGCTGTAGATGCCCGACAGGTACACCACCGACAGCAGCCCGACAAAGGCCTGGTCCATGTGGTACGGCTCGGCCAGCAGGCGATAGCCGATGTAGTTGAAGAGCGTGACGAACGCGCCCATCAGCACAAACGCTTCTAGGAACAACAGCGGCAAACCGGCGTCGCGAAAATGCATGGTGAAACCGTCGAGCAGGCTGCGCGGGTGCAGCGAACGGGCGCGGAAGTTGCGCGATTCGGGAAGAATTTTCCAGAACACCGCCGCCGCGATCAGCGCCAGGCCGCCGATCACCAGCATCGCCGTGTGCCAGCTGACGAAGTCGATCAACACCCCGGTAATCAAGCGCCCGCACATCCCGCCAATCGCGTTGCCACCGATGTACAGGCCCATCGCCAGGCCGATGTGTTGCGGGTGGATCTCTTCGCTCAGGTAGGTCATCGCGACCGCCGCCAGGCCGCTCAACGACAACCCGATCAACGCACGCATCACCAGCACGCCGTGCCAGCTCGGCATCATGGAACTGGCGATGGTGCACAGCGCCGCGGCAAACAGCGCCGCCACCATCACCGGTTTGCGCCCGACCCGGTCGGAGATCGGCCCGGTGATCAGCAGGCCGATAGCGAGCATGGCCGTGGCCACCGACAGAATCAGGCTGCTCTGCGCCGCGTTGATCGAATATTCGTGGGACAGCAGCGGCATCATCGGTTGCACGCAATACAGCAGCGCGAAGGTCGCAAAGCCGCCGGAGAACAGCGCCAGTACCGTGCGCATGAACATCGGCGTGCCCTTTTCGATGTAGATCTCCTTCAGTTCAGAGACGGCATCGTCCAGCGCGGCGGGCGGAACTTCATGGGCGAGTGGGGCGACAGCAGTTTTCACTTCAGACCTCGGGGGAGCGCAGCCGGTCAGGCAATGAAAAAAGCATATAGCTGCCTAATGATTCAATCCAATATATTGTTCGACCTGTTTGAGAGGTTTTACGACCTAATGGAGTTTTCATGGAATTGCGTCACCTGCGCTACTTCATTGCTGTCGCCGAAGAACTGCACTTCGGCCGCGCCGCTCAGGTGCTGGGCATCTCGCAACCGCCGCTGAGCCAGCAGATTCAGGCGCTGGAACAGGAAGTCGGTGCGCGATTGTTCGAGCGTACCAATCGTCGGGTCGAGCTCAGTGAGGCCGGGCGATTGTTTCTGGAAGAAGCTCGATTGGTGCTGGCGCAGGTCGACAAGGCGGCGGATGTGGCGCGGCGGGCGCAGCTCGGTGAGTTGGGCGAACTCAAAATCGGTTTCACCTCGTCGGCACCGTTCAACTCGACCATTCCCCAGGCGATTTTTTCATTCCGCCAGCGGTTCCCGGCGGTGCACCTGAACCTGCGGGAAATGAGCAGCACCCAGGTGGCCGAAGCGCTGGTGGACGAGTCGATCGAAGTCGGAATCATGCGGCCGTTGGGTTTGGCGGATTCGCTCAGCGTGGTGGAGTTGATGCGCGAGCCGCTGGTGGCCGTGCTCAGTTCCAAGCATCCGCTGGTGCAGGACAGTGAAGAGGGAATATTCCTGTCAGCTCTGGCCCTGGAACCGTTCGTATTTTTCCCACGCAGTTACGGCAGTGGTCTGTACGCACAATTGCTCAGCCTGGCGCGGGATGCCGGTTTCAGCCCGCACTTCGCGCAAGAGGCGGGTGAGGCGATGACCATTATCGGGTTGGTGGCGGCGGGGCTCGGCGTGTCGGTGCTGCCGGCGTCTTATCAGCGGATGCGGATTGATGGCGTTGTGTACCGACCTCTGCTCGACCCTGCAGCGGTTTCGGCGGTGTGGCTGGTACAGCGCAAGGATCAGAAATCCCCCATGGCCAAGGCGTTTGTGGACCTGCTGACGCGTAAGGTCGAACCCCTCAAGTCATGAACGACACAAACCTGTAGGAGCCGGCTTGCTGGCGATCGCGGATTGTCAGTTGGCATTGATGTTGACTGATCCACCGCTATCGCCAGCAAGCCGGCTCCTACAAGGGATTGCGTTACGACCAGCGCTTGAAGATCAGCGAGGTGTTGACGCCGCCAAACGCGAAGTTGTTGTTCATCACATACTGATTACTCATCTGCCGAAACTCGCCGCGCAGGTAATCGAGCTTGCCGCAGTGCGCATCGACCTCATCGAGGTTGAAGGTGTGCGCGTACAAATCGCGGTTCATCATTTCGATGCTGAACCAGGATTCCAGTGCTCCGCAGGCGCCGAGGGTGTGGCCGAGGAAGCTCTTCTGTGAACTGATCGGCATGTGTTCGCCGAACAGGCTGCTGGTTGCCAGTGTTTCAGCGATGTCGCCCTGTTCGGTCGCGGTGCCGTGACCGTTGACGTAGCCGATGTCCGATGGCTGCAAACCGGCGTCTTCCAGGGCCAGCTCCATCGCGCGGCGCATGGTGGCCTGCTCTGGACGGGTGGTGTGCTGGCCGTCGGCGTTGCTGCCGAAGCCGACGAGTTCGGCGTGAATGTGTGCGCCGCGTGCCAGCGCGTGTTCGAGCTCTTCCAACACCAGCATGCCGCCGCCTTCACCGATCACCAGGCCATCGCGAGCGCTGTCGTAAGGGCGTGGTGACGTCTGCGGCGCGTCGTTTTTCAGGCTGGTGGCGTAGAGCGCGTCGAAGACCATGGCTTCGGTGGGGCACAGCTCTTCGGCACCGCCGGCGAGCATCAAGGGCAAGCGGCCGAACTTGATCGATTCGTAGGCGTAACCGATGCCCTGACTGCCGCTGGTGCAAGCACTGGAAGTCGGGATCAATCGGCCGGTGAGGCCGAAGAAGATGCTGATGTTGGCCGCCGTGGTGTGCGGCATCATGCGCACGTAGGAGTTGGCGTTCAGGCCTTCGGCCACCGAGTTGAGCAGCATGTTGCCAAATGCCTTGATTTCGTCGGTGCTGCCGGTGGAAGAGCCGCAGGCGACGCCCATGCGCCCGTCCTTGATCGATGGGTCACCGAGCAAACCGGCATCGGCTAATGCTTGTTCTGCCGCGCCGACGGCCAGGCGCGAGACGCGGCCCATGCTGCGCAGTTGTTTGCGAGTCCAGTGGCTCGGCACTTTGAAATCATCAATGGGACCTGCCAGGCGCGTGTTGAGCTCGGTGAAACGGTCCCACTCGTCCATGCGGCGGATGCCGCTGCGGTTGGCTGCGAAGTTGCCGGCGATGGTTTCCCAGTCGCTGCCCAGTGAGGTGATGCCGGCCATGCCGGTGACGACGACGCGCTTCATCAGCACAGGCCTCCGTTGACGGCCAGAACCTGCCGGGTGATGTACGACGCTTCCGCCGACATCAGGAAATTCACCGCGCCGGCCACCTCTTGCGGGGTGCCCATGCGCTGTGCGGGAATCATTTTCATCAGTTCTTCCACTGGCACGTTTTCGTTGAGCATGGCGGTATCGATCAGGCCGGGTGCGACGCAATTGACGGTGATTTTGCGCTTGCCCAGTTCAATCGCCAACGCTTTTGCCGCGCCGATCAAACCGGCCTTGGAGGCACTGTAATTGACCTGCCCGCGATTGCCGATCAAACCGGAAACCGAAGTGATGCAGACAATTCGCCCGGCGGCGCGACGACGGATCATCGGCATCATCACCGGGTGCAGCACGTTGTAGAAACCGTCGAGGTTGGTGCGCATCACCACATCCCAATCATCCTCGCTCAGCGCCGGAAAAGCACCGTCACGCGTCAGGCCGGCGTTGAGCACCACGCCGTAATAGGCGCCATGGCTTTCCACGTCGGCTTCGAGAATGGCTTTGCAACTGGCGCGGTCGGACACGTCGAATTGCAGGATGCGTGCGTTGCGGCCCAAGGCTTCGATTTCGGCCTTCACCCCTTCGGCGTCAACCAGGCCGCTGCGGCAATGCAGCACGATGTCATGCCCGGCCTGAGCCAGACGCAACGCGATAGCGCGGCCGATGCCACGGCTGGAACCGGTGACCAGTACGGATTCAGTCATGCCTGCGTTCCTTGTGAAAAGCCTTGTGGAGTTTCATGAAGATATTGAGCGGCCTGAGGCGGGCGAAACACGTTCAGACGGGCGGTAGCGTGAATGCCGGGGGCGTTGATGTGGCATTCGAACACGCCCATGCCGTTGTCGTCTTCCAGCGAACGCAGCCCATGGATAGTCAGCTCGGTACCGGCGGGAAAGTGGTCGACATTGCATTCGAATTTGCGGGTGCCGAGCAGGAAGCCCAGCTCCACCGCATCGCCTCGCTGGCGCGCATGGCAGCCGGCGAAGGCGGCGACACTCTGGGCCATCAGTTCGATGCCGACCCACGCCGGCAGGCTGCCGTCGGGACGGTTGAACAGGCCATCGGGCTTGACGGTGAGGCGGGTGTGGATCTGCTCGTCATCGAACGCGAGGATCTGATCGATGAGGATCATGTCGCCAGCGTGCGGCAGCAGTTCGGCGAGCGGCCAGTCAATCATGGGGCGTCTCCGATAATCAGGCTGACGTTATTGCCACCGAAGGCAAAGGAATTGCTCATCAGGTAGCGAGGTGCAATGGACGCCAGGCGATCGGCCGGGGTCACCCAATTCAGGGCTGGCAGTTGCGGGTCAGGCTGGCCGTCCCAGACATGTGGCGGCAACGTATGTGTTTGATTGTCAGCGCTCAGGCTCAGCCAGCAGAACGCCGCTTCCAGCGCGCCGGCCGCGCCGAGGGTATGACCGGTCATCGGTTTGGTCGAAGAACACGGCACGCCGGCCGGGAACAAGGCCGACACCGCGAGGCTTTCCATGGCGTCATTGTGTTGCGTGGCGGTGCCGTGCAGGTTCAGGTAGCCGATCTGTTCGGGTTGCAGGTTCGCGCGGCCCAGGGCTTTGCGCATCGCTTGCAGGGCGCCACGGCCGGTCGGTTCCGGCGCGGAAATGTGGTGCGCATCTGAGCTGGCGCCACTGCCGAGCAGTGCAATCGATGGTTTATCGCCAGCCACTTTGGTCATCAGGAACAGCACCGCCGCTTCACCGATGTTGATGCCGTTGCGGTTGACCGAAAACGGGTTGCAACGTTGTTCGGACACCGCCTCCAGCGCCGAGAAGCCGTTGAGGGTCAATTTGCACAAACTGTCGACGCCGCCGCACAACACCGCGTCGCACAGGCCCAGATCCAACAGGCGCTGGGCACTCATCAGCGCCCGGGCGCTGGAGGTGCAGGCGGTGGAAATCACATAGGCCGGGCCGCTGAGTTGCAGCCAGTCGGCAAGGAAATTCGCCGGTGCGCCGAGTTCCTGTTGCTGATAGTCGTAATAGTCCGGGAACTGATGTTCGCGGATGTAATGGGCCAGGCCGCGGCTGGCTTCATCTATGCCGGACGTGCTGGTGCCGAGGATCACGCCGATGCGGTCGCGGCCGTAGGTCTGGATCGCTTGATCAATGTCGTCGCGGATTTGCAGCGCCGCTTCCAGCAACAACTGATTGTTGCGGGTGCTTTGCTTCACCAGTTCCGCCGGGATCGGCGCCAGATCACCGCGCACTGCGGCCACCGGCAACGAACGTTCCGGCACCCAGCCAGACTCGATGCGCATGCCGGAGCAATCGCCGGCAAACAGGTTGCGCGCGACTTCGTGCTTGTCGCGGCCCAGGGCGCAGATCACCCCGAGGGCGTTGAGGTAGGCGGTCATGGTGTCTCACCGGACAGGGGCGTGACTTGGTACGTCGGACCTTTGGGCAGGTTCAATTCAAAGCTCATCGGTTGTGAATAACGGACTTCCCAGTACTCGGGCAGGGAGCGTTGTGCGCCATGCTGCCAGGCCGTTGGGTAGTTGCCGCGCAATTCATCCTTGGGCGTCAGCGCAAACACCAACGCCGCGAACAGCTCACGGGCTTCCGGGTTGGGCGGCAACAGGCCGTCTGCTTGCCATTGACCGTCGATCAGTTTTTGACGCGCCTGTGGAATGCCCAGCAGGTCCATCATCGACCAGCGAATGCCCGGGCCTTCACGCGCAATCACCAGTACCCAGTCCTGACGCTGGCCGTCCGCCAGACGCTGGATGTGCAATTGCTGCGGCAACGGCAGACTCGGGGTTTGCTCGGGCAGCGGTGCCTTGCTGGCGCAGGCGCTGATCAGCAGGACCGCGCCAATGAGCAAAAATCTCAACACCGCCGCATACCCTGTGGGAGTGAGCCTGCTCGCGATGGCGGCCATACAGTCGACATTTATGCTGACTGACACACCGCTATCGCGAGCAGGCTCGCTCCCACAGGGTGTGCCGTTTAAGCCAATGACAGTGAACATCACACAGCACCTTCAAAGGGTTTGCGCGCCACCACATTGACCAGGGTTTCTTCCCGTTGGCCGAAGGGTTTTGGCTGGCGCAGACCCCAGCGTTCAAGCAGGCCGAAATCCTTGGCGCGACTCCACCACAAGTAAGGATATGACACGTTGTGCGGGCCAAATTCGAAACCCTGGCGACGAATCATTTCAAGGTACCCGGCGGCGCTCTTCTGCACGTGCATCGGATGGCGGAACAACCAGCGGATCACCCAGGTATCAATGTAAGCCTCGGTGGATTCGGCGAACAGCAGATAACCACCGGGCTTGAGCACACGGTAGAACTCGGCGAGCGCTTTGTCCTGTTCCACCAGATGATGGAAGGTCTGGTGGCAGAACAGCAGGTCGACACTGGCATCCGGCACGGCCAGCGTGGCGCAGTCGCTGCCGATCAACTCCACGTCCATGCCCTGACGGGTGGCTTCTGCGCCGCTCAGGTCGAGGCTGTGCGGGTCGGCGTCCACGCCGATCAGGCGCTGCGGGGCAAAGGTCTGGCGCAGGTACTGGAACGACTTGCCCTGGCCGCAACCGGCATCCAGCAACACCGGATGGGCGGGCAACGGTTCGCTGAACAGGCTGCGCAGGTCATTGATCGCCACGCGCAGTACATGGTGCTGCCAGGTGTGGCTGCGCAGGAACCAGAACCCGAAGCGCGTCTCCTCGACGTAGTTGTCGCTCAAATAGCTCATGTGGCATCCCTTGCACAGAGTTCCGACAGCATCCGCAGCCGGCGTTTCGGTTCGGCGACGAACGGATTGCGTTCATCCCAGGCATAACCGGCGAGGATCGAACTGATCATGCGGCGGATGTCCGGCGAGCTGTCCGGATGGAAAATCACGTCCTGGAACGTCCCGGCATACCAGCCTTCAACGTAGCAGCGGAAAGTGTCGACGCCACGCTTGAGCGGTGTGGCGAACTCGGTTTGCCAGTCGACACATTCACCTTGCAGTTGGCGATGCAGAACACCGGCGGCCATGCTCGCCGAACGCATGGCGATGGTCACGCCGGAGGAGAACACCGGGTCAAGAAACTCCGCCGCATTGCCCAGCAGCGCAAAGCCTGGTCCGTGCAAGGTTTTGACGTTGGCCGAATAGCCGCCGATGGTGCGCGCCGGTGTATCCCACGCGGCGTTGTTCAACACGCTGGAGAGGCTTGGCGTTTCGGCAATGAAACCGCGCAGGCAATCGTCCAGATTCTCGGAGCGACCGGCGAAATGCTCCGCCGCCGCGACCACGCCCACCGAGCAACGGCCGTTGCTGAACGGGATGGTCCAGAACCAGACATCGCGTTTGGTTGGATGCGTGGTAACGAGGATTTTCGTGCGGTCGAAACCCGGGTGGTCGATGTGGTCTTCGACGTGGGTGAATACCGCCTGGCGCACCGGGAAATTCGAGGGTGCCTCAAGGTCGAGCAGGCGCGGCAGGACGCGGCCGTAGCCGCTGGCATCGAGCATGAAATCAGCCTCGACGCGGTACTCGCTGCCGTCCTCGCGCTGCACGCCGAGCAGCGGTTTTTCCCGCTCGATATCGACGCTGACGATCGCTTCGCCATAGCGGATTTCCGCGCCTTGCAGCGCGGCTTGATCGGCCAGCAGTTTGTCGAAATCGGCGCGCTGGACTTGAAACGTGGTCGGCTTGCCGTTGCTGAAGGTGTCGCCGAAATCGAAGGCGCTGTACTGCTCGCCCCAGGCGAACGCAGCACCGGTTTTCAGCTGGAAACCAGCCGCATTGACCGCTTCGAGCATGCCGGCTTCTTCGACGAAATCCAGGCAGTGCGACAGCAGGCTTTCGCCGATGGAGAACCGTGGGAAATGCTGGCGTTCGATCACTAACACATCGTGGCCCTTGCGCTTGAGCAGCGCGGCGGCGATGGCGCCCGAAGGGCCGGCGCCGATGATCACTACCTGACGACGTTCCATTTCAACGATTGGCATGGGGGCTCCTTGCCGGGACGGCAGCTTTCAAAGGGATTCGGTGCATGCCGGCCAATGCCGGCAGCAATGTCGCGATAAGACCCATCAGCATCAGCGCAAAGTACAGCGGCGGGCTGATGAGCTGTTGTTGCAGCAGCAGGTTGAGAAAGACGATCTCGCTCAAGCCGCGAATATTGAGCAGCACACTTTCGCGCCAGCGGCTGGCGCCCGCAAACGAAGCGCCGGCCCAGCCAAGTCCCAGCCAGTTGCCCAGCAGTTTGCTGGCAATCGGGAACAGCAGCAGCGCAGCCAGTTGCGCCCAGCTCAGGCTGTCCATGGCGCTGTGGACGTTGATCTGCACGATGCCAAACGTCAGGATCAACGGGATCGCGATCCAGGTCTGCAGGCGATTCATCCACGCCGCCGGCATTGGCAGCACCAGCGGCACCTTCAGCGCGGCCATGCACAACAAATAACCGATGCCGACAATCAGCGCATTGAGCTTGTAGTGCTCGGCCACCACCAGCAACCCGAAGAAACAGCCGCTGTAGAGCCGTGGCTGGCGCAAGCCGAGTACCCGCAGCAGCACGGGCACGCATGCGCAGGCCAAGGGCAGCAGCAAACTGCTCAGGTGCAGGCTGCCTTGGGCGATGGCGAACACGGTCCAGCACGTGAGGTCGATGAGGATCGCGGTTTGTACCAGGCGCCGGGTCGCGGCGACCGGGTAATCGATATGCCGAAGGTACAGGTACAACACCGGAATCGCGGTAATGGCGAACAGCAGCCCGACCGCCAAAGAGCTGATCCACGGTTGTGGCGGCAGCAGCCAGATCGCTGTCGCGAGCCCGCCGGCGAACGGAATGCAGAAACTCGGCAGGGCGATTTTCAGGCTCTGGCGGTCCAGGCGCAGGTCGATCACGTCGCTGAGGATGTAGCCCAGCAACAGTGCGAAACTCAGGCTGTAGAGGTTTTTCAGCCAGATCGGAGCGACCAGCGTTGCGCCGCACAAGTGCCATTGAGGTTCGATCCAGAAGTACATCAGCAGCGGCAAACCGACGGTGGCCAGCAACAACTGGCTGACGATCGGGATCAAACCGAAGTGGCGCCCTACACGCGTGGCCACGGCGAACAGCGCCAGGGCCATTGCCCAGAACAACACGACCATCACGCTGCAGACTCCGCGACCGTGGCCGCTTGCACGTGCCGTCCGGCCCACGGCGCGAGGATGAAGCTGAACGCTAGGCCGAGGCTCACCGACAACCCGAAGTTGCTCACCGCCGGGGTGCTGGACACGGCCAGCAATCCGAACGACAGCCACGTGGTCAACGCCGCCAGGAGGGTGCCCAACAGGCTGACGGCGGCACCGCCGACCTGTTCGCGCATGAGGATCGCGTAATCGACGCTGATCGCCGTCACCAGCAGCAGGCCGAACAGGCTGAACAACGTCAGCGGCTGTCCGAGCCAGCCGAGACTGGCGAGGCTGCACAGCGCCGCCAGCAACGGCAGGGCGACGATGCGCAACGCGCCGCCAAGGCCGAACGGCAGGATCAGCACCAGCACGATCAGCACGCAGGAGGCGAGTTTCAGTTCCGCAGCGCTGATCTGGGTTTTGGCGAACACGTTATTCAATTCGCCCAGACGATCCACCAGTTCCACCCCCGGCAAATCCAGCGCTTGCACCCGCAGCAGTGCAGGGTTGTTCAGGCCTTGCAGGCTGACCATCGCCGCCACGCCGTCCTCGGTCGGGCCCAGCCATAGCGTGCGATAGGGTTCGGCCAGCGGACCAGTCAGTGCGCTGTCGATGTCTTCGACCGGCAGGGCCTGCAACTTCGCCAATTCGGTTTTCAGAGCTTCGACCGGCACGCCGACGTCGAGCAACGGTTGCCAGAACCCCGGCAACTTGTTCAGCGCTTCGCGCACTTGCCGTTGCTCGCTGGGCTGGCTGACCAGTTGGTTCAGCGACAGATAGCCTTGAAGTTTGTTCAGATTGACCAACTGATCCAGACGCTCGCTCAACGCGGTTTGGCGTTCGAGCAATGCTTGTTGATTGGCCGCTCGCACCAGGAAGAACTGGCTGGTGGGTTGGTAGCCGGTGATGCGCGCAATGGTCTGGGCTTCGTCGGTCAATTGCTGCGGTGCGCCGACCCATTGGCGAATATCGTTTTTGGTATCGAGCTGCAACAGACCGCCCACGCAGAAGGCAATCAGCAGCACCAGCAGCACGGGCGTACGGGCGATTTTCAACAGCCTTTCGCGCAGTGCCAGCAAATACTCGGCGACGCGCAATGGCCATTGCGCCGGGCGCAAATCCGAACCCTTGAGCAGCGCAGGCAACAGGCACACCGCCGACAGGTAGGCGCCGAGCAGCCCGGCGGCGGAGAATACGGCGATCTGGGTCAGGGCCGGGAACGGGGTCCAGGCCAGCGCGAGGTAACCGATGCAACTGGTGATCAGGCTCAGCGTCAGCCCCGGCAAGGTCAGGCGCAACGCCGGCCAGCTGTGCCAGGGTTTCAGGCTCCAGCTCTTGGACAAATAGTGCAGCGGGTAATCGACTGCGACGCCGATCAGGCTGGAGCCGAGCACCAGCGTCATCACATGCATATGGCCGAACAGCGCCACGCACGCCACCGCGCCAAACAGCATGCCCACCAGCACCGGGACGAACGCCAGCAATACGCGCAAACGGCGGAAGGCCAGCAACAACAGCAACAGAATGCCGACAGTGGCACCGCCGCCGACCCAGGTTATCTCGCGTGAGGCTTGCCGCTGCCCGTTGGCCGCGTAGAGCAAGCCGCTGGCGGCCAGCAGTTGCACGTCAGCCTGGGCCGCATCTTCACGGCTGTGTTTGAGCAGATCGGCCACTTGCAGCGGCAGGTTCATGTCGAAAGCATTGCCGGTGGTGCGCGCCCGCAGTAACACCCAGCTCTTGCCATCGGCATCGGCGACCAGTGCGCCGCTGCCGATGTCCAGTTGCACCGAACCGTGTTGCGGCTGGCTGTTCTGGATGCGCCCGGTCAGGCCCAGCCAGTCATCCTGGCTCGCCACCAGGCTGAAACCGGTGAATGGGTCGAACAATGCCTGCACCCGTTGCTGGATGAACGCGTCGGGATGCTCAATCAGTTGCTGGCGATCCGCTGCCGAGAGCATCGCCAACCTGCCTTGCAGCAGTTGCGTGCGCAGCGCCGGCAAGTCGGCTTGCAGGGTCCACTGGACCTTTTCGAACAAACCGCTGGCCTGCCATTGCTCGCCCAGTTTCTGCGCCATGGCGACGGCTTGCTGGCGATCGGTGTGACCGACCAGCACCAGCATTTCGCGGTTCAGCGGTTCTTGCATGCGTTGTTCGGCGCGCAGTTCCAGCGCGTCCGGCGCCGTGCCCGGCACCAGTTCCATCAGGTTGGCCGACAGCGGCGCACCGTCCCGCCATTGCCAACCGGCGAGCGCGAGCACCGCCAGCAGCAGGATCAGAAACAGCCGTGGAAGCGTGCGTTCACTCGGCAAAGTCATGTTGCTCCGCGTCGCTCAACGGTTGGGTGCTGGTGCTGTCCTGCATCCGCAGCAAGGTGCTGTCACCCTGGGTTTCAAGCAGTTCGATGGTGTTCACCAATTCGCCGCCGGTGATGTTGATCTGATTGAACACCTGCTTGAGCAGCAGCGAACGAGGGGTCAGCGTCAGTTTCCAGTTCTGCGCCTCACCGCTCAGCGACAGTTCGAAGTCCCGTTGCAGCCCGCTGCTGTCGCCTTGCAGCACGGCGAGGAACAAGCGGTTCTGCTCGGCGCCGGCACTCTTGCCGGGCAGCATTTGCCAGCCGCTGGCGTCACGTCGCGCAATGCCTTTGCCGGTGATGCGGTAATCCTGTTGCAGCGGCGTTTTCAGCAACCACAGCAGACCGTGGTTTTTCGCGAGAACGAAGGTGCCTTTGCTGGTCAGCGGCTGGGGCAGGGCGCGCAGGTGTTTTTCCTGGATGAAGTGGCCGTGGATCACGTCGGGTTTGGCCAGTTGATCGCTGAGCTGTTGCAGATCGAAGGAGTGGGCCATCGATGACAGGCCGAGCAGCGCCAAAGCGCCGAGGCATCTGAAAAACGGCTTCATGCGAGCATCCTTTCAACAGCGTCGGTGAAGATTTTGGGCGAGGCCAATTGCATCTCTCGGCTGCCCATGTCGACTGCAACCTGCACGGAGACGGCGCGGGTCAAGCGTTCGCCGGTTTCCAGGTCGCTGATCAGGTAGTTGATCTTCAGCCGGTTCTCCCACTCCACCAGATTGGCGCGCACGTTCAGCTTTTGGCCGAACACCGCACCACGCACATAGCGCAATTGCAGGTCGATCACCGGCCAGGCGTAACCCGACTCGGACATGGCCGTGTAGTTGTGGCCGATTTTATCCAGCAGCGCACAACGGGCGATTTCCAGGTATTTGATGTAATGGCCGTGCCAGACCACGTTCATGCTGTCGACGTCAAAGAACGGCACGAGGATTTCCGTATCGGTGTGAAGCACTCCCTTGCTACGCATGCAGCCTCCAGTGTTGCTCGGCAATCCGTTTCAGGCACAGGCGCAATTCACCTTCCAGCGCGCGGTCTTCGATGACCGGCGGGAAGTCCTTGGCCAGCTCTTCATGCATGGCAGCAAGGGCCGGTGGCAACGGGCGCGCGTCCTCGGCCTTGCTGCGCAGCCACACGCCCTGATTGGCGGCGAGTAGCGTGGCGGCGGCGACCTGTTCGGTCAGCTCCAGCACACGAATGGCATCGCGGGCAGCGATGGTGCCCATGCTCACCTTGTCCTGGTTGTGGCATTCGGTGGAACGTGAAAACACGCTGGCCGGCATGGTGTTTTTCAGCGCCTCGGCGGTCCAGGCGCTGGTGCCGATCTGCACGGCTTTGAAGCCGTGGTTGAGCATCGCTCGATCTGCCGTGGCGCCGGAAAGGTTGCTCGGCAAGCCATGGTTGTAACGCTCGTCCACCAGCAACGCGAGTTGACGGTCGAGCAGGTCGGCCACGTTGGCCACCAGGTTTTTCAGGCTGTCCATGGCGAACGCGATGTGGCCGCCGTAGAAATGCCCGCCGTGCAGCACGCGCTCGGCTTCGGCATCGATGATCGGGTTGTCGTTGGCGCTGTTGAGTTCGATCTCGATGAACGAACGCAGCCAGTTCAGGCTGTCGGCCAAGACGCCAAGTACGTGCGGCGCGCAGCGCAGGGAATAGCGGTCTTGCAGGCGATGCAGCGGCGCGGTCGGCGCGTCGATCGCCAGGTCCTTGCGCAGCCACGCGGCGACCTGCATTTGCCCCGGATGCGGTTTGGTGGCGAACAGGCGCTCGTCGAAGTGCTCGGGATTGCCTTGCAGCGCAACCACGTTCAGCGCGGTGATGCGCGTTGCCAGTTGCAGCAGGTAATCGGCGCGGGCATAGGCCAGGCAAGCGAGGCCGGTCATGACGGCGGTGCCGTTCATCAGCGCGAGGGCTTCTTTGGGGCGCAGCACCAGCGGCTCCCAACCGAGTTCGCGGTGCACATCGGCGGCCTGGCGGCGTTCGCCACGGAACATCACTTCGCGTTCGCCGGACAAGGTCGCGGCGACATAGGACAGCGGCGTCAGATCACCACTGGCGCCCACTGAACCTTCTTCCGGGATCAGCGGCAAAATGTCGTGTTCAAGGAATGCTTGCAGGCGTTCCAGCAGCTCGATGCGAACCCCCGACACGCCGTGGCACAGCGACTGCAAGCGTGCAGCCAGCACCGCGCGGGTGGCTTGGGCGTCGAGCAGTTTGCCCAGGCCGCAACCGTGGAACGTGTACAGATGACGCGGCAACGCTTCGACGTGATGCAGCGGCACCGCGACCACGCAGGAATCGCCGTAACCGGTGGTCACGCCATAAATCACGCCTTCCTTGTCCAACAGGGAATCGAGGAATCGTGCGCCCTTGGCGATGCGCTCGCGGTACGCAGGGTCAGCCTGCAACTGCGTCGGCACCTGACGGTTGGCCAGGGCCAGCACGTCTTCGATGCGCAAAGGGAGTTCGCCGAAGGTTACCGGCTCAAGCGTTGGCGTCGTCATCGGTCTTCCAGAAAGGGTAAAAGTTGAACCATTGTTGAGGTGCTTCGAGGCAATAGTGGCCCAGGCGCTCGGCGTAGCGGGTCGCCCACTGATGAATGACCTGCTCGCGGTCGCTGCGCTTCCAGGTGATCGCATCGGCGAACGGTTCGAGAGTCAGTCGATAATCGCCGTCGGGTTTTTTCAGGCACAGCATCAGGTTGACCGGGCATTTCAACAGGCCGGCCAACAACCACGGGCCCTGCGGAAATTTTGCCGGATGGCCAAGGAAATCCACGGTCACGCTGCGACCGCCGTGCAACGGCACGCGATCACCGGCAATCGCCAGCCATTCGCCGCGCTCCAGGCGCTCGTGCAGTTGCAGCATGATCACCGGGTCCAGTTCGCTGACCTGAATCAGCCGCAGATTGGTGGCCCCGGCTTCGCCCAGCAAACGGTTGAACTGCTCGGCGTGCTTGGTGTGCACCAGCACGTTCATCGTGACCTTTTCGCCGATCTCCGCCAGCGCGCGGCAGACTTCGAGATTGCCCAGGTGTGCGCCCACCAGCAGTTGCCCGCGGCTGCCACGCAACTGATTGCGCAGCAACGCCGGGTCGACGATTTCGATCTGCTCGATGCTCAGCTTGCCGTTCCACACGTCGAGTTTGTCGAGCATCGAATCAGCGAAGGCCATGAACTGACCGAATACCCGCCAATGGGTCGGGCGCAATTCAGTGCGAGCGCTCCAGTCGGCGAGGCGTTGCTGGTATTGCCAGGCACTGCGGCGGGCGCTGCGGCCGAACAGGAAAAAGTACAGAACGATGCCGTACAACAGCGGGCTCAACAGTCGGCGGCCA
Source organism: Pseudomonas sp. IT-P44 (assembly GCF_949768225.1). NCBI lineage: Bacteria > Pseudomonadati > Pseudomonadota > Gammaproteobacteria > Pseudomonadales > Pseudomonadaceae > Pseudomonas > Pseudomonas sp. IT-P44. The sequence continues at coordinate 187,890 of NZ_CATKQM010000068.1, read as the reverse complement.
AGGACTTTGGCGCCGAACGCAGTGAGCTTCATCAGCCAGAAACTGCCGCGCTCCTCGCGGTCGGCCCAATGCTTTTTGTCGACGTTGCTGCTCATGCTCGCCACCGCCGCCAGAGGATCACCGGCGCCCGCAGCAACATGCCGAAGAACAACCGGGTGTGCATGCTCGAAATCAGCACATTGTCGTGGAACATGCGGAAATGCGAGACGCCGTCCAGCGGGTAATGCACCTTGGTGGGCAGCCACTGCATCGGCTGATTGCGCCAGGACAGGCGCACCAGAATGTCCGAGTCGAAGTCCATGCGCTTGCCGACTTTGGCCGATTCGATCACGGCGAGGGTCGGTGACAATGGATAGACGCGGAAACCGCACATGGAATCGCGAATCTGCAACGACAAGGTGTTGATCCACACCATCACGTGCGTCAGGTAGCGGGCGTACAACCGACCTTTCGGCACACTGGCGTCGTATTGCGGATAGCCGCAGATCACCTCGCGCGGATGGGTGCGTGAGTGCTCGATGAACGTCGCGACGTCTTGCAGGTCGTGCTGGCCGTCGGCGTCCACCTGCAAGGCGTGGCTGAAGCCCAGGCGTGAGGCTTCGCGCAGACCGGTCATGACCGCGCCACCCTTGCCCTGGTTGGCGGCGAGGCGGATCAGGTAGACCATCTCGCGCTCAGCCAGGCGATCGAGCACCTTTGCGCAGGCCGGGCTGCTGGCATCGTCCACCAGAATGCATGGCAGGCCGCAGGTAATCAGGGCGTCGACCACTGTGGTGATGGCGGTTTCGTGGTTGTAGACGGGCACGACGGCGCAGGGGTTATGCATGTTGGCGTACACCTGGGAGACCGCGTTGATTCCATCGCGAGCAGGCTCGCTCCCACACTAGATTCGTGCGCGACGCAGACACCCTGTGGGAGCGAGCCTGCTCGCGATTGAGTGCGTAGCACTCACCAAATTTATGCATCACTCGAAGCCTCCAGCAAAATCCGCCCGCTGGAACACGTGGCGGTCTCGTTGCGATAGGCGAAATACAACTTGCTGCGTACCGGATCGAAACGCAGGTGTAACTGGATTTCATCGCCGGGGCGCACCAGTTGCTGGAACTTCAGCACTTCCATGCCGGCGAATTTTTCCGGCAGGTTCATCAGTTGCTGGCCAAGGCTCAACGCCCAATCCACTTGCACCACGCCGGGCAATACCGGCGCCTGAGGGAAATGGCCGCTGAAGTAGGCGAGGTCCGGTGGCACCGCCAGTTGCAGGCTCCATTCGCCATCGGCTTCGACCTGCTCCAGCACTTGCGGTGCCTTTGGACGCGGCGCGAGCAGCTGCGCTTCGACGTCGGCCTGAGGCAGTTTGCCCTGAGCGTTCAGCGGCAACTGCCGCAGTAAACGCCAGCGTCGAGGCAAGGCAAGGGCTTCGCAATGCTGGCTCAGGTGTTGGCGCAATGCCTGAGTGAGGGTGCGTCGCCCTTGATTGCGCAAGGCATGCAAACCTTGCTCGCTCAGCACCAGCAACGCACCCAGTGATGCGCGATTTTCCTGAACCACGCCCAGGCGCGCTTCGGCGACCCAGTCGTGGGCCATCAGCGCGTGTTCCAGCATCGGCAGGGAGATACGTTTTTCTTCCAGTTTGACGATCCGGTCCAGACGGCCCAGCAATTCGAAGCGGCCATCGGCAGCGATTCGCGCGGCATCCGCGGTGTGTTCAATATGGCCGGGTGGCAGGTACGGCGAGGCAATGAGCAGCGCGCCATCGCTGTCCTGGCTCAATTCGATGCCGGCAAACGGCTGCCACAAATCAAGTCCCTGGCGCCAGGCAATGCCGCCGGTTTCCGAGCTGCCGAAGATTTCCGTCGGCCACTGTTGCAGGCGTTGCTGCAGGCTTTGCGCCGCCTCGGCCGGCAATGCGCCGCCCGAGGAAAACACCCGACGAACCGCGCTCAAGGCCGGCCAGTCGAGGTTGTCGCCCATGCGTTTGAGCAGCGCCGGGCTGGCGACCCAGGCGAAGGCCGGGTGTTCGCGGCTGGCGCGCTGCAAATCTTCCGGAAAGGCCAGTTGCTTGCGCACGAACGAGCGCCCGGCACACAGCGGCCACAACACCCGAAACAGCAAACCGTAGATGTGTTGGGTGGCGACGCTGCCGATGATGCAGGCTTCAGCCAGATCGGCGCCCCAGAGGTGTTCCAGAGCTTCGACTTCATTGGCCAGTTGGCGCAGGTTTTTGTCGATGCGTTTGGGCGCGCCACTGGAGCCGGAGGTGCACAGGCTAAGCGAGCAGCGATCCAGGTCCAGTGCTGCTGCACTTAGCGGCGCATGGCGATAGTCGCTCAACTGAGCGTCATCGGCCTGATCTGTCAGCCACAGATCGACTTCGCTCGACCAGCGCTGGCGCGTCTGGGGTTGCAGGTCGGCAGGCAGCAATACGCTGATCCCGGCACGCCAGGCGCCAAGCAGGGCAATCGCCAGGTCGGCGGCGTCTTCCAGATGCACGGCAATGCGCTGCACACCCTGCGCTTGCAGGCCGGCGGCCAGGCTCAGGGCCTGTTCGCACAATTGTGCGTGATTCAGCACCGGCCCGGCCGTTACGGCGCGTTCCGGCTGAGCCTTGAGCAACAGGTGCTCAAGTTTTATCCAATTCATGGGTGGCCTCGTACCCGTTGTCGTATGAGCCATTCAATGGCAAACATCAGGCCGATCAATCCATAGGAGATCAGGCCGGTGTACAACATCCACCAACTCAGCGGCGCCCAGAGGGTCAGGGCGGCGGCGCACAAACCGTTGCAAAGAAAAAACCAGCACCAGGCAATGGTGACCTGGCGGGTGTAACGAATGGCCTTGGCCGGCAAGCGTGGCTCACGCAGGCGGGCCAGACGCTCGATCATCGGCGGGCCGAATTTCAGGCTCAACCCGAACAGCACCAGCATGAAGCCGCTGATCAGCACGGGGTACCAGCGCAGCATGGCAGGGCTGTCGAACAGGGCGAGCAACAGGCAAAACACGATGGCGACGATGGCCATCCACAGGCTTCCTGGTCGCCGCACGCCCGTCACCGCTCGCGCCAGCCACAGGCTGCCCAGCAGCAGGCCGAACTGCCACGGGGCGAAATGCTCCATGCCGAAATACACCGCGAAAGGGTACAGCAGCCCCGCGAGCAGCAGGCCGAGGCCGATCAGTCGACTCATGCGGCCGGCTGAACCAGACGGTAGACCGCCTCGACGACGTCGCTGACGGTACGCACCGATTTGAATTCTTCGGCGGCGATTTTCTTGCCGGTCTGGCGTTTGATGTGATCGATCAGGTCGACCGCGTCAATGCTGTCGATTTCCAGGTCCTGATACAGGTTGGAGTCGAGGCTGACACGTTCTGGATCCAGCTCGAAGAGTTCGACCAAGGCATCGCGCAAGGTGTTGAAAATGTCGTCACGAGTTTGCATGGTCCGGTCTCAAGCTGCCTGTTTTGCAGTGACGAACGCCGCAAGGCTCGCCACGTTGCTGAAGTGATTGCGGGTGTCCTTGGCGTCGGCATCGATTTTGATGCCGTACTTTTTCTGGATCGCCAGGCCGAGTTCCAGGGCGTCGACGGAGTCCAGGCCCAGACCTTCACCGAACAGCGTCTGGTCATTGCCGATGTCTTCGACGCTGATGTCTTCGAGGCCAAGGGCGTCGATGATCAACAGTTTTATTTCACGGTGCAGATCGCTCATCTTCGGCGAGCTCCTTAATAAAGTAGTGATGCAGGTAATCATTGAGCTTGCGCGAGGCTTGAGGCGCCGGGCCTTGTGCAGCGAAGGCCTGTGGGTCTATATCGGCCCCGACACGGAAACTGAAGTGCACGCGACGTTTAGGGATCCGATACCAGGGTTCAGCCTTGGTCAAAGTGGTCGGGCTGACCTTGATGACCACCGGTGTGAGAATTTTCGCACCGCGCAGTGCGATCGACGCCGCACCCCGATGGAAGGCGGGTGCTTCGCCGGGCTGGGTGCGGGTGCCTTCGGGGAAAATGATCAGGGTCTGGCCGCTTTTCAGCGCGTCGGCCGCGGCGTCGAGCATGTCCATGCTGCCATCGTTGCTGATGTATTCGGTGCAGCGTAACGGGCCACGGGTGAAGGGGTTTTCCCACAGGCTGCTTTTGACCACGCAGTTGGAATGGCGCACCAGGCCGATCAGGAACACCACGTCGATCAGCGACGGGTGATTGGCGATGATCATTTGCCCGGGGCGGCCGAGTTTTTCCGCGCCCTCGATGTCGTAGGTCAGCACGCCGGTGCGGGCCATGAACCGGACGAAAAACCAGAAACAGCGGCTGACGGTTTGCCGCGCACGCAAGCGGTGCGTCTGCGCATCGCCGGGCAGACAGCCCAGCACCGGGAATACCACCAGGCGCAGGCAAAGCCCGCCCAATCCGAAGAGGGTGAAGCTTGCGGCGGTGGCCAGCAAACGCCAGTAATAGGCGTCGCGGTTTTTTTCGGTTACCGATTGCGTTGCCAGTTCCATACACGATTTTTCCAGGCATGTTGGCAGGTGGTCTGCTGGCCCAGCAGGGTACGCAAGAGATTCAGGGCATGGGGCCAGTGGGCTTTGGACAACTCATCCGAAGTGCTGTTCAAGGACAGTTGCCAGTCATTGCCCGGTGTGAGCAACAAAGCCACCGCGTAGGGAAACGGCACGTCGTCGATCCAGGTCGAATAGGCTTCGGGTGGCTGCTCTTCGGTGACCACCAGCAGGACGGCGGGCGCTCCTTCGCCAAGCAGCGCCGCAGCCTCTAGCATGCCGTGTTCAAGGCCATCGCCGGCCGCAGCCAGCGCGGTCATTTCGCTGGTTTCGCCGCGCATGATCGACCACAGGCCGATGACTGCGTTGTGCACAGACAGGCTGAACTGAGTCGGCGACAGGGGCTGATCGGCGGCCAGATCGCTGAGGATTTCGAAGGTGCGCGGGGTTTCGCCGTGGCGGGAAATAAAGACCAACGGTAGGTCAGGGCGACCATCGGCCAATGGCCAGCCGACACTGAACGCCATCCGCGCCAGGCGGCTGAGCCGCCGCCGTTGCATGGCCGGCAGAAACGAGACGTCGGGGGCGGCATCGCAGCTTGGCAGCACGACCGGTTGTCGGCTCCAGGCCTGCCAATCGTCCACGCTTTCGAGCCCAGGGGCCCACGCGCGCCATTGGGCGATGTTGAAGTTGATCACAGATATTCATCCCGCCCCTGCGGGCTTTCTTGACGCGGCAAGTCGCAAAATCGGCGATTCACCTGACGTGACGCTGAGCGTCGAGTGGCGCGCATTATCCCGTTGCGGCGGGCGCGTAGCAAATGCTGGTTACATTTTGCTCAACGAAATGTACCGATTGGTTCGTGAAAAGCTGTCGTTTGGCCATTATCCACATCGAGTCGCGTATGTCTGTCGGCTACGGGCGCATTTTTCCGGACGAGAAGGCGGCTTTTTCGGTGAGTGTTTGCACCTGACTGCGTAGTCCCTGTGCCGGCGAGGTAGCTAAGCGACGCCGTGGACTACTACACTCGGTCATTCTTTGATACACGGAGGTTTTGACATGCGGCGCGTGGTATTCAATCAGAAAGGCGGCGTAGGCAAATCCAGCATTGCCTGCAATCTGGCGGCGGTCAGTGCCAGCGAGGGCTATCGCACCCTGTTGGTGGATCTTGATGCTCAGGCCAATTCGACCCAGTACCTCACCGGGCTCACCGGTAATGACATTCCGATGGGGATTGCCGACTTCTTCAAGCAAACGCTGTCTTCAGGCCCGTTCTCGAAGAAAAACCAGGTCGATATCTACGAAACCCCGTTCGACAACCTCCACGTCATCACCGCCACCGCCGAACTGGCGGACTTACAGCCCAAGCTTGAGGCGAAACACAAGATCAACAAGCTGCGCAAACTGCTCGACGAGTTGGCCGAAGATTACGACCGGATCTACCTCGATACGCCGCCAGCGCTAAATTTTTATGCGGTTTCTGCCTTGATTGCCGCCGATCGTGTGCTGATCCCCTTCGACTGCGACAGTTTCTCGCGCCAGGCACTGTACGGTCTGCTGGCGGAAATCGAAGAATTGAAGGACGACCACAACGAAGGGCTGGAAGTGGAAGGCATCGTCGTCAACCAGTTCCAGGCCCGCGCCAGCCTGCCTCAGCAAATCCTCGACGAGTTGATTGCCGAAGGGCTGCCCGTGCTGCCGGTGTACCTGGGCACTTCGGTGCGCATGCGCGAATCACACCAGGCCAACACGCCGCTGATCCACCTCGACCCACGGCACAAGCTGACCCAGCAATTCGTCGAGCTGCATAGCCTGCTCGAAAACGCCTGATCTCGCGAAGACACCGAACACCTGTGGGAGCGGGCTTGCTCGCGAATGCGGTGTGTCAGCCGACATCAACATTGGCTGACACTCCGCATTCGCGAGCAAGCCCGCTCCCACATTTGATTTGGGGTGGCTTCAGATCCCCTGACTACGTAACCAGCTCATCAACTGCGGCAACGGAAACGCCCCGCTCTGGCGTGCCACTTCCCGGCCGTTCTTGAACAGAATCAGGCTCGGAATCGAGCGAATCCCCAACTGCGCCGACAACTGCTGATTCGCCTCGCTGTCCAGCTTGGCCAGCCTGCATTTGCCCGCCAACTGACTGGCTGCCTGCTCAAACACCGGCGCAAACGACTTGCACGGCCCGCACCAGTCCGCCCACACGTCCACCAGCAACGGCAGATCGCCCTTGATCTGACTGGCGTAATCACCTTGTTTCAATTCGAAAGGCTTGCTCAGCAAGACCTCGGCTTTGCAGCGCCCGCATTTCGGTTGATCGCCGAGGCGCTCGGCGGGGATGCGGTTGAGGCCGTTGCAGTGGGGGCAGGGGATGAGGAGTGGTTCGGACATAATCGGGCTCTGAATAAATGGGTAATCAGTGAAGCTGATCTGGAGTCGAAGTCGGTGGTTATCAAGGCGACATTCCGTAAGTCACTCAAGAGGAACAACTGATCTCCAAATGCTTCCCCCACTCCGGTGGCCGTTCGGCGTAACCCTCCATCCCCGGCTGCTCATCGAACGGCCGGCTCAGCACCGCATGCAGCCGGCGAACCTCTGAATAGTCGCCGCTTTCCGCCGCGTCGATGGCTTTCTGTGCCAGGTAGTTGCGCAGGATGTAGAGCGGATTGACCGCGTGCATCCGTTGGCGGCGTTGTGGCTGGTCCACTTCACCTTCGCGGGCAACACGGGCGACATAACGTTCTGCCCAGGCATCGAAGCCCTTGATGTCGACGAAGTCGTCGCGCAAGCGGACGACGGCCAGCTCGGGTGACTCGTCGCCGAGGCGGCGGAAGAACAGGCTGTAATCGACGCCGCTGTTCTGCATCAGTTGCAGCAATTGCTCCAGCAGTTTCTGGTCATCGTCTTCGGCGGTGGTGAGGCCGAGGCGGCGGCGCATCAGGTCCAGGTAATGGGCCTGGAACAGTGGCAGGTACAGCCCGAGGGTTTCGCGCAGGGCTTCGACGCTGATGAACGGCGTCAGCGCCTGGGCCAGGGCGCTGAGGTTCCACTGGCCTATCGGCACCTGGTTGCTGAAGGAATAACGGCCCTGATCATCGGAGTGGTTGCAGATGAAGTTGGCGTCGAAGTCATCGAGGAAGGCGAACGGGCCGAAGTCGAAGGTGATGCCGAGGATCGACATGTTGTCGGTGTTCATCACGCCGTGGCAGAAGCCATAAGCCTGCCATTTGGCGATCAGCTCGGCATTGCGCTCGACGATTTCGCGGAACATCGCCAGGTACGGTTCTGACTGTTCGAGGCATTCCGGGAAGTGCATGGCCAGCACGTGCTCGCCGAGCTCTTTCTGCTTTTCGGGGCGTTTGGTGTAGTAGAAATATTCGAAATGCCCGAAGCGCACATGGCTCGGTGACAGGCGCAGGATCATGGCTGCGCGTTCCTGTTTTTCGCGCCACACCGGCGTGTCGGAGCCGATCACGCACAACGCACGGGTGGTCGGGATGTTCAGGGCATGCAGCGCTTCGGACGCAAGAAACTCACGGATCGACGAACGCAGCACCGCACGGCCATCGCCCATGCGCGAAAAAGGCGTCTGGCCGGCGCCCTTGAGGTGCAGGTCCCAATGCTCGCCGGCTTCGTTGTAGACCTCGCCCAGCAGCAGTCCGCGACCGTCGCCCAGTTGTGGGTTGTAGGAGCCGAACTGATGCCCGGAATAGACCATCGCCCGCGGAATCGCATCGGCCCACAGCTTGTGGCCGCTGAACAGCTCGGCGAACTCCGGGGTTTCGGCCACGGCCGGATCAAGGTCGAGCAGCGCCATGGCGGCAGGGCTCGCGACGACCAGGCGCGGATTGTCGATGGGCTCGGGCAGTACGTGGGCAGAAAACGTATCGCCCAGGCGATCGAAGCGATTATCGAAGGTCAGTTCGTCGAGGGCTTTCACCGGCCATCTCCAGCAGAATGTCCGAGCATTCTGCTAGGGATAGGGCGGTTAGTCGAGTTTGGCGGGCGGCGGCTCTTGCAGCGGTTTGCCGTCGGCCATCGGCACGATGGTTTTGGCTTCCGGCTCGATGGGCACCATTTTGTATTCCTGGCCGTGCAGGTTCTTCAGGTAAACCTCCATCTGCCGGAACGAAATGTTGATGTGCTGCTTCTTGAACTCGCGGTTGATGAAGCGGTTGACCTCATCGAGTACCGGGTTGCGGTCACCGAGGTCGCGCACATGCATGCGCAGCTCGTGGTCGAGGGTGCTTTCGCCGAAGTTCAGGAAGTACACGTGCGGTTCCGGATCCTTCAGCACGCGCGGGTTGTCCCGGGCGGCTTTGAGCAGCAGTTCTTTCACCAGGTCCAGGTCCGAACCGTAATCGACGCCGAGCTTCAAGGTCACCCGGGTAATGGTGTCGGTCAGTGACCAGTTGATTAGTTGCCCGGTGATGAACGTCTTGTTCGGGACGATGATGTCCTTGCGGTCGAAGTCGGTGATGGTCGTGGCGCGGATGCGGATCTTGCTGACCGTGCCCGACAGGTTGCCGATGGTGATCGTGTCGCCGATCCGCACCGGGCGTTCGAACAGGATCATGATCCCGGAGATGAAGTTCGCGAAAATCTCCTGCATCCCGAAACCAAGTCCCACCGAAAGCGCCGCCACCAGCCACTGCAACTTGTCCCAGCTCACGCCGAGCGTGGACAGGGTCGAGACGAAACCGATACCGGCAATCACGTAAGACAGCAGCGTGGTCGTGGCGTAGGCGCTGCCCTGCGCCAGGTTCAGCTTCGACAATACAAACACTTCCAGCAGCCCTGGCAAGTTGCGCGCGAGGGCGAAGGTGATGCCGATGATGATCAGCGCCCCCAGCATGTCGCCGATGCTGATCGGCACCATGCTCATGTTGGCGCCGGTGCCGCTGGTGTATTCGTAGAGGGTGATGTTGTCGAGGTACGAGAACACCGAAATCAGATCGGACCAGACCCAGTACAGCGCAGCGATGAAGCCGCCGAGCAGCGCCAGGCGAATCAGGCGCAACGACTGCTCGTTGACCTTCTCGATGTCCAGGGTCGGCTCTTCGATCACTGCTTCGCCATCGCCGGCCTCTTTCGCTGCCTGACGTTTGGCCAGGGCGCGCTGGTACGCGAGACGGCGTGCCGCAACGCTCAGGCCGCGGACGAACGTGGCTTCGATCACCAGCCAGAACATCAGCAGGTAAAGCGTGTTGATCAAGCGGTCGCTGAGCTTCAGCGCGGTGTAGTAGTAGCCGAAGCACACCGCCACGAACAACGCGACAGGCAGGACGGTGAACATGACCCCGACCGCTTTGCGGAACAACGAGGCGTTTTCGTGCGTCGGGCTGCTGATCAGCAATCGGCTGAGCAGCCAGGTCATCAAGGCGTAGCAGATCAGTACGACCGGCATGCCCAGCACGTCATCGGCCAGCCCCGCCGGTTGCAGCTCGGCAACGGCCACCACCGCGACCAACGCCATGACCACCAGCCCGAGACGACGGACCCAGCCCTGGAGGAATTCGACCTGAGGCTTTTCCCAGCGGAAATGCAGTTCGGCGACGCCGCCCGGCGCGAGGATCCGGTAGGCGGTGTAGAACACCAGCCAGGCCTGAGCCATTTGCAGCAGCGCCGCGCCCATGTTGGCGTTCTGCCCCCGAGCGTCGATTTGCAGGGCCAGGCCACACAGGGCCAGGCCCAGCGCAACCGGCAATGCCAGCAGAATATTGACCAGAATCGCCTGCGGCGTGTGCAACTGGCTGTCACGCTTGAAGTGGCCGATGTCCTGGTGAACCTTGTTCAGTCGGGCATACAGGCTTTTGCGCCGCCACAGCAGGGCGCCGATCACCAGTACCAACGGGAGAAACAGCAGCGGTCGCTGAGTCAGGCCGTCAATCAATTCACTCACGCTCGACGCCAGCGGCAGGGTCGCCACCTGGCGTTGCAGACGTTCCGGCACGCCGCGCATCCATTCAAGATCGAGCGGCTTGTTGCTGGGGATCCAGAACATCTGTTCGTCGAGGGTCGCCCGCAGGCTTTGCGCGGTGCTGAGCAGTTGTTTCTGATTGAGTTGCAGCGTGATCGATTCGTTGAGCACCGCACTGAGTTCGCGGTTCAGCCGCTCCAGCAGGTCGGCGCGGGTCGTGGCCAGTTCCAGCAGGCTCTTGCGCAGTTGCGGGGTGACTTGCTCGGGCGGCTGAGTCGATAGCAGGTTGTCGACATAGGTCGCCGGGTTGCTGAGCAATTCCCGTTGCTGGCTGACTTCGAACTGATACAGGCGAATGTCGGCGATCTGGTCGGCCAGGTCGCGGTCGACTTTGAGGCGCGGCAGGCCCTGTTTCTGTTTGTAGAGGATTTTCGACAGCAGCAGGCTGCCCTTGAGCACACTGATTTGCTCGTCGAGGGCCGAATCGCTCTGGGTTACGTTGTCGAGTTGCTGCTTGGTTTGCAGGTTCTGCTGGGTGACTTCGTTGAGACGGTCGGTGCTCTTGAGCAAGTAGTCCGAAAGCTTCAGGTTTGCCGCACTTTCGGTGGCCAGCAGGGCGCTGCCGCCGGACTTCTGCGCTTCGATAGACTGCTGCGTCACCGTCTCCTGGGACTGGGCCAGGCGTTTCTGGTTGATCAGGTTTTGCAGCTCCTGGATTTCGCGATCCAGGCGGTCGGATTTTTCCGAGAGCAAGTCATGCTGGCTGTTGCCCAGGTCCTGCAACTGGCTGTTGCCGGCCAGTTCCTGGCGACGCAGCGGGATCAGCGCGTTCAGTGCCGCGAGTTCGGCATTGAGCAGGTCGCGTTGTTCGCTGCTCAAGGTCTTGCCGTTGTCTTTGCCGGCCTTGAGGATGTTATTGATCTGCTGGATGCGCGTCTGGCTGGTGGAAATTTCAGCCTGGGCGCGCTCAGGGCGGGTCTGGGCGGTAATGACCAGGCTGTTCGCATCAGCGAGGGCTTTTTGCAGATCACTTTGCTGGGTCGCGCGCTCGGTCAGCATCTGCTCGAGCTGCTGCACGGATTCTTTGCCATAGCGTTGCGCCACGGGGATGGCGCTGCTGGCTTTGAGGCGCGTCAGTTCGCGCTGGTTCTCGATGTTCTGCTTGGGCGCTGTAGCGAGTTGCTGCTTGAGATCGGCCAGCTTGCGCTCGTAATCACGCTTGTTGTTGAGCTGGGTCAGCGTGCTTTGCAGCAACGTTTGCAGGGCTTTCTGATCGGCTTCCGGCAGTTTGCGGTCGGCGATCTTGTCCAGGCTCGCCTGCACGGCTTCGCTGGACGGTGGTTCCGCCGCTTGCAGTGTGCCGACAGACAGACTCAAGCCCAGCAGGGCCATGATGAAAAAGGTGCGCAGGGTTGACATAGAGACCGATCGAAAACGAGACGAAGAATGAAGTTTAGAGGAAGAGTCCCGGACCCGGGCGACTTCCTTCGGGGAATCTGACGCCCACTTTGCCGATCTTGTTCCCTTCCATGACCGCGACGGTCCAGATGGTGTTGTTCCATTCCACCTGGTCACCCACGACTGGCGCACCGCCCACTTTGTGAGCAATGAAGCTGGCCAGAGTCATATCTGGATCGATGCCTTCGACTTTCAACCCGTACAGGGCAGCAACCGCCGCCAGCTGGGCATCTCCTTCGAGTACGAAGTCGCCGAAGAAACGCAAATCGAGGCCTCGTTGAGGCGCCTGGCTAAACAGTTTTCCAAGGGCCGGCAGGTTGTGTTCGTGGCCGATGACGCAGAGCAAATCATCGACTTCGAGCACCGTACTACCCGACGGATGGAGCAGTTGCTGGCCACGAAACAGTGCGGCGATGCGTGTGCCTTCGGGCATTTTCAGTTCGCGAAGGGGCGAACCGATGCACCATTTTTCGGCACCGAGGCGATAAACGAACAACTCCCACTCGCTGGTGACATGCACTTCCAGGGCTGAGCGCGAGATCGGCGCAGGTTCCGGTGGCACCGTCACCTTTAACAGTTTGGCGATCCACGGCAGGCTCGTCCCTTGTACCAGCAGCGACACCAGCACAATAAAGAAGGCAAGGTTGAAGTAGAGCTGGGCGTTGGGCAGGCCGGCCATCAGCGGGAACACCGCCAGAATGATCGGGACCGCGCCGCGCAGGCCGACCCAGGAAATGAAGGCTTTCTCTCGACCGTGGAAGGCCTTGAAGGGCAGCAGGCCGACCAACACCGACAGTGGCCGTGCAAACAGAATCATCCACAGCGCCAGGCCCAGCGCAGGCAAGGCGATCGGCAGCAAGTCGTGCGGCGTGACCAGCAGGCCCAGCACCAGGAACATGCCGATCTGCGCCAGCCACGCCATGCCGTCGAGCATGTGCAGAATGCCGTGGCGGCTGCGTACCGGACGGTTGCCGATCACCAGGCCGCACAGGTAAACCGCGAGGAAACCGCTGCCGTGCAGGGCGTTGGTCAGGGCGAACACCACCAGGCCGCCGGCGATCACCAGAATCGGATAGAGGCCGGTGGCCAGATTGATCCGGTTGACCAGTTGCAGCATCAGCCAGCCGCCACCGAGCCCGATCACGCCGCCGATGCCGAACTCGCGCAGCAGGTGGGTCAGCAGGCTCCAGTGCAGGCCGGTCTGGCCGCTGGCGAGCATGTCGATCAGGGTGACGGTGAGGAACACCGCCATCGGGTCGTTGCTGCCGGATTCGATTTCGAGACTGGCGGTGACCCGTTCGTTCAGGCCTTTGCCGCCGAGCAGCGAGAACACCGCCGCAGCATCCGTGGAGCCGACGATGGCGCCGATCAGCAGGCCCTGGATCAGGTTCAGATCGAACAGCCAGGCCGCGGCCATGCCGGTCAGCCCGGTGGTGATCAACACCCCGACCGTGGCCAGCGACAGCGCCGGCCATAACGCGACACGAAAACTCGACACCCTGGTGCGCAAACCGCCGTCGAGCAGGATCACCGCCAGTGCGAGGTTGCCGACCAGATAGGCCGTTGGGTAGTTATCGAAAATAATCCCGCCGCCATCGACGCCGGCGGCCATGCCCACGGCCAGGATGATCACCAGAATCGGGATGCCGAGGCGGGACGAAAGTGAGCTCACCAGAATGCTCGCACCTACCAGCAACGCGCCGATCAAGAACAGGCTGTTGATGGTCGTCGCATTCAAAGGCAATACTCCAGAAAGCTGAAAGGCGGGCACACACTGACCATGCAGTCTGCGTGCCAGCGATTCTAACCTGTTGAAATGTGATGCTGTCAAAAAGCTTTTGCAGATCAAAAGCCCTACGCATGTTCCGTCTACACGCGATCCCTTGTAGGAGCCGGCTTGCTGGCGATGGCGTCTGTGAAATCGCCATCGCCAGCAAGCCGGCTCCTACAGATCGGGGGATGTTCCGGATCGACGTATCACGAGCATCTGGTGTTAGCGGGTTAGAGGCTGAACCGTCCAACCATCGTGTTCAGGTCCACTGCCAGTCGCGACAGTTCGTTGCTCGCTGCGCTGGTCTGATTGGCGCCGGTGGCCGATTGCACCGACAGATCACGAATGTTCACCAGGTTACGGTCCACTTCACGGGCCACTTGGGCCTGTTCTTCGGCCGCGCTGGCGATCACCAGGTTGCGTTCGTTGATTTCGACGATGGCGCTGTTGATCGTGTCCAGCGACATCCCTGCACCGCGAGCGATGTTCAAGGTCGACTCGGCGCGCTCGGTGCTGTTGCGCATCGAATCCACCGCGTGCTCGGTGCCGGTCTGAATGCTGCCGATCATGCGTTCGATTTCGCTGGTCGATTGCTGAGTGCGGTGCGCCAGTGCACGCACTTCGTCCGCCACCACCGCAAAACCGCGCCCGGCTTCACCGGCACGGGCCGCTTCGATGGCGGCGTTCAAGGCCAGTAGGTTGGTCTGGTCCGCCAGGCCACGGATCACGTCCAGTACCTTGCCGATGTCGCGGGATTCATTGGCCAGATCGCCGATCAGTGTCGCCGTGCTCTGCACATCGGCGCTCATGCGTTCGATGGCGCTGACGGTTTCCTGCACCAGATCACGGCCGTCACCGGCCGACGTGGTGGCGTTCTTCGATGCTTCCGAGGTGCTCACCGCGTTGCGCGCGACTTCTTCCACGGCGCTGGTCATTTCATTGACGGCGGTGGCGGCCTGTTCGATTTCATTGTTCTGTTGGGTCAGGCCACGGGCGCTTTCGTCGGTGACACTGTTGAGCTCTTCAGCGGCGGAGGCCAGTTGCGTGGCCGAGCCGGAAATCCGTTGCAGGGTGTCACGCAGCTTGTCTTGCATCTTCGACATGGCCAGCAGCAAACGGCCGGCTTCGTCTTCGCCATCAACGGTGATCGGGCGAGTCAGGTTGCCTTCGGCGATTTGTTCGGCAGCGCTCAAGGCATTGGCGATTGGCTTGGTGATGCTGTTGGTCAGCAGCCAGGCAAACAGCACGGTCAGGCCGGTGGCTATGACCAGCAAGGTGATCACCAGACTGAAGGCCGAATCGTATTGATCGGCGGCGCGCTGATTGGTGTCGAGGGACTGCTGGGTGTTGATCTCCAGCAAGCGATTGAGCACTGCGTTGACCGCTTCGGAGTTGGTCAGCAGATCGGTGTTGAGCAAGGTGCGCAGTTCATCGACCTGATTGTTGCGCGACAGGGTTTTCATCCGGTCTTCGATCTGGCGGTACTGCCCCAGCAACTGTACGTATTGATCGTAGGCTGCACGTTCCTGCGGGCTGCTGATCAGCTTTTCGTAGGTCGCCTGAGCCGCGCGAATCTGTTGGTTGCGCGATTCCAGCAGCTCCATGGTTTTCTGCTGAACGTCGGGCTCGCGGTTCACCAGCAAACGGTAGGACAGCACCCGCAGGCGCAAGGTGAGTTGAGTGAACTCGTCGAGGCTTTTGATACTCGGCACGCTGCTCAAGGTGATTTCCTCGGCAGCACCGCGAATCTTGCTCATCTGGTTCAAGGCAAACACCCCCAGAACCAGCATCAGACCGCCAATCAGGGCGAAACCGAGGAACGCCCGCGGAGCGATATTCATATTACGAAGGGACATGGTGTTTACCGAAAAGAGCGCACCTGTGCGGCGCTGAGACTGACGTATGGATGACTTATCGGTCATACGACTAAAGTCTTGAGGGGCTGCGCGTATTTGTCGCAGCCAGACCGTTTCCTGTAGGAGCGATGCTTGCTCGCGAAGGACGTTAACGGTAACGCGTGCAGTCTGGATGAACGCGTTGTCTGGACGTCCTTCGCGAGCAAGCATCGCTCCTACAGGAACTATGGCGACGAAGTGCAGGAACCAGATCCGCCAATCACAGTCTTTAAAGTTCGCGAGGAAGGTCGCCCGCCAGGAAAATCAAGGCCTTGCGCCCCATTAACCCTGGCATCCGTGGTGACTTTTCTTTATCGTACGCGCCCCTTGAAAATGCTTGGAAAATCAAAATGTTGGAAGCATCCCTAAGCCAATTGGAACAACTGGTCAGCGACCTTGTTCAACAGAACCAGACCCTGAGTGCAGAACTGGCCCAGGCCAAGGATGAAAACGAAAGCCTGCAACTGAGCCTGATGGAACAGGAAGAAAAACAAGGCGCTACCGCCGCTCGCATCCAGGCCCTGGTTGAACGCGTCAGCGCCGGCCCGGTCAGCGCATGAGTGTCGGCGCCGCAGGGGTAAAAGTCGTCTCGATCCTGGGGGAGGACTATTCGATCAAGGCGCCGGCCGGGGAAGAGCAAACCCTGCTGGACGCCGCATTGATGTTGAAGGCTGCTTTGGCTGATACCAAAAGAAAGTACCCGACCCTGATCGGTGACCGACTGCTGGTGCTGGCCGCGATGAATCTGTGTTCTCAGCAGATCGAAATGAAAAAGCAGCACAAGCTCGAACTCGACCGTTACCAAGAGCAAGTCAGCGCCACGGTTGAAGTGATCTCCAAGACGATCAATCAGGCCTGATCGGCTTTGCGCACAACCAAAGAATAAATTGTCGTTTGCGTTGTATACAATCGGCACGGCTGTTGCAGTGTTTCAGCCTCTTATTCTTTGGGGGTGCTCCATGCAGTTCTGGCGTCGCAGTATTCAATGGCAGTTGATCCTCAGTATGGGCACCGCCCTGCTGGTCAGTATTCTGATCGTGGTTGGCGTTTATACCCTCGTGGTCAACCGTCTCGCCCAGAGCTACCTGGTCGAACAAGCGCTGCCGTCGAGCATCGAAGCGATGCGCAACGACATCGAGCGCATCCTCGTTCAACCCCTCACCGCCGCCAAGGACATCGCCAGCAACAGCATGGTGCGCGACTGGCTGGCCGGGGGTGAAAACAGTGACCAGACCGCCGCGTTCGTGCAGTATCTGGAAGGCATCCGCGCCGAACACAAAGCCTTTACCGCGTTAATTGTCGGTACGGCTTCAAACCACTATTTCACTGAAAAAGGCCTGGACCGTAGCCTCAGCCGTTCCAATCCCAAAGACGCCTGGTTCTATTCGTTCCTCGACAGCAACCAGCCGCGCACCCTCAATATCGACAACGACACAGCCACCGGAGAATTGGCGCTGTTCATCGACCTCAAGGTCGAGCAGGCCGGCAAAGTCGTGGGCGTTGCCGGGCTTGGCCTGAGCATGAAAGAGCTGTCGGAGCTGATTCACAACTTCACCTTCGGTGAGCGCGGCAAGGTCTATCTCGTGCGTTCCGACGGTTTGATCCAGGTTCACCCCGAAGCGCAATTCAGTGGCAAACGCACCTTGGTCGAGCAAATCGGTGCGTCGGCCGCGCAGGCAGTCATGGGTCAAAAAGCTGCCAGCAGCAGCTTCGTGCGTGATGGCGAAGACTACCTCGCGTTGAGCCTGCCGCTGAGGGACTTGGGCTGGACCCTCGTGGCCGAAGTGCCACAGTCGCAGATCTACGCCGAAGCCCGCCGAGCCATGTGGATGAGCAGCGGCATTGGCCTGGCGGTGGCGCTGGTGTGCCTGTTGCTGGTGGTGTTGCTGGCCCGTGGGTTGGTGCGGCCGATTCGTCAGGTAACAGCGGCGCTGGTAGCCATCGGTAGCGGTGGTGGAGATTTGACCCACCGGTTAGATTCCAGCCGCGCCGATGAGTTGGGTGACCTGGCGCGCGGCTTCAATCGATTCCTCGACAGTCAGCGCGAGATGATCGGCGAAGTGCTGACCACCAGTGAGCGTTTGCGCACCGCCGTTAGCCAGGTGGCGAAGGTTGTGGACAACACCGCCGAACGCTCCGGGCGCCAGCAGGAAATGACCGACATGGTCGCCACCGCCGTCCACGAAATGGGCCTGACCGTGCAGGAAATCGCGCAGAACGCCGGTAACGCGGCGGTTGCCTCGCAGGATGCTCGCGATGAGGCGATGCAGGCGCGGGAAGTGGTGGGTGGGTCGATCCGACATATTGAAAGCATGTCCGATGAAATCGGTGTCGCCGCCAGTGCGGTGGGCGAACTGGCTGATCAGGTGGCGTCGATTGATCAGGTGTTGGCGGTGATTCGCGGGATTTCCGAGCAGACCAACCTGTTGGCGTTGAATGCGGCTATTGAAGCAGCGCGGGCTGGAGACATGGGCCGTGGATTTGCCGTTGTGGCAGATGAAGTGCGGACGCTGGCGCGGCGGACTCAATCGTCCACCGATGAAATTCAGCAAATAATCGGCAGCCTCAAGCAAGGTGCGGAGAACGCGGTGTCGTCGATGCACACCGGTCAAGCGGCGACCGGCACCGGTGTCGAATCGAGCCAGCGCACCGGAACGTCGCTGACCGCGATTACCGGGCAGATCGAGCGCATCAGCGACATGAACCATCAAGTAGCGACCGCGACGGAAGAGCAGTCGGCGGTGACCGAAGAGATCAACCGCAACGTGCAGGGGATTTCCGACCTGGCTCGGGCGACAGCGGGGGAGGTCAGGGCTTGCCGGGAGGATTGCCAGACGTTGCAGCGGTTGGCCGATGATTTGGCGCGGCAGATGGGTGGGTTTCGGTTGAGCTGAGTTTCGAATGCCAAGCGAATACAGGCTGGGTGAGAGCGCGACAATAGTTTGTGCGCTCTCTGGGCGCTGATGATCAGTCAGAAACGAATGACGAGACCAAAAGCTCTTTCCCGTATACCTCTGCACCATTGACGGTATCGATATAAAAAACTCGTTTCTCTCTCACGACCCAGGAACGTTGTTGTTCATCGATATAGGTGTCGCCACTGGTCATTGATCTGAACATGTCATCGCGGTTGAACAACCGATTGCCAATTTGGGTATCACCTTCGGTTTTGACGGTTACGCGATAGCCGTTATCGATTTGCCAGCGATACTCTTTGCCTGTGACGGTGCTGTTGCGATTACCTCTTACCTTGTCACCCACTCTGGTCGCCAGAATGAATTGGTCGTGGGTGAGCCGTATATAAGGGTCTATTTTTGGTGTGCGTTCTGCGGCAGGGAAGCCATAGACAACGCTTAGCCACTCGTTGGCAGACATGGCCTCGTAGTCCTTGTACCCGACGAGGTAGTCCCACTCATATCGCTCGTCGGGCGAAACGATTTCCATCATACCGACAGCCGTTGTTTCAGCACTCTCAGAAGCTTGCTTCTCACCGGTTGCGCCAACGGAAACCATCTCAATAGTGATAAGGGACTTTTCGTTCGAAGGCCTGTGATGATTTTTGTCGAGAACGACGTGTTCAATCCCTTTGGAATCGGTCCAAATCGTTCCCGCTCTTCCAGGTCCAGCTGAAATGGATGCCAGGACGCAATAGTCATGATCGACAAGTCCTGGAATTTTGATTGTTTTGTCTGCAAGTGTGTTTGGCGTATTCATCATGCTCTCTCATATAGGAGGACCGACGGACAGGGTGATGTCCGTCGTTGCCGACAAATAGTGTGACGTCGGTAATCCAGCCTATCGGAGCTGCCTTGATTACACAGCTGTCAGAAATAACAGGTGTGTCGAGTGCAGAGTTGGCGTGTTTCAAAATGAACGCTCAATGTATTACCAATACTCTGCACTGAATCAGTTGCTTAGAACCACTCATCCTGCATGTTCAAACACACATCATCCCGCGCCTCAAGAATCGCCAATTCATGGTGGCAACCCGGCACTTCCCAGGTCAGGAAATACCGCGCCGCCTGCAGCTTGCCCTTATAGAAGCTCACATCCGCCGCATTCCCCTTGGCCAACCCTTCCTCGGCGCGAATCGCCTGTTCCAGCCAGCGCCAGCCAATCACTGTGTGCCCAAACACTTTCAAGTACAGCGCCGAGTTCGCCAGGCTGCTGTTGACCTTGCCTTGAGCCAGGTCGGTCAACAAACCGAGGGTTACGGTTTGCAGGCGGGCCACCAGTTTCTCCAGCGGTTCACGCAGCGCATTCAGCGATTCGTAGGCTTGCGCGCGCTCGGCCGTGTCGGCGATCAGGCGGATCAATTGTTTCAGTCCCGCACCACCGTTCTGCGCCAGTTTGCGGCCCAGCAAGTCCAGTGACTGGATGCCGTGGGTGCCTTCGTGAATCGGGTTCAGACGGTTGTCGCGGTAATACTGCTCAACCGGGTATTCGCGGGTATAACCGTGGCCACCGAGAATCTGGATCGCCAGTTCGTTGGCTTTCAGGCAAAACTCCGACGGCCAGGATTTGACGATTGGCGTCAGCAAGTCCAGCAGCTCATGGGCCTGTTTGCGCTCGGCTTCGGTCGCAAGCGTCGTGGTGTCATCGAACAGTCGCGCCGCATACAACCCAAGATCGAACGAGCCTTCGACGTAGGCTTTTTGCGTGAGCAACATGCGTTTGACGTCGGCGTGCTGAATGATCGCCACCGGCGCGGTGTTCGGGTCTTTGCTGTCCGGCACGCGGCCTTGCGGGCGCTCGCGGGCGTACTCCAGTGAATACAGGTAGCCGGCGTAACCGAGCATCACCGCGCCCATGCCGACGCCGATTCGCGCTTCGTTCATCATCTGGAACATGTAGCTCAAACCGTGGTGCGGCTTGCCCACCAGATAACCGACGCACTCACCGTTATCACCGAAGTTCAGCGCGGTGGACGTGGTGCCGCGCCAGCCCATCTTGTGGAACAGCCCGGCCAGCAACACGTCGTTGCGCTTGCCCAGGCTGCCGTCATCGTTGACCAGGAACTTGGGCACGATAAACAGCGAAATCCCCTTCACCCCGGCCGGTGCATCCGGCAACTTGGCCAGCACCATGTGCACGATGTTTTCCGACAACGGGTGATCGCCGCCGGAGATGAAAATCTTGTTGCCCTTGAGTCGATAGGTGCCGTCAGAAGCGGGCTCGGCGCGGGTACGAATATCCGACAACGACGAACCTGCGTGCGGCTCGGTCAAGGCCATGGTGCCGAAGAAGCGGCCGTCGATCATCGGTTGCAGGAAGCGCTGCTTCTGTTCCTCGGTGCCGAAGCTTTCGATCAGGTTCGCCGCACCCATGGTCAGGAACGGGTACGAAGTCGAGGCCGCGTTGGCCGACTGGAAGTGCGCGAAACACGCCTGGGACAACAGCGTAGGAAGTTGCATGCCACCGGCGTCGAAACTGCGCGCGGCGTTGAGGAAACCGGCTTCAAGGAAGGCATCCACCGCCGGTTTCACTTCCGGAATCAGAATCGCCTGACCGTCCTCGTAGCGAGGCTCGTTCTCGTCGCCCTTGCGGTTGTGCGGGGCGAAAAACTTCTCGGCAATGCTGCGAGCGGTGCCGATGGCGGCGTCGAAGGTCTCGCGATTGTGCTCGGCGAAACGCTCTCGCTGGGTCAGGCCTTCGGCGTCGAGGACTTCATACAGCTCGAAAGCCAGATTGCGGGAACTGAGCAACGTCTCGGACATGGCGGCCTACCTTTTTTTGGAGTGGACCGAGTCTAGGCGTGGGGAGAGCGTGCGGAAAGGATGATTGACGAGCGTGATGGTGTGTTGCGGCTAGCACTAATCAAATGTGGGAGCGGGCTTGCTCGCGAAGGCGGTGTAGCAGTCAATGTTGATGTCGACTGACACTCCGCATTCGCGAGCAAGCCCGCTCCCACAGGGGATTTTGCAAACCGGGCGCCTATTGCGGGCGCCCGGTCTTATTGCTGTTTAACCGATGGTCATCAAGCTCGCATTACCACCCGCCGCAGCGGTGTTAACGCTCAACGCTCGCTCGATCACCAGACGCTCCAACGCAATGTTGGTCTCGCCCAGCGACAACCCATGAACCCCGACAATCGCCCCGGCACGCTTGGCCACTTGCTGGCACACCGCACGCAACTGATCGGAATGGCCGTGATGCAGAACCGCATCAAACACCACTTCGTCCTTGTTCCAGTCGGCAACCAGCTTGATACGCGCCTGAACTTCCTTCGGCAGGCGTGCGAACAAGGCTTTGGTCAGGTCAGCTTCCGGCCATACCGCTGAGCCGCCGACGGCCAATACCGCCGCCAGTTGCGTCAGTAGGTCGCCTTCAGCTTCGGCCAGGGACAGCACGTGCTCACGCGGCAGGATCGCGTAGCTGTTGCGCTCGCCGGTCGGGCCCGCCAGTACACGGGTGATGCCGCTTTGCGATTGCGCCGCGAACTGCACGCACAAGGCGCTCAGGTCGGCAAACTTGTTGCTGTCGGCCCAGGTTTGCAGGGCGGTCAGCGGTTTGCTCATGGCATCGCGCAGACGAACATCCGGTGCAGTGGCGGCGTCGCCACGAGCGAAGGATTGTTCGATTGCATCGGCAGGCCGCGTCGACAGCAGGCGGTACAGGTACAACGGACCACCGGCTTTCGGGCCGGTGCCCGACAGGCCTTCGCCACCGAACGGTTGCACGCCAACCACAGCACCGACGATGTTGCGGTTCACGTAGACGTTACCGGCATTGACGTTGTCGATCACCTTGGCGATGGTCTCGTCGATGCGCGTATGCACGCCCAGCGTCAGGCCGTAGCCGGAAGCGTTGATCTGACCGATCAACTGGTCGATGTCTTTGCGCTTGTAGCGCACCACGTGCAGCACCGGGCCGAAGATTTCGCGTTGCAGCTCATCGAAGCTTTCCAGCTCGATCAGCGTCGGCATCACGAAGGTGCCGCGTTTGACTTCTTCGCTGTTGGCGATGGCCACCTGGTACACGTTGCGACCTTTGTCGCGCATGGCCTGGATGTGCTTCTCGATGCCCGCCTTGGCTTCGGCGTCGATCACCGGGCCGATGTCCACGGACAGGCGCTCAGGGTTGCCGAGACGGCATTCAGCCATGGCGCCCTTGAGCATTTCGATGACACGGTCAGCAGAATCTTCCTGCAAGCAAAGTACACGCAGAGCTGAGCAACGTTGACCGGCGCTGTCGAAGGCCGACGACACCACGTCGATCACGACTTGTTCGGTCAGTGCCGAGGAGTCGACGATCATCGCGTTCTGGCCGCCAGTCTCGGCGATCAGCGGAATCGGGCGGCCCTGTGCATCCAGGCGGCCAGCGACGTTGCGTTGCAGCAAACGAGCGACTTCGGTGGAACCAGTGAACATCACGCCTTTGACCCGATCGTCACCGACCAGACGGGCACCCACGGTTTCGCCACGGCCCGGCAGCAGTTGCAGCACGCCTTCCGGAATCCCGGCTTCGAGCATCAGGCGCACGGCCTGGGCGGCGACCAGCGGGGTTTGTTCCGCAGGCTTGGCCAATACCGGGTTACCGGCGGCCAATGCAGCGGCAACCTGACCGCTGAAGATTGCCAGCGGGAAGTTCCACGGGCTGATGCACACCACCGGACCCAGCGGGCGGTGGGCGTCGTTGGTGAAATCGTTGCGAGCCTGCACCGCGTAATAACGCAGGAAGTCCACGGCCTCTCGCACTTCGGC
The DNA here is from genome assembly GCF_949768225.1 of Pseudomonas sp. IT-P44. Taxonomy (NCBI): domain Bacteria; kingdom Pseudomonadati; phylum Pseudomonadota; class Gammaproteobacteria; order Pseudomonadales; family Pseudomonadaceae; genus Pseudomonas; species Pseudomonas sp. IT-P44. The sequence continues at coordinate 164,650 of NZ_CATKQM010000068.1, read as the reverse complement.
GATGGCGTTGGCGAAGGTCTTGCCGGCTTCGCGAGCCAACAGGCCCATCAGCGGCTGGATCTCGCCTTCCATCAAATCGGCGGCACGTTCCAGAATCGCAGCACGTTCGGCCGGCGGGGTGGCCTGCCAGATCGGTGCAGCGTTCAGGGCGCACTGGATCGCGTTGTCGACGTCTTCGACATTCGCTTCCTGTACGTGACCGACCACGTCACGCAAATCGGACGGGTTCAGAACAGGCGCAGGGGTTTCGGTGCTGGAGACGCAGCCGAGCATCGGCGCGGCTTTCCAGTGGTTGTGAGCAGTGGCCAGCAGAGCGCACGACAGCGAAGCCAGGCGATGTTCGTTGGCCATGTCGATGCCGCTGGAGTTGGCGCGCTCGGCACCATAAAGATCGCGCGGCAGCGGGATACGCGGGTGCGGCAGGCCGAAGCCGCCTTCCAGCGTCGCCATCTGCTCGATGCTGGCCACTGGATCGGCCACCAGCTCCTGAATCGAAATGGACTGGTCGGCGATACGGTTCACGAACGAGGTGTTCGCGCCGTTTTCCAGCAGACGACGTACCAGGTACGCCAGCAGCGTTTCGTGAGTCCCGACCGGTGCGTACACGCGGCATGGGCGGTTCAGCTTGCCTTCGGAGACTTTACCTACAACCTGTTCGTACAGCGGTTCGCCCATGCCGTGCAGGCACTGGAACTCGTACTGGCCCGGGTAATAGTTCTGACCGGCGATGTGGTAAATGGCCGACAGAGTGTGGGCGTTGTGTGTGGCGAATTGCGGGTAGATGACTTCCGGCACCGACAACAATTTGCGGGCGCAAGCGATGTAGGAAACGTCGGTGTACACCTTGCGGGTGTAGACCGGATAGCCTTCCAGGCCTTCGACCTGGGCGCGCTTGATTTCGCTGTCCCAGTACGCGCCTTTCACCAGGCGGATCATCAGGCGATGACGGCTGCGGCGAGCCAGGTCGATCACGTAATCGATCACGTACGGGCAACGCTTCTGGTAAGCCTGGATCACGAAGCCGATGCCGTTCCAGCCGGTCAGTTGCGGCTCGAAGCACAGGCGCTCCAGCAGATCCAGCGACAGCTCAAGGCGGTCGGCTTCTTCGGCGTCGATGTTCAGGCCGATGTCGTATTGCTTGGCCAGCAGGGTCAGCGACAACAGGCGCGGGTACAACTCGTCCATCACACGCTCGTACTGCGCACGGCTGTAACGCGGGTGCAGTGCCGACAGCTTGATGGAAATGCCCGGGCCTTCATAAATCCCACGACCGTGGGACGCTTTGCCGATCGAGTGGATGGCTTGTTCGTACGACGCGAGGTACTTCTGCGCGTCGTGTTCGGTGAGGGCGGCTTCACCGAGCATGTCGTAGGAATAGCGGAAACCCTTGGCTTCGAACTTGCTCGCGTTGGCCAGGGCTTCGGCGATGGTTTCGCCGGTGACGAACTGCTCGCCCATCAGGCGCATGGCCATGTCGACGCCCTTGCGGATCATCGGCTCGCCGCTCTTGCCGATGATGCGGCTCAGGGACGAAGTCAAACCCGCTTCATTATGGGTGGCGACCAGTTTGCCGGTCAGCAGCAAGCCCCAGGTTGCGGCGTTGACGAACAGCGACGGGCTGTTGCCCAAGTGTGGCTGCCAGTTACCGGTGCTGATTTTGTCGCGGATCAGTGCGTCACGAGTGCCCTTGTCCGGGATGCGCAACAGCGCTTCGGCCAGGCACATCAGTGCCACGCCTTCCTGGGACGACAGGGAAAATTCCTGCAACAGCCCCTGAACAATTCCGGCACGGCCACCGGCGCTCTTCTGATTGCGCAGTTTCTCGGCAATCGAGGCAGCGAGCTTGTTGGTGGCGTCAGCCATGGCGACCGGCAGGCGCGCCTGTTCGATCAGCATCGGCACCACTTCCGGCTCAGGACGACGGTAAGCAGCGGTAATGGCGGCGCGCAGCACCGATTGCGGCAAGATGCTTTCGGCGAACTCAAGGAAGCACTGGTGCGCGTGGTCGACGTGGACGTCGCCACTGTCGTCGGCTTCTTTGGCCGTCAGGCCGTTGAGCTCGGTCAGGGTTGCACCACCCTCGAGTTTTTCCAGGTAATTGAAAATTGCCTGCTTGATCAGCCAGTGCGGCGTGCGATCAATCGAAGTCGCGGCGGCCTTGAGGCGCTCGCGGGTCGGGTCGTCAAGTTTGACCCCAAGGGTGGTGGTAGCCATATTTTTATCCTCATGTTTGCCACGACCGCGTGGCATCAGCTGGCGGCAAGATTAGCTGCGCGCTCTCTGAGGTGCAACCGGGTGCAACCCTTTTTTTGTCGGAATAATAGGCAGCTCGTCAGGAATTAAATTCCGGTACGAACGTACCGCTCCTGCTTGGTGCTTTTGCTTCTAGTAAACGCTCATGACTGCTCTAAAAGGGAGCAAAAACAGAGCTTTTCAAGCTAAATCCGACTAGGTGCAACTTATTCTAAAAAAATGGGTTGCACCTTATTTGTGTTGTTGAATAGGATTCGCGCCCAAGGTGCAACCGGTCAAAAAGACAGGTGCACCGGCTGATGGCTTTCCTGGGGAAACATCAGTCCTAAATGCGCGGACCCGCAAATCGTTTGATCAAACATTGTCGTTTGTCGGCGTTTTCACACTCTGCCGCTACATAAAAACAAAGCCAGGGCATCACTTAATGAGCGTTAGCAATCCAACCCTGATCACGTTCGTGATCTACATCGCAGCAATGGTGCTGATCGGCTTCATGGCCTATCGCTCCACCAACAACCTTTCTGACTACATTCTGGGCGGTCGCAGCCTGGGCAGCGTCGTGACTGCATTGTCCGCCGGTGCCTCCGACATGAGCGGCTGGTTGTTGATGGGGCTGCCGGGCGCCATCTACATGTCCGGTCTGTCCGAAAGCTGGATCGCCATCGGTCTGATCGTCGGTGCTTACCTGAACTGGCTGTTCGTCGCCGGCCGTCTGCGCGTGCAGACCGAGCACAACGGCGATGCGCTGACGCTGCCGGACTACTTCTCCAGCCGTTTCGAAGACAAAAGCGGCCTGCTGCGGATCATCTCGGCGGTTGTGATCCTGGTGTTCTTCACCATCTACTGCGCGTCCGGCATCGTCGCCGGCGCCCGTCTGTTCGAAAGCACCTTCGGCATGTCCTACGAGACCGCGCTGTGGGCCGGTGCTGCGGCGACGATTGCCTACACCTTCGTCGGTGGTTTCCTGGCAGTCAGCTGGACTGACACCGTACAAGCCACGCTGATGATCTTCGCCCTGATCCTCACGCCGATCATCGTGTTGCTGGCGACCGGCGGCGTCGATACCGCGTTCCTGGCCATCGAAGCGCAAGATCCAGCCAACTTCGACATGCTGAAAAACACCACCTTCATCGGCATCATCTCGCTGATGGGCTGGGGTCTGGGCTACTTCGGCCAACCGCACATCCTGGCGCGTTTCATGGCGGCGGATTCGGTCAAGTCGATCGCCAATGCCCGTCGCATTTCCATGACCTGGATGATCCTGTGCCTGGGCGGCACCGTGGCTGTAGGCTTTTTCGGTATTGCCTACTTCTCGGCCAACCCTGCCGTGGCGATGCCCGTCAGCGAAAACCACGAACGCGTGTTCATCGAACTGGCCAAAATCCTGTTCAACCCATGGATCGCCGGTATTTTGCTGTCGGCCATTCTGGCTGCGGTGATGAGTACCCTGAGCTGCCAGTTGCTGGTGTGCTCGAGCGCCCTGACCGAAGACTTCTACAAAACCTTCCTGCGTAAATCGGCTTCCCAGGTGGAACTGGTCTGGGTCGGCCGCGCCATGGTGCTGCTGGTTGCCCTGATCGCCATCGCGATGGCCGCCAACCCGGAAAACCGTGTGCTGGGTCTGGTCAGCTACGCCTGGGCCGGTTTCGGTGCTGCGTTCGGTCCAGTGGTCCTGATCTCCGTGATCTGGAAAGACATGACCCGCAACGGCGCACTGGCCGGCATCCTGGTCGGCGCGATCACCGTGATCGTGTGGAAACACTTCGAACTGCTGGGCCTGTACGAAATCATCCCTGGTTTCATCTTCGCCAGCCTGGCGATCTACATCGTCAGCAAACTGGGCGCGCCGACGCACGGCATGCTGCAGCGTTTCGCCGCTGCCGAGGCTGATTTCCGCCTGAACAAGTGATCGGGATGAGCTGAGGCTCAACCCTTTCGCCGAACATGAAAACGGCCCGCTTCCTTTGGAGGCGGGCCGTTTTTATTGGGCGGGGAAAAATTTGGTGTTGCCGATGCCGCCTTCGCGGGCAAGTCGGATCGCCGCACCGCTCGCTCCTACAGGATTGCGTTGATTCAAAACTAATGGGCGCAACCAAAAAACCGTAGGAGCGAGGCTTGCCCGCGAAGGCGTAATTTGATTCAACCCCGACCTTCCTGAGGGAATGTCTGTAGTTCGCTGTCCTGATTTATGAAGGAAGAATCTTTAAAAAAGCACGATAAATCTGAGTTTCCTGTCCCTTCGTCAACACCCCTTGCCGCTCATGCAGAATCGCCCGCCTTCACTCTGCAGAGACACATCGGATGTTCGCTCTTGCTAATCAACCGCGTTTCACGCTGACCGTCGACAGTGACCAGCATGACCTCAAGGTACTTGAGTTCACCGGCAAGGAAGCCATCAGCCAGACTTATCGCTTTGACCTGGAGCTGGTCAGTGAACGGCCGGACATCGAGCTCGAAAGCCTTCTGCATCGTCAGGCATTTCTGAGTTTCGATACACAAGGCAGCGGTATTCACGGTCAGATTTTTCGGGTTGGCCAGGGCGATTCCGGTAAGCGTCTGACGCGCTATCAAGTCAGCCTGGTCCCGCGTTTGACCTACCTCGACCAGCGCATCAATCAGCGGATTTTCCAGCACAAAAGCGTGCCGGTGATCATTGCGCAAATCCTTGAAGATCATGGCATCCAGCGCGATGCGTTCGCCTTTCAGCTCGGCAGCGATTACCCCGATCGCGAGTACTGCGTGCAATACGCGGAAAGCGATCTGGCGTTCATCCAGCGCTTGTGCGCCGAGATCGGCATTCACTACCACTTTCAGCACAGCCCTGACGGGCATTTGCTGGTGTTTGGTGACGACCAGACGGTTTTCCCGCTGATCGACAAACCGACACTTTTCTCGCCTGACACCGGAATGGCGGCCGACGCGCCCGCGATCAATCGCTTCAACGTGCGGCTGGAAACCCGCACCACTTCGGTAGCCCGTCGCGACTACGACTTCCACAAACCCGGGCTGCAACTTGAAAGCCGAAGCGACAACGGGCAACTGCCGACGCTTGAGGATTATCACTTTCCCGGCCAGTTCACGGATCGCGAATCCGGCAGGGCGCAGGCTCAACGAACACTGGAGCGCCACAACGCAGACTACCGTCAGGCTGAAGGTCGCAGCGATGAGCCCGCTTTGGTGACAGGTCACTTCCTGGCGTTGTCGGAACATCCGCGCCAGGCCTGGAATGACCTGTGGCTGATCACCCAAATCGAACACCATGGCCGTCAGCCGCAGGTGCTCGAAGAGTCAATCAGCAGCGACGGGGCGGATGATTTCCAGGGCTATCGCAATACCTTTCTGGCGACACCGTGGGATGTTTCGTTTCGCCCACCCCTGATCGGGAAACCCTCTTTCACCGGTTATCAGACCGCCGTAGTCACTGGTCCCACCGACAGTGAAATCCACTGTGACGAGTACGGCCGCGTCAAGGTTCAGCTCGCCTGGGATCGTGACGCAAAGCGCAATGAACATTCCAGTTGCTGGTTGCGTGTCGCCACCGGTTGGGCGCATGACGGCTACGGCATCGCACTGATTCCTCGGGTCGGCATGGAAGTGTTGGTGGGGTTCCTCGATGCCGACGTCGATAAGCCGATGGTCATGGGCTGCGTGCCCAATGGCGCCAACTCGATACCACTGAATCTGCCCGCCGACAAAACCCGCAGCATTTTCCGCAGCCAAAGCAGTCCCGGTGGCGGCGGTTACAGCGAATTACGCATCGAGGATCGCAAAGGCGCCGAGGAAATCTACCTGCGAGCCCAGCGAAACTGGACTCAACACGTGTTGAACGACCTGCATGTCCAGACCGGAAATCAGCGCAGTACGGTGATTGGTGCCAACGATAACCTGCACGTTCACGGTGACCGCTCCATCACCGTCAGCAACCAGACCCTCAAGGCGAGCGGGCAATTTCACGCCAGCGCCGGCCAGCAAATTGTCATCGACGGCGGCGCAAACGCAACCATCCAGGCGGGTGGCCACTGGATCAACATCGGCCCCGCCGGGATCTTCAGCAGCGTTCCGATTGAACTGGGCGGTGCACCGATGCCGGCCGTGGGCGCGGCGACCACTCAACGAACACTTCTGGCACTCAGCACAGCACAGATTCTGACCCTGAAAAGCGACGCCCCATTCTGCGAAGAATGTGAACGCTGCAAGGGTGGTGTCTGTGCAGCCTGAGTGCTTGTCACCCCTCACTTGGCTGGAGCGCCAACCACTCGAGCCTTCCGAGCAGTTGTTCGCAGTGTTCGGCAATGCCAGTTCCGCTGAGCCGTTCAAAGCCTGGCAGAGATCAAGTCCGTTGCATGCTCCGAGCCCGATCTGGGCCGACACCGCTTATGCCGAGTGGGAACCGGTCATGCCCTATGTCGGAATCGTCGCTGCTGACAGTGAGTTTCTGGACTGGGCCGCCACTACCGAGTCTCGCGATTGGGGTTGGCTGGCAATTTCTTCTTCGCCTCAAGACGTGTTGATCGAACATCTGCGCAGCCTCACGCAAGTGTTTTTGCCCAATGGCAACGCGGTGTTTTTTCGCTTTTGGGATGGGCGTTACTTGCTGCCGATTCTTCAGTCTGCGGATGTCGAAGTTGCTCAACTGCTACCGGTCGTGGGGCGGTGCCTGATCAATGGTCAGCCGCTCGACATCGGTGGAACTGCACTGAAAACCGCCAGGGTTTTTCCATGGTGGGAAATCTCCACAACGCTGTTGAAGCAACTCTGTGAACACTCAAACACCACTCGGCTGAACAACTTGCTCACGTGGTTGAGCGAGGACCGTCCTGATCTTTTCGAGGCATTTTCCGAAAGCGTTTTGCGGCACAAAGTCGCGATCTTTCTGGAAGAGCCGGGCCTGCCGCCAGCCCCGAAATCAGCCTTGGTGGATTACCTGTCGATGGAGCTGGACTGATGGATCAGATCGTACGGGTCGAGCAGGAGCTCGACGGTTTCAAGGACACGCTGAGTGTGTATCGCCAGCAACTCAAGGGCTTTTTAAGTCGCAATGCCGACAAGGTCAGCCGGGCAATGGACCTGCCCTCGCTGATGGACATGGACCGGCAGATCAAACTGGGCAATACCACCCAGTCGGTGAGCCGCAGTGATGACGACTTTTTCTCCAGTGTTGCGCAGTGTCCGTTAAACGGAGTTCTGCAGATCGAGAGCAAGTTCGAATCGGTTTATGACGTTGCGCTGGGGAACATTGATGTTGATGTGATTGCCGTTGATGGCGGCGAAAAAACCACTGTCACGCTCGATGAAAACGGCAAGGGACAATTCAGGGGCATTGCCGGCAAGTTCTACCGCGTGCATGTCCACAGCGTGGTGACTTCGGATCAGGTTGATGAGCTTTTCAAGTCTTATGACGGCCTGACCGGTCAGCTGGAAGACTGGCTGCGCACTGAGTGGCAAGGCTTCAAACCGCAGTGGTCGCAGCAATCCGCATCCGCTTCGCTGGCCGCAGCGGGTAACGGAATACTGGCGGGCGGTTGGGCGGCGATTCAGGCGGTTTGGGATGGCATCGGTGAACTCACCGACATTCTGAAAGACCCCAATGCCTTCGTAGGAAAGCTGGGTGAAAGTGCTGGCGAACTGGCCGAGCTCGCGAAAAGTGCGCCAGACATGATGGAAAAAGCCATGTTGCTGGCCAGTGACGAGGCCGCACTGTGTTTGTTGATGCGCACCGCGACGCTGTGGCTGGAAATGTTGCCACCGACGCAACTGGCCGAGTCGTCTGCAGAGGCGATATCCAAAGTGGTCGTCGGGCTGGTCATCGACCTACTGATCGGTCTGGTGCTGAGTGTGGGCGGGGTTGGCGTTGCCTGGTTGGCAGTACGCCTGACCAAGTACAGCGCGCAGATTTTTCAGGCGGCGATGGCATTCGTGAAGTCGATGGTCACGATCATCAACAACTTCATGGGCTATGTAAGCCGCTACAAAAAAGTCGCTGCGCGGGGCGTCGCGGCCGGACCGAAAAATGGCGCCATGCACTTGCGCTGGAATGCTCGCAAGAACACCACGCTTAAACAAAACGAACACCACGACGACGCTTCGAGGCAGGCCACAAATCCCAACGGCGACAGCGCTGATGCCGCCGATAAAACCGCCACCAACAAATGCCCGGTGTCGATGGTCACCGGTGAAGAACTGCTGACCCTCACCGACGGTTCCTTGAATGGAATCCTGCCGTTCGACTTCACGCGCCTCTACCGCACCAGCGCCGTCGAGATTGATTGCGGCCTGGGTTTTGGCTGGAGTCACAGCCTTGCGCACCGACTGGAAATCGATGGCGATGGCGTCGTCTGGATTGACCACGAAAACCGTCGCACCGCCTTTCCGCTGCCTGACAATGAGCGCCCGGCGATCCACAACAGCCTCTCGCGTGCAGCGATTTACCTGGGCGATGCCCCGGAAGAACTGATCCTCGCCCAGGCTGGCGACGACACGCGTTTCTATCATTTCATCAACGGTCGATTGACGGCGATCAGCGACGGTTACGACAACCGGCTGCGCATCACTCACGACCGCCGCGACCGTGTCCAGCGCCTCGACAACGGTGCCGGCCGCGCCTTGCTGTTGCGCTATGACCCGCACCATTTGATTGCCGTCGACTATCAGCGTTTTGTCCCGGCAGACACGTCGGACGAAGCCTGGATAACCGAACAGACACTGGTCAGTTACCGCTACGACGAGCGCGCCCGGCTGATCGAAGCAACCAACGCCGCCGGGGAAAGCGAGCGCTACGACTACGACGACCAGCACGTCATCCAGCAGCGGCAACTGGCCGGTGGGGCGAGTTTCTTCTGGGAGTGGGAAAGGTCCGGCAAGGCTGCGCGATGCGTTCGGCATTGGGCGTCGTTTGCGCAGATGGAAGCGCGTTATGTCTGGGATGACGAGGGCAGTGTCACCGTCCACAACATCGACGGCAGCGATGAGGTTTACCAGCATGACGACCGGGCGCGACTGGTGCGCAAGGTCGAGCTGGATGGCGGCGAACACCTCAAGGCCTACGACGACAAAGGGCGATTGATTGCCGAACAGGATCCGCTCGGCGCCGTCACCGAGTACCACTACGACGAAGTCGGACGTTTGGTGGCGCTGATTCCGCCGGAAGATGAGCCCTCGTCCTACGAGTATCGCAACGGTTTCCTGCATGCCCGGTATCGCGGCAAAGCGGTCTGGAAATATCAGCGCAATGCTCAGGGCGACATCACCGACGAGACTGATCCCGACGGCCAGGTCACCCACTATCACTACGATGAAAAAGGACAGTTGCTGTCGATCCGTTACCCGGATAGCAGTCGCCATCTCTTCGTCCGCAATGCTTTGGGGCAACTGGTTGAAGAAACTTTGCCGGACGGTGGGCTGCGGCGGTTTTCCTACGACGCGCTGGGTCGACGGATTACCGATCAGGATGAACACGGATCGCTCACTCACTACGGGTGGGACGCCGTTGGGCGATTGGTTCAGTCGACACTTCCTACGGGGACCACGCGCGCCTTCAGCTACAACGCCTACGGAAAAATCACCGCCGAACGCGACGAGCTTGGCCTCGTTACCCGCTACGAATACGTCGATGGTTTGCATTTGGTCAGCCGCCGGATCAATCCCGACGGCACGCAGCTCAACTATCGCTACGACAACGCGCAGCTGCTGCTCACAGAAATCGAAAAAGAATCCGGCGAACACTATCGCCTGGACTACACGCCTGGCGGATTGATCCGACAGGAAACCGGATTCGACGGCCAGCGCACGGCGTACACCTATGACCTCAATGGAAACCTGCTGGAAAAAACCGAGTTCGGCGAAGACGGCTCGCAGCGGGTTACCGCTTATGAGCGAGATTCGGCAGGGCGGTTGCTGGTCAAAACGCTGCCCGACGACATCAAGGTCGAATACCGCTACGACAACCTCGGACGGCTGATCAGCGTCGACGACGGTCACGATCATCCGCTGGAATTCGAGTACGACCGACAAGATCGTTTGATCACCGAGCGCCAAGGCTGGGGCACCTTGCGCTACGGCTACGACACCTGCGGCCAACTCAACCGCATGCGCCTGCCGGACGGCAGCAAGCTCGATTACCACCACGCCAAGGGCGGCGCGCTGACCGCCATCGACCTCAACGGAGCGCCGCTCACCGCCCACCAATTCACGTTTGGCCGCGAACAACAGCGCCAACAAGGCCAGCTCACCAGCCGCTACCACTACGACGAACAGGGCCGCCTGCAAGCACACGCGATCAATCAACAAACCCGGCCGCTGTACCTGCGCCACTACACCTACGCGGTCAACGGCAACCTGGCGACCGTCGCCGACAGCCGTCATGGTCAACGCAGTTATTACTACGACGCCCTCAACCGCCTGACCCGCGTGCGCCACACCCGCGACGACCCACCGGAAAGCTTCGCCCACGATCCGGCCGGCAACCTGTTGATGCAAAACCGCCCCGGTGTGGCTGCCGTAAAAGGCAATCGCCTGCTCATGCAAGGCGACCACCATTACGACTACGACGCCTTCGGCAACCTCATCCGCGAACGTCGCGGCACCGGGCAAAAACTCGTCACCGAATATGCCTACGACTGCCAACATCGCTTGGTCAGCGTCACGACCCCGGACGGACGTTGCGCGAGTTACCGCTACGACGCCTTCGGCCGCCGCATCGCTAAAACCGTCGACGGCAAAACCACCGAGTTCTTCTGGCAGGGCGACAACCTCGTCGCTGAAAGCAGTCGCGAACACTACCGCAGCTATGTTTACGAACCGGGCACCTTCCGCCCGCTGGCCATGCTCGACGGCAAAGGCCCGCGCAAGGCTTGCCCGTTTTACTACCAGCTCGATCACCTAGGTACGCCGCAGGAACTGACCGATTTTGGTGGCGAGATTGTCTGGTCGGCGAAGTACAACGCCTACGGAAAAGTTACGCGGTTAGCGTTCGGTGGAGGCGAGCAACTTGAGCAGCCGTTGCGGTTTCAGGGGCAGTACTTCGACGGCGAGAGCGGCCTGCATTACAACCGGCATCGGTACTATGATCCGGAGGTGGGGCGGTACCTGACGCCGGATCCGGTCAAGTTGGCGGGTGGGCTGAACGGGTATCGGTACGCGCTGAATCCGACGGGGTGGGTTGATCCGTTGGGGTTGGCTTGTACCGCTTGTCCTGGCGATTTGGATGTTGATGGGCCGTACAGCGAAATTGTTCCAGGTGGAGGTTTGGCTGCGCATGAAGCTCAAGGAGGGCACCTCATCAAGAAACATGTGGGGAGAACGGACAAGCAGTTAGCTAAAAGGTTAAAAGCTGAGCCAAATATTCCTGCTGCATCAACGTTTCCCGATCGAGCTACTGCTGAGTCGGCTTCTTCGAAAGCATTAGATGCAAATAAAGCAAAAATCGAAAAATTCCTTCAGGGGAAGAAGGCGAAGACGACAGTTACTCATACGTTCCCTTACCCAGTAGGGGTAAGTATGCCCAATGGACGTAACAACCATTTACCAGCTTCGAAGGTATTGTTGGTGCTGGTAAAGGATGCCCGACGGCCTGAGGGATATTTTTTGCTAACAGGATTTCCAGAGATATGAACAAAGAGCTTCCCGAGTTACACGATTTTTTTGGCGCGTACTTTCATCAGGATTGGACTGTCGAACACGGGACAGCTGAGCAAGTTATAGATGCTTTTTTAGCTGACGCTGACCCCGGGGATTTAATGTTGGTCCGGGAAGAGCTCAATTTTCTGCTTGATCAGCGGAAGGACGAAGTGGAGTTAAGGGAGTATCTATTGAAAGAGCTGAGCTGTTACTACTGCTACTGGAACGTGTGGGAATCCGGCGAATTATGGTTGCGTCATATTGCTAGCAAACTGGATAGCAAAACTGATGAAAATTAAAATTTGTCCCTTTTAGGTATCAGCCTTGAAGATCAATCAACCTGGTAAGGCTTGTTATCTCTGAGACAGATAGATTTTTTGACCGCTTCGCAGTCAATTCGCGGGCAAGCCTCGCTCCTACAGGATTGGGGTCGTTCCCATTTTTGGCGGTGTGCCTCAATTCTGTAGGAGCGAGGCTTGCCCGCGAAGGCGGTCTTACAGGCTGCGAAATTTCTGGGCAAGGTCGTCGGAAGTTTCCTTCAAGTTGTAGCGGTTTCCATGAACTGGTGCGCTTCGGGCCACATCGATAGTCTTCAGGCCGTCACTGCAAATTCAGTGACAGGGCGTGGAAGCCCTTCTATCGTTAGGCGCGTCAAGCGCCACCAGTTCGGCGTTTTTTATCGTCTGTGTTTTATGGTGGCTGTGCGCGGGGCGCTTTCGAGTGCGCCGAGTGCCTAACGTCTCGGTCTTCCACACCTGCGTACAGCCGCCACCCATTGCGTGGAAGTGATTGCTGGCGGTTCCAATCCATACGTTAGGAATCAGACTGATGACAACAATCAAACCCGACCCACCCTACGAAAAACCAACCCCTCCCCCCGAAAACCGCTTCATGGCGCTCACCAGCAACTGCGACGACATGCCCACGCTGTTCGTCGATACCCGCGCACCACTCGATGTCTTGTACGACGCCGCCAGCTATCGAATCCGCGCCGTCACCCAAGTAATGGAAAACCTGTCGATGCGCGGTTCTATCGAGTGCCAGTCCTTCATCCTCAGTGACTTTGCCTTGCTCTGCGCCATTCCGTTGCGGGACGGGTGTGATGTGCTGGATGTGTTGGGGCGGCGGTTGAAGGCTCGGCCTTCCGCGTAACGCCGCTGAATGATCGTTTCCATGCGTTGCGTGGGAACGATCACTGCCCGCTCAGCCGCGAAGCCCTGACGTTCGCCTCGGTACAAGGTAAACTTCCCGGCCTTCGCAGGAGCAATCATGAATTATCGTCACGCCTTCCATGCCGGCAATCACGCCGATGTGTTCAAACACCTGACCTTGACCCGCCTCATCGCCCTGATGTCGCGCAAGGAGCAGCCGTTTGCCTATCTCGACACTCACGCCGGCATTGGTCTGTATGACCTGCAAGGCGATCAGGCGAGCCGTACCGGTGAGTACCTGGAAGGCATCGCGCGGTTGTGGGATCAGCCGGATCTGCCGGAACTGACTGCCGATTACATGAAGGTGCTGCACGACATGAACCCGGATGGCCAGTTGCGCTATTACCCGGGGTCGCCAGAGCTGGCGCGCCGTCTGACGCGGCCGCAGGATCGGGTGATGCTCAACGAGAAGCACCCCGAAGACGGTGTGTTGCTCAAGGACAACATGGCCGGCGACCGTCGGGTGAAGGTTCACCTAGGCGAAGGCTGGCATGTGCCGCGTGCGATGTTACCGGTGCAGGAGAAGCGCGCGGTGATGTTGATTGATCCGCCGTTTGAACAGCTCGATGAGATGCAGCGTTGTGCGGCGTCGCTGAAAGAAGCGATTGGCCGGATGCGTCAAACCGTGGCGGCGATCTGGTACCCGGTGAAGGACCAGCGCATGTTGCGGCGTTTTTATCAGGATCTGGCCGGCACGGGCGCGCCGAAGTTGTTGCGGGTGGAGTTGCTGGTGCATCCGCTGGACACGCCGAACAGTCTGAACGGTTCCGGGTTGGCGATCGCGAACCCGCCGTGGGGTCTGGAAGAGGAATTGCGTGAGCTGCTGCCGTGGTTGTCCAAGAAGTTGGGACAAACCCAGGGTGGGTGGCAGATGGATTGGTTGATCGCCGAATAACCACGGCAAACGAAAAACCCTGTAGGAGCCGGCTTGCCGGCGATGATGGCCGAGAGATTCGCGCTGGATTTCCCGCCGTCATCGCCAGCAAGCCGGCTCCTACAATTGGATCTGCGTCAGATCGGATTGGGTGGGTAACGCCAATCAGTTGTGTGCCGAGCTCAATATTGTGTCTGACACGAAACCTGTAGGAGCCGGCTTGCTGGCGATGGCGTCCGGGAGATCAACGCTGGACTTCCCGTCGCCATCGCCAGCAAGCTGGCTCCTACATTTTGATCTGCGTTGGGTCAGATCGGGCAGGTGACGCCGGTGCCGCCAATCCCGCAGTAGCCTTCAGGGTTCTTGGCCAGGTACTGCTGGTGATAGGCCTCGGCGAAGTAGAACGTCGGAGCTTCTTCGATTTCGGTGGTGATGGTGCCTTTACCCGCCTTGGTCAGTTCGGCCTGGAACACTTTCTCGCTGTTCTTGGCCGATTCCAGTTGCGTCGGGTTGGTGGCGTAGACCACCGAGCGGTACTGAGTGCCGATGTCATTGCCCTGGCGCATGCCCTGGGTCGGGTTGTGCAGTTCCCAGAACATTTTCAGCAGTTCTTCATAGCTGACTTTCGCCGGCTCGTAGACCACCAGTACCACTTCGCTGTGGCCGGTCAGGCCCGAGCAGACTTCTTCATACGTCGGGTTCGGCGTGAAGCCGCCGGCGTAACCCACCGCCGTACTCACCACACCTTCGCGCTGCCAGAACTTGCGCTCCGCACCCCAGAAGCAACCCAGGCCGAAGATCGCAAAATCCACGTCCATGGCGAACGGGCCCAGCAGCGGCGCGTCGTGCACGAAGTGTTTTTCCGGCACGGTCATCGGGGATTCGCGGCCAGGCAGAGCTTGTTCTTTAGTCGGTAGCACGTTTTTGTTCACCAGAATTTCCGAGCGCAGAACCATGATCAGTCCTCTCAGTCAGGTTGAAATGTAGGTAGTCAGACCGCCAGTTTGCCCAATGCCGCCCGGTAACGCACTACCTCTGTGGGAGCGGGCTTGCTCGCGAAGAGGCCAGCACATCCAACATCTACGTTGGATGATGCACCGCTATCGCCGGCAAGCCGGTCTCGCTCCCACAGGGATTGCGGTGTGCTCAGGCGATTGGGCCGCGCGGGTAGCGCTTGAGCTTTTCGATCAGCTCGGAGCCCGGAATCGGTCGGTCGAACAGGTAGCCCTGGCCGACGTCGCAGCGGTGGCGGCGTAGGAAAGCCAGCTGTTCGGCCGTCTCGATGCCTTCAGCCACGACCTTGAGTTTCAGGTTGTGGGCCATGGCAATCACTGCGGAGGTGATTTCCATGTCGTCCTGGTTGTCCGGGATTTCGTGAATGAAGCTTCGATCAATCTTAATGATGTCGATGGGGAATTTTTTCAAGTAACTAAGCGACGAGTAACCGGTGCCGAAGTCGTCCATGGCCAGGGTCAGGCCCAGGCGCTTGAGCTGGTCGAGCTGCAAATGGGTGTCTTCGGTGGCTTCCAGCAGCAGGCCTTCGGTCAGTTCCAGCTCCAGCAGGCTCGGCGGCAGCGCTTCTTCCTTGAGGATGTTGGCAATCGAGGACACCAGGTCCGGGTCGGAGAACTGCTTGGGCGACAGGTTGATCGCCACTTGCAGATTGCCCAGGCCGGCGGCCGTCAGATCTTTGCTCATGCGGCAGGCCTGGCGGGCGATCCATTTGCCGATCGGGATGATCAACCCGGTTTCTTCGGCGACGCTGATGAACTGGTCCGGGCGGATCATGCCTTTTTCCGGATGGTTCCAGCGCAGCAACGCTTCCATGCCCAGCAGGCGACCGCTGCGCAGGCACAGCTTGGGTTGGTAGAACACGTCCAGCTCGTTCTGCGTCAGGGCACGGCGCAGGTTGTTCTCGACGAACAGTTTGTAACTGGCCTCGGCGTTCAGCGCTTCGGTGAACACCTGAACCTGATGCTTGCCGTTGGCCTTGGCCTTGTGCAGCGCGAGCCCGGCGTTACGCATCAGGGTTTGCGGGTCACGGCCATGCAGCGGCGCGCAGGCCAGGCCCACGGAGCCGGTGACGCTGATCAGTTGGTTGTCGACGAACATCGGTTTGTCGAGGGTCGCCAGCAGTTGGTTGGCGACTTGCTGGCCCATCGCGAGGTCGGTGTTGTCCAGCAGCACGGCGAATTCGTTACTGGCGAAGCGCGCCAGGCTGCCGCTCGGGATCAGGCTGTTGCGCAGGCGTCGGGCCAGGCTGATCAGCAGTTTGTCTCCGGTCTGGTGGCCGAGGCTGTCGTTGATTCGCTTGAAGTTGTCGATGTCCACCAGCAGCAGACTGATCGGGGTATCGCTGTCTCGGGCGAAGCGCTCATCGAGATTACGGATGAACGCCGGGCGGTTTCCGAGGTTGGTCAGGTTGTCGGTGTAGGCCAGGCGCTCGATGCGCTGTTGGGCGAGCTTGGTCTGGGTGATGTCTTCGTAGATGCCGATGTAATGCGTCAGCTCGCGGTTGTCGCCGTACACCTTGGAAATCGACAACTGGCCCCAGTAGGGTTCGAGGTTTTTGCGGCGGCTCTTGAATTCACCCTGCCAACTGTTGCTCTTGGCCAGCGCAGAGGGCGCGTCGAACAGCAGTTCGCTGAGGTTTTCCAGGGCCGGCAGTTCCGACAGCCGCTGGCCGTGGACTTCTTCGGTGGAGTACTGGGTGATCGCGGTGAAACTCGGGTTGACGTATTCCACCACGCCGTCGCAATTGACCAGCAAAAACGCGTTGGCACTTTGCTCGACCGCACGCTGGAACAGGTGCAGGGCGCTGGTGGCGGTGCGACGGTTGTGGTTGTTGATGACTTGGGCGAACTGGTCGGCCAGCTCGCCGGCGAAGGCGATTTCGTCGGACTGCCAGGCGCGGGTCGCACCGGTCTGCTCCAGACAGAGCACGCCGACCACTTGGCCATCGACACGAATGCTGGCGTCGAGCATCGCGTTCACATCACGCGGGCGCAGGCTTTCGGCCATTTCCCGGGTGCGCGGATCGCGAATCGCATTGTGGGCATCGATTGCACGGCTGCCGTGCAGCGCGTCCATGTAATCGGGGAAGCCACTGATGTCGATCGGTTCCGGCAGGGCGTATTCCTGGGTGACGCGGTGATACGCCGAGATCGGCACCAACATCGAACCGTCGAGGTTCCACAGGCTGGCGCAGTCGATTTCGTAGATGTCACAGGCGCTGCGGGTGATCAGTTCGGCGGCTTCTTGCAGGGAATTGCCGGTGCTGTAGCGCTGGCGGGTCAGCAGCAGGATCAAGTCTTGCTGGGCGCGCACGCGGTCCAGGTGCAGGAGCTGCTCCTGTTGGGCGCGCTGATTGAGTTCCAGGGCTATCTGCAAGCGCGAGTTCTGGGTTTCGAGGTCCAGCGCCGGCAGCAACGGATCGCCTTGGAACATGCCATCGACCACCAGCAGGTAGCCGCGCAGCAGGTGTCGATTGTGTTGTTTGTAGGCTTCGCCCAGTTCCAGCAGGCTCAGGGTGCCTGCGGCGGTGTGCAAGGTGTAGCGGATCAGGTAATGCGGGCTGTCGGTGAGTTGTTGCTGGACCGCGTCATGCAGCTGATAGCGCGCTTCGGGCTCCATCAGGCTCGCATAGGGCGAACCGACCAGCGCACAGAGCTCCACCGCGGGCAGGCCGAACTGTCGCTCGCAATTGGGATCGAGAAACAGCAGCGCCCAGCTGGGTTCATTCAGCCGTTCGAAACGCAGCATGCCAAGCCGCGAGGGCACCGGCAACTGCGTCACTACCTCGGCCACCATACGGCTGGCGGCATCGGGTTGGCTTTTCATGGAGGGTAACTCGCTTCGAATGTGCTGATCGCGCCGGGCTCTCGCCCTCTTTACTGTTGCCTGCGGCAAGGTTGCATCATTGCGACACCGACTGACAAGAGACATGAAGGCCAAGTGCTATAAGAATATGTCGGCCGGCGTGAACATTTCTTCAGTAATGGCTGAAAACTAACGTATTTCGCTGGAAAAAGCGTTGCGGCTGATCGCCAGCAAGCTGGCTCCTACAGGGGAGGTGGGGGAATTCTCGATCTGCGGGGCGACACCGGACCTGTAGGAGCCTGGCTTGCCAGCGAAGGCGGTCTGAAGGGCGACGCAAAATTTGAGACCGCTATCGCCAGCAAGCTGGCTCCTACAGGGGAGGTGGGGGAATTCTCGATCTGCGGGGGCGACACCGGACCTGTAGGGGCCTGGCTTGCCAGCGATGGCGGCCTGAAGGGCGGCGCAGAGTTTGAGGTCGCTATCGCCAGCAAGCTGGCTCCTACAGGGGGGCGCGTAAATTCTGTAGGAGCCGGCTTGCTGGCGATGTTTTTGGCATCACCGCAACGTAATGCTGGTTGAATGTAAAAGTTTGCCGTCGCGGTCGTGATAGCTGACGCGGATCTGTTCTGGCTCAACGATCAGGTGCGCGAAATTGTCCTGGCTGATGACCTGGCTGGTCAGTTCATGCCGATAATCTCCGGCGGCTGTTCGGGCTAGTGGCTGATCAAGGATGAAGGTGGAGGCTTTGGCGTAGGGCAGCAGTTTGCTGTTGCACAGCGGCGAGGAGACGATGGTGTGCACCTCGAAGTCCGGGTCTTCGCTGTGGGTCAATCGACTGGTCAGGGAGCCGTGCACATCACCGGACACGAAGAACACGTTCTTGATGCGGCGTGTACGAATGGTCTCCAGCAGCCGTAGTCGTTGCTCCGGAAAGGCTTTCCAGGCGTCATCGCCCAGGCGTTTTCGGTCGGGGTAGAACATTACGCTGGTGACCACGAATTTGACCCGGGCCGGGCTGTGAATCAGCCATTCGCACAGGGCCTGCTCCTGCTCTTCGTCGAGAATGCGCCGGTTGCCGGCCGACAGGTTGCGTCGGGTCCGGCTGTCGGTGACAAACCATTCGATATCCCCGTTGGTGAATTGATACCAATAGCGCTCCAAGTGCTGATGGATGTTCCCATCTTCAAGCAACTCATGGGCCGGGCTATGGCTGGCTTGATATAACTCATAAGCGGCGATGGCGTTGTTATAGAGAAGGTCATCGTTTTTGTTTTTATTGGCGGGCCAGTTGTCTTCGATTTCATGGTCGTCAAGGATCATGTAAGTCGGCGTGCCGGACATTAACTTTGAAATGTGCGGCTGGGAAAAAGCCATGCGGTACTTGCTGAGTATTTCCTTGTATTCCCGATCAGGGGCGATGATGTTCAAATCATCGATATAGACTTGGTCGCCGGTCATCAACAGGGCGCTGATGGGCGTTTCGGCGCGCTGCGCCAGGTTCGTGATGGAGGCAAAGATCCGGTCGCCCAGGTGCGGGAACGAAGGTGCGCCGACCGTCATCCGCAGGTAACGGCATGACCCGACGATGTAAGCCCGTGGCGCTGCAGGATTGCCGGACTGGGTGCTGAAACGGTAGACATGCCGGGGCCATTGCAGCGGCAGTTCCTGAACCGTCTCCACGGTGTGCACGGGGCTCATGGGGCTGAACCAGCCTGCCTGGTATTCGTACTCGGTATCGGTGGCGAGATCGTTGAGGGCAAAGACGTCACACATGTCTCGCGTACTTGTCAGTTGTTTGAATATTGCTTTGGACCACGGCGTATCACCGCTGCGTCGATAACGAATTCCACCAAACGCCAAAGTGTCTTTTTGTAACTCGCCACGTAAAAAGATACGGGCATGTTGAGTTGTAGTGTGGCCAATAATCGGGCCGACTGTAGGTTTAAACATATTCGAATCCATTCGAAGGGGTATTAACTAAATAAGTAAGCCGACTAAACCTTTAGTTAGTCATTTGTATAACCAAGCCTAGTGGGAGGCCGGCAAAAAATATCGTGCCGAAGTGGATTCGAGTTGTGGGCTAACTCAACCACGAACGTAGGAAAGTGACTTTCTTCAAGTCAAAAAAAGCCCCGCCAAATTGGCGGGGTTGAGGTACGAGCGTGGCGCTCGGAAAACGTGAAACGCGAACGGCCCTCCGGTGAAGGAGGGCCGGCCGGTGTTACAGCAAGATGGTGCGGATGTCCGCCAGCAGGCTGCTCAGACGCTGGGTGAAGCGTGCAGCAGCGGCGCCGTTGATCACACGGTGATCGTAGGACAGCGACAGCGGCAGCATCAGTTTCGGCTGGAAGGCTTTGCCGTCCCAGACTGGCTGGATGGTTGCCTTGGAAACACCGAGGATCGCCACTTCCGGCGCGTTGACGATCGGCGTGAAGCCGGTGCCGCCAATGTGGCCGAGGCTGGAAATGGTGAAGCAGGCGCCTTGCATGTCGTCAGCGGTGAGCTTCTTGTCGCGGGCTTTGGCAGCCAGCGCAGCGGCTTCGGCTGCCAGTTGCAACAGGCTCTTCTGGTCGACGTTCTTGATGACCGGAACCAGCAGGCCTTCAGGGGTGTCGACGGCGAAGCCGATGTTCACGTACTTCTTGCGGATGATCGCTTTGCCGCTTGGTGCCAGCGAACTGTTGAAGTCCGGCAGTTCCTTGAGCATGTGCGCGCAGGATTTGAGCAGCAGCGGCAGGATGGTCAGCTTGACGCCAGCCTTCTCTGCAACGGCTTTCTGAGCGATACGGAACGCTTCCAGCTCGGTGATATCAGCCGAATCGAACTGAGTCACGTGCGGGATGTTCAACCAGCTGCGGTGCAGGCTCGACGCGCCGATTTGCATCAGGCGAGTCATCGGCACTTCTTCGGTTTCACCGAAGCGGCTGAAGTCCACGACCGGAATCGGCGGGATGCCTGCGCCACCGGTTGCGCCAGCAGCAGCGGCCGGTGCTTCCTTGGCCTTCTGCATCATGGCTTTGACGTAAACCTGAACGTCTTCTTTCAGCACACGACCGTGCGGGCCGCTTGGGCTGACCGCGCTCAGCTCGACGCCGAATTCGCGGGCCAGTTGGCGTACTGCAGGGCCTGCGTGAACCTTGGCGCCCGACTTGGCCGGAGCCGCCGCAGGTGCTGGAGCAGCAGGAGCAGCGGCGGCTGGCGCAGGAGCGCTCGGTGCCGCAGCGGCTGGAGCCGACGCCGCAGCCGGGGCAGCAGCAGGCGCAGCGCCTTTGACTTTCAGCTTCAGGATCAGGTCGCCGGTACCGACTTCGTCATCCAGCTTGATGGAAATGCTTTCCACCACGCCAGCGGCAGGCGATGGGATTTCCATGCTCGCCTTGTCGGATTCCAGGGTGATCAGCGACTGGTCGGCGGCGACGGTGTCACCGGCCTTGACCAATACTTCGATGATCTTGGCCTTGCCCGCCGAACCGATGTCCGGGACGTGAATGTCCTGAACGCTGTCGGCAACCGGTGCGGCCGGGGCGGCAGCGGCTGGCGCAGGTGCAGCGGCAGGAGCCGCCGCCTGAGCTGGTGCGGCCGCAGCCGGTGCCGCAGCACCTGCCACTTCCAGGTCCAGAATCAGGTCGCCGGTGCCAACTTCGTCGTTGAGCTTGACGCTGATGGCTTTGATCACGCCAGCGGCAGGCGATGGAATTTCCATGCTCGCCTTGTCGGATTCCAGGGTGATCAGCGACTGATCAGCCTCGACGGTGTCGCCGACCTTGACCTGGATCTCGATGATCTGGGCCTTGCCTGCCGAACCGATGTCCGGCACGTGCACTTGCTGAACCGAAGCGGCAGCTGGCGCAGCAGCAGGAGCGGCCGGCGCTGGAGCAGCGGCCGGTTTCTCTGCGGCTTTGGCTGCAGGCGCGGCAGCCGCAGGAGCCGCAGCAGCGGCACCTTCGACTTCCAGCTCCAGCAGTTCGTCGCCTTCTTTCAGGCGGTCGCCCAGCTTCACTTTCAGGCTCTTGATGATACCGGCCTTCGGCGCAGGCACTTCCATGCTCGCCTTGTCCGACTCAAGTGTCAGGATGCTCTGGTCGGCTTCGATACGGTCGCCGACCTTCACAAACAGTTCAATTACTTCACCTTCACCGCTGCCGATGTCAGGTACGCGAATGAGTTCGCTCACAGAATCTCTCCTCAGCAGTCCAGTGGGTTGCGTTTTTCCGGGTTGATACCGAACTTGGCGATGGCTTCAGCCACCACTTTAGGTTCGATGTCACCACGGTCAGCCAGTGCTTCCAGGGCTGCCAACACCACGAAATGACGATCGACTTCGAAGAAGTGACGCAGCTTCTTGCGGCTGTCACTGCGGCCGAAACCGTCGGTGCCCAGGACTTTGAATTCCTTGGACGGGACCCACTGACGAATTTGCTCAGCGAACAGCTTCATGTAGTCGGTAGACGCGATGACCGGACCTTGACGGCCGTTCAGGCACTCTTCGACGTAGCTCAGTTTAGGCTTCTGGCCAGGGTGCAGACGGTTGGTGCGCTCGACGGCCAGGCCATCGCGACGCAGTTCGTTGAAGCTGGTAACGCTCCACACGTCGGCGCCAACGTTGAACTGCTCACGCAGGATCTTCGCCGCTTCACGGACTTCACGCAGGATGGTGCCGGAGCCCATCAGCTGAACGTGGTGCGCCGCTTCGCGGGTGTCTTCTTCGAGCAGGTACATGCCCTTGATGATGCCTTCCTCGACACCGGCCGGCATGGCTGGCTGCTGGTAGGACTCGTTCATCACGGTGATGTAGTAGAAAACGTCCTGCTGCTCTTCGGTCATCTTCTTCATGCCGTCCTGAATGATCACCGCCAGCTCGTAGCCGTAGGTTGGATCATAGGTGCGGCAGTTCGGGATGGTGGCAGCCAGGATGTGGCTGTGACCGTCTTCGTGTTGCAGGCCTTCGCCGTTCAGCGTGGTCCGGCCGGCGGTGCCGCCGATCAGGAAGCCACGGGTGCGGCTGTCGCCGGCAGCCCAGGCCAGGTCGCCGATACGCTGGAAGCCGAACATCGAGTAGAAGATGTAGAACGGCAGCATTGGCTGGTTGTGGCTGGAGTACGAAGTACCGGCAGCGATGAAGGAGCTCATGGCGCCCGCTTCGTTGATGCCTTCTTCGAGGATCTGGCCCTTTTTGTCTTCTTTGTAGAACATCACCTGGTCTTTATCGACTGGCTCGTAGAGCTGGCCGACGGACGAGTAGATGCCCAACTGACGGAACATGCCTTCCATACCGAAGGTACGGGCTTCGTCCGGGATGATCGGAACGATGCGCGGGCCGATTTCCTTGTCCTTGACCAGCTGCGCGAGGATCCGCACGAAGGCCATGGTGGTGGAAATTTCACGGTCGCCCGAGCCGTCGAGGATCGCCTTGAGCGTATCCAGCGAAGGAGTCGGTACGCTGAAGCTCTGCGCGCGGCGCTGTGGCACGAAGCCGCCCAGTGCAGTGCGGCGCTCGCTCAGGTAGCGGGCTTCGGCGCTGTTTGGCTCTGGCTTGAAGAACGGCAGGTTTTCCAGCTCGTCGTCTTTGACCGGGATGTCGAAACGATCACGGAACAACTTCAGGCTGTCGACGTCGACTTTCTTGGTGTTGTGCGCAGTGTTTTTCGCTTCGCCGGCACCGGTGCCATAACCTTTGATGGTCTTGGCCAGGATGACGGTCGGTTGTTCTTTGTGGTTGACCGCTTCGTGGTACGCCGCGTAGACCTTGTACGGGTCGTGGCCGCCACGGTTGAGTTTCCAGATCTCGTCGTCGGACAGGTCTGCAACCATCGCCTTGAGTTCTGGCGTGTTGAAGAAGTGTTCACGCACGAACGCGCCGTCTTTGGCTTTGTAGTTCTGGTACTCGCCGTCGATGACTTCGTCCATGCGACGTTGCAGGATGCCGTCGACGTCTTTGGCCAGCAGTGGGTCCCAGAAACGGCCCCAGATGACTTTGGTCACGTTCCACTGAGCACCGCGGAACACGCCTTCGAGTTCCTGGATGATCTTGCCGTTGCCGCGAACCGGGCCGTCGAGGCGCTGCAGGTTGCAGTTGATGACGAAGATCAGGTTGTCGAGCTTCTCGCGGCCAGCCAGCGAGATCGCGCCCAGGGATTCCGGCTCGTCGCACTCGCCGTCGCCCAGGAAGCACCAGACTTTCTGCTTGCCTTCCGGAATGAAACCACGGGCTTCCAGGTACTTCATGAAGCGCGCCTGGTAGATCGCCTGGATCGGGCCCAGACCCATGGATACAGTCGGGAACTGCCAGAAATCAGGCATCAGCCAAGGGTGCGGGTAGGACGACAGGCCCTGACCGTCCACTTCCTGGCGGAAGTTGTTCATCTGGTCTTCGGTGATGCGGCCTTCCATGAACGCACGGGCGTAAACGCCTGGCGAGGTGTGGCCCTGGAAGTAGATCAGGTCGCCGCCGTGTTCGTCGGTCGGGGCCTGGAAGAAATAGTTGAAGCCGATGTCGTACAGGGTTGCGCTGGAGGCGAAGCTGGAGATGTGACCGCCCAGGTCAGAATCTTTCAGGTTCGTGCGCATCACCATGGCCATCGCGTTCCAGCGTACCAGCGAGCGAATGCGGCGTTCCATGAACAGGTCGCCAGGCATGCGTGCTTCGTGGGTAACGGGAATGGTGTTGCGGTATGGCGTGGTGATGGCGTAAGGCAATTGCGAACCGCTGCGGGTTGCGAGTTCGCCCATACGGGTCATCAGATAGTGAGCACGGTCTTCGCCTTCTTTGTCGAGAACCGATTCCAGGGCGTCCAGCCATTCCTGGGTTTCGACGGGATCGAGGTCTTGCATGGCTTGCTCCAGGGCGGAAAGGCTTCCAGAATCGGTTGCCTGAGTTTGCGACTGGCCTTGTGGGCAGACGATATAAATTCTTGGATTGCCGAGAGGTAGGATTCGGCGGCGTGTAGTTTTACTACAAATCATCGGGCATTTCAGCTATTCGAATGTATATACGAGTAGTAAAACTACAGATGAGCGGCTTGTGGCCTCCGGCTACGTTGTGAGAATAATCGTTAAGGTTGGTCTTTTGCCAACCGAAAAAGGTGAAAGCTTGATGCTGCCTGCCAAAAATAAAGAAATTTCAGCTATTTCTAACCTTTGTTCGACAGTCGATCAGGTAGTGCAATTTGAAAATTCACTACATGCAGCCTCCTACACGCCGATCAAGGATAGACCATGAGCCTCCCTACGCTTGCTGAACTGCCCGGCATTCTCCTGCCGTTTGTCACCCGCGCCGAGCAGTCGTTCCGTACGGCCGTCGAGGCTCTTGATGATGATCATGGCCTGTCTGCCTGGACGCCTGAGCGCTGGGCGCAATTCGCCCGCGTCACCGCCGCCAGCGACTTCGTGATTGAACAGAGCGTACGTGACCCTTTGATGTTGCTGGCGCTGGTGCAGTCCGGTGAGCTGGACCGTGGCTATGCTCCTGGCGAACTGTGCGCGCAGATTGCGGCAGCGGTGAACGCGGCTGAAACCGAAGACGAGCTCGGTCGCGCCCTGCGCCGCCAGCGCACCCGACATCAAGTGCGGATCATCTGGCGCGACCTGACCCGTCAGGCCGATCTGGTCCAGACCTGCCGCGACCTCTCGGACATGGCCGATGCGAGCATCGATCAGGCCTATCAGTGGTTGTACTCGAGGCATTGCCAGCAGTTCGGCGTGCCTACCGGCCGACGTAGCGGCGAGCCGCAGCAGATGGTCATTCTCGGCATGGGCAAGCTTGGCGCGGTCGAGTTGAACCTGTCGTCGGACATCGACCTGATCTTCGCCTACCCCGAAGGCGGCGAAACCGTCGGCGTGAAACGCTCGCTGGATAATCAGGAATTCTTCATCCGCCTCGGTCAGCGCGTGATCAAGGCGCTGGACCCGATGACCGTCGACGGCTTTGTGTTCCGCGTCGACATGCGCCTGCGCCCTTACGGTTCGTCGGGTGCGCTGGTGTTGAGCTTCAACGCGCTGGAGCAGTATTACCAGGATCAGGGCCGTGACTGGGAACGCTACGCGATGATCAAGTCGCGGGTGGTGGCCGGCGACCAGGTGGCTGGTGCGCAGCTGCAAGACATGCTGCGCCCGTTCGTTTACCGGCGTTACCTGGACTTCTCCGCCATCGAAGCGCTGCGCACGATGAAGCAGCTGATTCAGCAGGAAGTCCGGCGCAAGGGCATGGCCGACAACATCAAGCTCGGCTCCGGCGGCATCCGCGAAGTCGAGTTTATCGCCCAGGCGTTCCAACTGATCCACGGTGGCCGCGACCTGAGCCTGCAGCAACGTCCTCTATTAAAAGTGCTGAGCACGCTGGAAGGTCAGGGTTACCTGCCGCCGGCGGTGGTCAGCGAGCTGCGCGAAGGCTACGAATTCCTGCGTTACACCGAGCACGCGATCCAGGCGATTGCCGACCGCCAGACGCAGATGTTGCCGGACGGGGCGCAGGATCAGGCGCGCATTGCCTTTATGTTGGGCTTCGCCGATTGGGACGCCTTCCATGAGCAGCTGATGTATTGGCGCGGTCGCGTGGCCTGGCACTTTGGCCAGGTGATCGCCGACCCTGATGAAGAGGAAGGCACCGAAAGCGAAGTGGTGGTCGGCGGTGAATGGCTGCCATTGTGGGAGGAGGCGCAGGACGAAGAGGCCGCTTGTCGCCAATTGGAGGAGGGCGGTTTCGCCGATGCCACCAAAGCGCTGAAAGCCTTGGCCAGCCTGCGCAGCAGTCCGCAATTGCGCGCGATGCAGCGTTTGGGCCGCGAACGCCTTGATGCGTTCATTCCACGGTTGCTGGCCCAGGCGGTCGAACACGCCAACCCGGACCTGGTGCTGGAGCGCGTGCTGCCACTGGTCGAAGCGGTGGCCCGACGCTCCGCGTACCTGGTGCTGCTGACTGAAAACCCCGGCGCGCTGCGACGTTTGCTGACCTTGTGCGCCGCGAGCCCGTGGATCGCTGAACAGATCACGCGCTTCCCGCTGCTGCTCGACGAATTGCTCAACGAAGGCCGGTTGTTCAAGCCGCCCTTGGCGCCGGAACTGGCCGCCGAGTTGCGCGAGCGCCTGACACGAATCCCCGAGGACGACCTCGAACAACAAATGGAAGCCCTGCGCCATTTCAAACTGGCGCACCGTTTGCGCGTCGCCGCGTCGGAAATCGCCGGCAGCCTGCCGCTGATGAAAGTCAGCGATTACCTGACCTGGCTTGCCGAGGCGATCCTCGAACAAGTGCTGGCCCTGGCCTGGCGCCAGACCGTGGCCAAGTACGGCACGCCGCAGCGCACCGATGGCACCTTGTGCGATCCAGGCTTCATCATTGTCGGTTACGGGAAAGTCGGCGGTCTGGAACTCGGGCATGGTTCGGACCTGGACCTGGTGTTCATTCACGATGGCGATCCGCAGGCAGAAACCGACGGGCCGAAACCGATCGACGGCGCGCAATTTTTCACCCGGCTGGGGCAGCGGATCATTCACTTGCTCACCGCCCAGACCAACTCCGGTCAGCTGTATGAGGTGGACATGCGTCTGCGACCATCCGGTGCTTCGGGCCTGCTGGTGAGTTCGCTCGGGGCGTTTGCCCGTTATCAGGAAAACGAAGCCTGGACCTGGGAGCATCAGGCGCTGGTACGGGCGCGGGTGCTGGTGGGCAGTCAGGATGTTGGCCAGGCGTTCGAGAAGGTTCGTGCGGCGATATTGGGCAAAGTTCGGGATTTGCCGACCTTGCGTCAGGAGGTCAGCGAGATGCGCGCGAAGATGCGCGATAACCTTGGCAGCAAGAGCACCGCGGCCGGCACCGGGGCGAATGCCTTCGAAGCCACGGCGCCGTTCGATCTCAAGCAGGACGCGGGAGGTATCGTCGATATTGAATTTATGGTGCAATACGCGGCTCTGGCGTGGTCCGAAACACACCCGCCATTGCTGCGCTGGACCGACAATATCCGCATTCTGGAAGAGCTGGAACACGAAGGGCTGATGCCCGCCGAAGACGCCAGCCTGTTGCGAGAGGCCTATAAAGCCTACCGCTCCGCCGCACACCGGCAGGCCTTGCAGAAGGACGCCGGGGTGATACCGGGCGACCAGTTCGTGGACGAGCGGCGGCAGGTATTGCGGATCTGGAAAGAGTTGGGGTTAAGCTGAAACCGGCTATTTGAAACACCAATAACCCCTGTGGGAGCGAGCCTGCTCGCGATGGCGGAGTGTCAGTCACCATCAATTCAGGATGTGATGGCCTCATCGCGAGCAGGCTCACTCCCACAGTAGATCTGCAGTGTTTTGTAGATTTAGGTAGCTAAGCTGCACCGCACTGGATGTGCACCAATACCCATGTAGGAGCGGGCTTGCCCGCGATAGCGGAGTGACAGTCGACAGTCATGTTGGATGTGATGATCCCATCGCGAGCAAACAGGCTCCCACAGTGATTCTCGAGGCGGGGAGGCGTATGCCTCCCCGGTTCGTTTTTGGAAACCACATGAAAATTCTGATCGTTGGGCCCAGTTGGGTCGGTGACATGGTGATGGCGCAGACACTGTTTCAGTGTCTCAAGCAACGCCACCCGCAATGCGAAATCGACGTGCTGGCCCCCGAGTGGAGCCGGCCGATTCTTGAGCGCATGCCCGAAGTTCGCCAGGCCTTGAGCTTTCCGCTCGGCCACGGCGCGCTGGAGCTGGCGACGCGTCGGCGCATCGGCAAATCCCTGGCCGGTCAGTACGACCAGGCGATCCTGCTGCCCAACTCCCTGAAGTCGGCGCTGGTGCCGTTCTTCGCCGGTATCCCGAAACGCACCGGCTGGCGTGGCGAGTTCCGCTACGGCCTGCTCAATGACGTGCGCACGCTGGACAAAGAACGTTACCCGCTGATGATCGAGCGCTTCATGGCGCTGGCGTACGAGCCCGGCCTTGAACTGCCGAAACCGTATCCGCGCCCGAGCCTGCAGATCGATCCGGTCACCCGTGAAGCGGCGCTGGCCAAATTCGGCCTGAGCCTCGACCGTCCGGTGTTGGCGCTGTGCCCTGGTGCCGAGTTTGGCGAGTCCAAGCGCTGGCCGTCCGAGCATTACGCCCAGGTCGCCGAAGCGAAGATTCGCGAAGGCTGGCAAGTCTGGCTGTTCGGTTCGAAAAACGATCACGCCGTGGGCGAAGACATTCGCGCGCGGTTGATTCCCGGCCTGCGTGAAGAGTCGGTGAACCTCAGCGGCGGCACGTCCCTGGCCGAGGCCATCGACCTGATGTCCTGCGCGGACTCGGTGGTGTCCAACGATTCCGGCCTGATGCACGTCGCGGCGGCACTGAACCGCCCATTGGTGGCGGTGTACGGCTCGACGTCGCCGGGCTTCACGCCACCGCTGGCCGAACATGTCGAGATCGTGCGCCTGGGTATCGAATGCAGCCCGTGCTTTGATCGCACGTGCCGCTTTGGTCATTACAACTGCCTGCGCCAGCTGATGCCGCAAGCGGTGAACGAAGCCTTGCAGCGGTTGCAGGGCACTGTGGTCGAGGTCAAATAGTTTGCGGGTTCTGCTGATCAAGACTTCTTCGCTGGGCGACGTGATTCATGCGTTGCCGGCGTTGACCGACGCATCCCGGGCGATTCCCGGCATCACGTTCGACTGGGTGGTGGAAGAAGGTTTCGCCGAAATCCCGACCTGGCACCCGGCCGTGGGCAAGGTGATTCCGGTGGCGATCCGTCGCTGGCGCAAGAACATCTGGCAAACCATCAAGAGTGGCGAGTGGAAGCGCTTCAAGCAAAGCGTTCGCGCCACCAAATATGATCTGGTCATTGATGCGCAAGGCCTGTTGAAAAGCGCTTTGCTGACCCGCTACGTCAAGGCGCCGGTGGCGGGCCTGGATAAAGGATCTGCGCGAGAGCCGATCGCTGCGCGTTTTTATGACCGACGCCTGGCGGTCGCCCGTGGTCAACACGCGGTGGAGCGAGTGCGTCAGCTATTCGCCATCGCCTTGGGCTACGACTTGCCAAAAGGTCTGGGCGATTACGGCCTGAACGTTGAGCGCCTGGTGGAATTGCCGCGCAAGAATCCGTATGTGCTGTTCCTGCACGGCACCACCTGGGACACCAAGCACTGGCCTGAAGCCTATTGGCGCGAGCTGGCCGAGCGCGTTGGCTATCTGGGCGTCGGCGTGAAGCTGGCGTGGGGCAATCCGGCCGAGAAGGCCCGGGCTGAACGCATCGCCAAAGACATGCGCCACGTCGAAGTGCTGCCCAAGTTGAACCTGGCGGGCATCGGCAAAGTGCTGGCCGGTGCGCAAGCGTGCGTGGCGGTGGACACCGGTCTCGGTCACCTCGCGGCCGCACTCGATGTGCCAACGCTGTCGCTGTTCGGTCCGACCAACCCCGGCCTGACCGGCGCGTATGGCAAGGCACAGATTCACATGGCCAGCGATTTCCCCTGCGCACCCTGCCTGCAAAAGAAATGCACCTATCAACCGACGGCCGAAGATGCCCGCCGGTTTGACCTGAAACGCGAGTCGCCGCTGTGCTTCACGCGTTTGAATCCCGAGCGTGTCGCGACCCGACTGAGCACGTTGTTACTGGCTGAGGAGCTGCGCTGATGCAATTGGCATTCGTCTTGTACAAGTACTTTCCGTTCGGGGGCTTGCAGCGCGATTTCATGCGCATTGCCCTGGAATGTCAGCAGCGCGGTCATCAGATTCGTGTCTACACGCTGATCTGGGAAGGCGATATCCCGCCGGGTTTCGAAGTGCTGGTGGCGCCGGTCAAGGCGTTCTTCAATCATCGTCGCAACGAGAAACTCAGCGAGTGGATGGAGGCCGATCTGGCCAAGCGCCCGGTGGACCGTCTGATCGGTTTCAACAAAATGCCAGGCCTGGACGTCTACTACGCCGCCGACGGTTGCTTCGAAGACAAGGCGCAGAACCTGCGCAACTCGCTGTACCGTCGTTGGGGCCGCTACCGGCACTTCGCCGAGTACGAGCGCGCGGTGTTCGCCAAGGACGCCAAGACTGAAGTGCTGATGATCTCCGAAGTCCAGCAACCGCTGTTCATCAAGCATTACGACACGCCGCTGGAACGTTTCCATTTGTTGCCGCCGGGCATTTCTCAGGACCGTCGTGCGCCACCGAATGCGGCTGAGATCCGTGCCGGGTTCCGTCGTGAATTCAACCTGCAGGACGACGAGTTGTTGCTGGTGCAGATCGGCTCCGGGTTCAAGACCAAGGGCGTGGATCGCAGCCTCAAGGCGCTGGCCGCATTGCCCGCTGACCTGAAGAAACGCACCCGGCTGTTTGTAATTGGCCAGGATGACCCCAAGTTATTCCAGGTGCAGAGCGCCACCTTGGGGCTCGGTGATAACGTGACGTTCCTCAAGGGCCGCAGCGATATCCCGCGTTTTCTGCTGGGTGCCGACCTGTTGATCCACCCGGCGTACAACGAAAACACCGGGACCGTGTTGCTCGAAGCCCTGGTGGCCGGGTTGCCGGTACTGGTCAGCGCCGTGTGCGGTTACGCCCATTACATCGCTGAGGCCGACGCCGGCCTGGTGCTGGACGAACCCTTCGATCAGGCGCAACTGACGCAATACCTGACCAGCATGTTGAACGACGCTCAAGCACGGGCGGCCTGGAGCCGCAACGGTCTGGCCTTCGCCGAGACGGCCGACCTCTACAGCATGCCGCAACACGCGGCCGATGTGATTCTGGCGGAGCACGCTAAATGAAGTTGATGCTGGCTGAACCGTTCAAGAGCCTTTGGGCCGGGCGCGACCCGTTCGCCGAAGTCGAAGGCTTGCAGGGCGAGGTTTATCGCGAGCTGGAAGCGCGCCGCACCTTGCGCACCGAAGTGAACGGCAATGGTTTTTTCGTGAAGATCCACCGTGGCATTGGCTGGGGCGAGATCTTCAAGAACCTGCTGACCGCCAAACTGCCGGTGCTCGGTGCGGGCCAGGAGTGGAAAGCCATTCAGCGCCTGCAGGAAGTCGGTGTGCCGACCATGACCGCCGTCGCCTACGGTGAAAAGGGCAGCAACCCGGCGGACCAGCATTCGTTCATCGTTACCGAAGAGCTGGCGCCGACCGTCAGCCTCGAAGATTTCAGTATCGACTGGGTCAAGCAACCGCCGGAGCCCAAACTCAAGCGCGCGTTGATCGCCGAAGTCGCGCGCATGACCGGCATGATGCACCGCGCCGGGGTCAACCATCGCGACTGCTACATCTGCCACTTCCTGTTGCACACCGATAAACCGGTGACCGCCGACGATTTCAAGCTCTCGGTGATCGACCTGCACCGTGCCCAGACCCGCCCGACGATTACCCAGCGCTGGCGTAACAAGGATCTGGCGGCGCTGTACTTCTCGGCCCTGGACATCGGCTTGACCCAGCGCGACAAAATGCGTTTCCTCAAGGGCTACTTCCAGCAACCGCTGCGCCAGGTTCTGTCGGAAGAAGCGGGGCTGCTCGCCTGGCTGGAAGGCAAGGCCAACAAACTCTACGACCGTAAACAGCGATACGGGGATGCGCTCTGATGTCGGGCTGGAAACTGGAACCTGCTTATAGCGAGCTGGCAGAAGATTTCGGCAGCCTTGAAGCGGTGTTTGCGCTTAAGGGCGAGCGACTGACTCACGACCCGTTGTCCGAAGTCATCCGCGTCAATCGCAATGGCGTCAACTATTACGTCAAGCGTTACGTCGGCGCGGGCAAGGGCTTGCGCCGTTATCTGGGCAAGCCGCGGGTGAAAATGGAGTGGCAGAACCTCAAGCGCTTCGCCAAATGGGGCATTCCCACTGCTGAAGTGGTGGCCTGGGGGCTGGAGCGGCGTGGTGCGGCGTATGCTCGTGGGGCGATGATTACCCTTGAACTGCCGCATACCGTAGACCTGTCCATCCTGGCGGAACGGCATGATCCAAAACTGGCGGACCGCGCCTGGGTCGATCATGTCAGTCGGCAATTGGCCGGTTATACCCGGACCATGCACGACCACCGCTTCACCCATAACGATCTGAAGTGGCGCAACCTGTTGATCGACGACCAGGCCCGGCTGTTCCTGATCGATTGCCCCAACGGTAATTTCTGGCGCGGCTTCTGGCTCAAGTACCGTATCACCAAGGATCTGGCGTGCCTGGACAAGGTCGCCAAGTATCAGCTGTCGGCGACTCAACGCCTGCGCTTTTACCTGCAATACAGCCAACGGACACGACTCAATGCCGCCGACAAAAAACGGATCCGGCACGTGGTTAGATTTTTCGAGGGACGCGAATGACTGATTTTCTGGCTGCTGAAGACCGTGCGCTACTGGAGCGCCACGGCCTCGGCAACTTCGATGCGCTTTGGGCCAGGCAGCTTGATGCTGTGGATGAGCCCAACACCGTGCGCGGTGGCTGGAGCAGCGTGTTTCGGCTGGATCTTGAAGGTCACGGCTTCTACCTCAAGCGGCAAAGCAACTACCAGATGCGCACGTTGCATGCGCCGTTTGGCGAGCCCAGTTTTGCCCGGGAATTTCGCAACATCAGTCGTTATGAAAAGCTTGGCATTCCGGCGCTGAAAGCGGCGTTCTTCGGTGAGCGCAAAGTCGAGGGCGAAGTCAGGGCGATTCTGCTGACCCGTGCGCTGGACGGTTGGGATGACCTGGATTCGCTGTTGCAGCGCTGGTCGGAGTTAAGTGGCGCGCAGCACTCGGCGATTTTGCAGGCGTGTGGCGAGCTGGCTCGGCGCCTGCACGCGGCGCGTCAGGTTCATGGCTGCTTCTATCCCAAACACATTTTTCTGCGGGCCACGGGCGACGGTTACCAGGCTCAATTGATCGACCTGGAGAAAACCCGGCCGCTGCTGTGGGGCCGGCGTGACCGGGTCAAGGATCTGGAGCCGTTGACGCGGCGGGCGCCCGAGTGGAGCGATGCGCAGGTGCGTGAATTGCTGGCCGCTTACCTGGATCAATCGCAGGACAGTTCGCTGATCGATAGCTGGCTGGCGCGACTGACCGCGCGGCGCAGCCACAAGGAGGCGCGCTGATGCGTTTGTCCGAACTGAAAAACACCGGCCGTAGCCCGGCTCTGCCGCTGAGCGTTTCACTGGCCGATGCCGCCGGCCCTGCCGAGTTGCAATTGTTGAGTCTGTTGCGGGTGTTACCGGGCCAGCGTTATGTCGGCGCCGGTGTCTGGCGTGGCCGTCCGGTGCTGGCCAAGTTGTTGGTCGGCACCAAGGCGGCCCGGCATTTTCAGCGAGAACTGGACGGTGTGCGCTTGCTCGCCGCTCAAGGTCTGACCACGCCGCAGCTGCTGGCCGACGGCTTGAAGGACGGCGAGGGCGGCTGGCTGCTGTTCGATTTCCTTGAAGGCGCCGAGAGCCTGGGGGATACCTGGAAACAGGTCGAGCACTTGCCGGTGCTCGCGGATGGGCAAGGGGCCGTGTTGGCCGAGGCGTTGGGCGCGATCGGCCAGATGCACCGCAAAGGGCTGTGGCAGGAAGACCTGCACTTGGACAATCTGCTGCGCCAGGGCGGTCGACTGTATCTGATCGATGGCGCCGGGATCTGCAGCGAAACCCCCGGCCAGCCGTTGTCGCGGCAGAAAGTCCTGGAAAACCTCGGGGTGTTTTTCGCCCAGTTGCCCAAGGCGCTGGAGCCTTTCACCGAAGAATTGTTGGTGTATTACCTGTTGAGCAATGGCGAGCATGCCTTGCCCATGGAAGCGTTGCAGAAGCAGATCGACAAGGTCCGCAGCTGGCGCCTCAAGGACTTCCTGATCAAGGTCGGACGCGAATGCACGCTGTTCAGCGTGCAGCGTGGGGCCTTCGGGTTGCGGGCGATTCGTCGCGAGGAAGAAGCGGCGATGTTGCCGGTGCTGGAGCAGGCCGATGCATTGCTCGATCAGGGCCATCTGTACAAGACCGGCGGCGCGGCGAGTGTCGGAAAAGTCGCGGTGGACGGTCGGACGCTGGTAATCAAGCGCTACAACATCAAAGGCTTTGCGCACTGGCTCAAGCGCTTCTGGCGCCCGAGCCGTGCCTGGCACTCATGGCGCGAAGGCAATCGGCTGGCATTCCTCGGCATCGCCACGCCGAAACCGCTGGCCGTGCTGGAAAAACGTTTTCTCTGGTTGCGCAGCCGGGCGTATCTGGTGACCGAGCATTTGCCGGGGCCGGACATCATCGAGCGGTTTGCTCCATACGTTGAAAGCGGTGAAGCGCCCGAGGCAGAGCTGGTGGCGCTGGATCAGTTGTTTGCAGAGCTGATTCGCGAGCGGATCAGTCACGGCGACTTCAAGGGCCACAACCTGTTCTGGCAGGAAGATCGCTGGGCACTGATCGATCTGGACGCGATGCGTCAGCACGGCTCGCTCGCCAGCTTCGCCCCGGCGTATGCGCGGGATCGAGCGCGGTTCATGCGCAATTGGCCTGAGAGCAGCGCGCTGTATCAGGTCATCGATCAGCGGCTGCCCAAAGAAATCTCCAGCGCTGCCTGAATCGGACCTGCGGTCCTATCGTCGGAACGCCGCCCGGAGCCGGCTCGCTCCCACAATTGAAGTACTGTGAACACAGATCCATTGTGGGAGCGAGCCTGCTGGCGATGGGGCCGGCACAGCCACCGGAGATCAGGCGGACAAGTTCTTATGAAATGTCCTACATGATCCCCAGACCCCATGAACTGTGCCCCGAATAGCCGCAATGCTAGTTTGCCTGACGTTCATGGAGGGCAAATCTTGACGATCAAAACGGCTGTTCTGCTTGGCACATTCTCACTGGCGCTATCCGGCTGCGGCACCGCCGTCACCGTCCTGCAAAATGACGAAGACGCGGCGCGTGACCTGCGCAAACAAAAAACCTACTGCCAGTCCATCCCGCGAATCTACAGCGGGATGGCCTACGATTTTTGTGTGCTGAATGCACCGCCGGACCCCACGGGTTTTCTTGTACCACTGGTTTTGCTGGACCTGGCGTTGTCCGGTGCACTGGACACCGTTGCCTTGCCGTACACGATTTACCGGCAGGGGGCCGATGGCAATCTCAGGATTTACTGGCGGCCGGGTCGCGGATGATCCTGGCCATGCGTCCTGGCCTTGGGTCATGTTTACGCCGCTGATAACCGTAGGGTCATTCCCGGCATGTTTACGCTATAATCCCGCCCTTTAGCTGTCTCTCGCCCCTTGCGAGGGCACATTAATTTTTGAGGCGCGTTGCGCCTGCATGCAGACTAAAGAGGCTAGACCCCTGTGGCATTGACGATTCTTGGCCTGTCCGGCGCCCTTAGCCATGATCCTTCCGCAGCCTTGTACATCGACGGCAAGCTGGTCGCGGCGGCTGAAGAAGAGCGCTTTGTGCGCGATAAACATGCAAAGAACCGCATGCCATACGAATCGGCGAAGTTCTGCCTCGAGCAGGCGGGCATCAAGCCGTCCGACGTTGACGTGGTTGCGATTCCGTTCGCGCCGATCAGCCTGTTCGGCAAGGCACGCTGGCATTACGCCAAGCGTTACTGGTACGCCCCGG
The DNA here is from genome assembly GCF_949768225.1 of Pseudomonas sp. IT-P44. Classification (NCBI taxonomy): domain Bacteria; kingdom Pseudomonadati; phylum Pseudomonadota; class Gammaproteobacteria; order Pseudomonadales; family Pseudomonadaceae; genus Pseudomonas; species Pseudomonas sp. IT-P44. Next base: position 128,409 of record NZ_CATKQM010000068.1, on the reverse strand, counting down.
ACCGCGCCCTCGACGCGATCCTGATGGGCAACCGTCGCTACAAGCGCTATCGCAACAAGATCGTCTGGTGCCTGGAGCAACTGGGCTTCGACCCGAAGAAAATCAAGATCGAGCCCGTCGAGCATCACCTGGCTCACGCTTCCAGCGCTTACCACTGCTCCGGTTTCAAAGAGAAAACCGCGATCCTCGGCATCGACGGCAAGGGTGAGTACGCCACGACCTTCTTCGGTTACGGCGAAAACGGCAAGATCCACAAGATCAAGGAATTCTTCGATCCGGATTCCCTCGGCGGCCTGTACGGTGCGATCACCGAGTTCCTCGGTTTCGAGATGCTCGACGGCGAGTTCAAGGTCATGGGCATGGCGCCGTACGGCGACGCCAGCAAGTACGACTTCTCCCGCCTGGCCTCGTTCGAGAACGGCGAGCTGGTGATCAACACCGACTACGCCAACGTCATCGGCCTGCGCCGTTATAAAGAGAAGGGCAAGGGTTTCTACTTCTCGCCGAAGCTGATCGAGTGGCTGGGTCCCAAGCGCGAAGGCGACATCGCCGACGAGCCGTACATCCACTACGCCGCGAGCATGCAAGCGCTGTTCGAGAAACTGGCGTTGCAGATGATCGACCATTACCTGGGCGACGTACTCAAGGAAACCGGCAAGCTGGCCTTCGCCGGCGGCTGTGCGTTGAACGTCAAGCTCAACCAGAAAATCATCGCCCGTGACGACGTCAAAGAGCTGTTCGTCCAGCCTGCGTCCGGCGATGCCGGCACTGCGGTCGGCGCGGCGGCTTACGTGTCTCACGCCCGTGGCGTGCCGGTCGAGAAGATGGAACACGTCTACCTCGGCCCGTCGTACAGCAACGAAGACGTGCTGGCAGCATGCGCCCGTCACCCGAGCAAGCCGGTATGGCGCAAGCTCGATAACATGCCGGAAAACATTGCCAAAATCATGGTCGATGGCAACCCGGTTGCGTGGTTCCAGGGTCGCATGGAGTTCGGTCCGCGTGCCTTGGGCGGTCGTTCGATCATCGGTTGCCCGAGCGCGACCGGCGTGGCTGACCGCATCAACCACCAGATCAAGTTCCGCGAGCGCTGGAGGCCTTTCTGCCCGTCGATGCTCGACACCGTCGCACCGCAGATGATCAAGATCGATCACCCGGCGCCGTTCATGACCTTCACCTTCGAAGTGGCTGAAGAGTGGAAAACCCGCGTGCCGGAAGTCGTCCACGAAGACGGCACGTCCCGGGCCCAGGTGCTCAAGCGCGAATACAACCCGCGCTACTACGACATGATGAAGGCGCTGGAAGTGCTGACCGGCAACGGCGTGTCGCTGAACACTTCGCTCAACCGTCGTGGCGAGCCGATGATCTGCTCGCCGACGGATGCCCTGAACATGTTCTTCGGCTCCGACCTGCAGTATCTGATCATGGAAGACATCCTGGTGGTCAAAGAGGGCGCGGACGCATATGACACGCTCGGCTGAACGCCATGTGCTGCAGTTCTGTCACGGCTATGACGGGCCGTTTCTGGACTGCGCCCGGCAGTACGCCAGCCTGTTCGCGGGGACCGGATATCGAGTGACCACGGTGTTTCTGACCGGGGTTGCAGACAGCGAGGTTGCCGCGGGCTGTGCTTCCGATGAAGTGTTGTTCATGGAATACAGCTCCAAGGCCATTCGTGGCCTGAAGCTGGGTGCCATCGGCGATCTGCGCAAGATCGCCGCTTCGCGCAACTTCAGCTTCTGCATCGCTCATCGTTTCAAGCCGATCTACATCGCCTTGTTGGGCACTTCGTTGCCGGTCATCGGTGTGCATCATGCGTTTGATGACTACAAGCGCGGCACTCGCAAACTCTTCGCCCATATTTTCCGCAAGCGCCTGAGTCTGCTCGGGGTTTCCGACGCGGTGCGCGATGACATGCGCGGTTGCTTGCCGAAATGGCCGGCCGGGCGGATTCAGACACTCTATAACCGCATCGATGTGCAAACCTTGCAAGACAGCCAGGTGTCCGTTCGTGAAGCCCGGGAAACCCTGGGGTTGTCGATGGATGCCTGGGTTGTCGGCAACGTCGGGCGGCTGCATCCGGACAAGGATCAGGCCACGTTGCTGGAAGGTTTTGCGACGGCTCTGCCGGGTTTGCCGGCTAACAGCCAACTGGTCATTTTGGGTACCGGTCGGCTGGAGCAGGACCTCAAGGCCCAGGCCCGCGAGTTGGGCATTGGCGATCGCGTACTGTTCCTTGGGCAGGTACCCGAGGCTCGGCGTTATTTCCGTGCCTTCGATGTTTTTGCCCTGAGTTCCGATCACGAGCCGTTCGGCATGGTGTTGCTGGAGGCCATGGCTGCCGGCGTGCCGTTGCTCGCCACGGCGTGTGGCGGCGCGAAGGAAGTGGTGGAAGGCGTTGGCATTCTGTTCCCGTTGGGCGATGCCGGGCACCTGGCTCAAGGGCTGCACCATCTGGCCTCAATGGATGAGCAACAACGTCGCCAGTGCGCCGAGCTGATGCTCGACCGCCTGCGTGAGCGCTTCTCCGACCGTGCCGTACGCGATGCTTTCTGGCGTTTGCCACACGTTACCGAACTGGCGCCGAGGGGCTGATGCTCAACCGACTACAAGGCTGGCGCGAGCGTGGCTGGGCGGTGGTCGATGCCTCGACATACGCCGAGGCCTGGCACCGTTATGGCGGCAGCGTCGCGACGCATCCGATGGTCGTCGAACGACTGGCTCATTTGGCCGGCATTCCCGTGCGCTATCTGGCCTGGGCGCAAAACGGTGACGTCCAGGCGGCCATCCCGACCTGGGGCCGCGACCTTGCCTTGTCCAAGGACGTGCTCAAGCGCAACGGTAAAAAAGGCCTGTTCGACCTCGGCAATGCCGAGCTCATCCTGCCGGCCGCTGCTGATACGCAAGCGCCCCTGCGCCATCGCGCCCGTTATCTGTCAGCACTGAATGAAGGCCGCTTCGCAGGCATCAGGTTGCAGGCTGAACAATTGGCCATGGCCCGCACTCCGGAAGAGCTGTCGAAGAAGTTTCGCTACAACCAGCGCCGCGAATTGCGCTTGCTGGAGGAGGCGGGCGGCGTGGTGCGGCCGGTCAGCGAGTTTTCCAGCCGAGAACTGGCCGCGATTTATTGCGACCTGTTTCAGCGTCGCTGGGGCTTTGCGGCCACCGGCGCCGAGCGCATGGGCGAAGTGATCGAGTTGCTGCGTGATTTGTTGATCGGTTCGGTGATTTTCCTCAACGACGCGCCGATCGCGATTCAGCTGGTTTACCGTGTCGAAGCGCCGCAATGGATCAGTGTCGAGTACATCAATGGTGGCGTGGACCCGCAAACCCGTGAATTCAGCCCTGGCAGCGTGCTGAGCTTTCTCAATACGCAAAGTGCCTGGGAGCATGCGCGAGCGCTGGACAAGCCCCTGCGCTTCTCCTTCGGTCGCGCCGATCGTGAATACAAGGATCGCTGGTGCAATCCTGTGCCAGTCTTCACCGTATGAGCCAATCCATGAGCCGTAAACAGCAATTGCTCAAGCGCCATCGGCGCCAGAAACGCATCGGCCTGCTGGTCGCGCTGGTGCTGTTGATTGCCATCGGCGTGCTGGTGGCCTGGTGGTTGCCGCTGATTCTGGCGGTCCTGGGCTGGATCGCTCACGAAGCATGGTTTGCCGACCATTTGTTTTATTCGCCCAAAGACGATTACGAGTACAGCTTCCCGCCCTATACCCAACAACCCAAGGTTCACCTGGACGGTGAGCATTTGCGGCTGGATGACGGCGTCATGCTGGTGGACGACGCGACCCTGGTGCTGGCGTTACGGATCAAAAGCACCTGGCTGGGGCGCTTTCTCGATCCAATAGTGGAGCTGTCGGGTGGCGACAGTCCGGACCGGCAAGTCTTTGAGCGTGGTGTGAGCGGTCTGCGTTACCTCAATCTCAGCGGCCAGGCGCAGGTTCTGTCCAAAGGCGAGTTGCGTTTGCGCGGGCGTTTCTGCCGATTGCTCGGCGAACCGGTACTTTGGGCGTTCGAACATCCGGATTACAGCAATCGGCGGGTGATGGTGATCGCGCCCCATGCCGACGATGCCGAATTGGCCGCGTTCGGCTTGTACAGCAGTGCCAGCGAAAGCTGGATCGTGACCTTGACCGCCGGTGAAATCGAGGCCGAACACTATCAGCAGATGGGGCTCAAAGGCGTCGAAGCATCCCGCTTGAAAGGTTCGCTTCGCGCCTGGGACAGTATCAGCGTGCCATTGTGGGGCGGCGTACCTCAGGAGCGCTGTGTCCAGCTGGGCTACTTCTGTCTGCAGTTGCCTGCCATGCAAAACGCGCCGGCCGAGGCCGTGTTGTCCCGCGAGGCGCAACTGGGTGATACCCGTTATTTTCGACGGTTCAATCCGTTCGCCCTGGGCAGTGATGTGGATGGCGTGCCGTCCTGGAACAACCTGCTGGCCGACCTGAAAGAGCTGATCGAGCGCATTCAGCCCCAGGTCATTGTCTTGCCGCATCCGCGCTTTGACCCGCACCCGGACCACCTGTGTTCGCAACAAGCAGTGATGCAGGCGCTGGGCGCTACAGCCTGGCAGCCCGAGACTTTGTTGCATTACGCCAATCACCTGCACGATAACGATCGCTGGCCAATGGGCGATGCCGGTGCGGGTGTGGCGATGCCTCCGCAGATCAGTGCCGAAGAGCCATTGCGCCCCTGGTCGCTTTGCCTGTCGACCGAAAAACAGTGGCACAAGGCCATGTCGTTGGGCATGATGCACGACCTTCAGCCGCGACTTCCCCTCAAGCGTTTACTCCGCCGGGCGATACAACGTTGCCTGGCTGCCAGGCAATGGCCGGCTTTCGGCGAAAACGAGTTCTTCCGTAAAGCGGTGCGACGCCATGAATTATTCTGGGTCCATGAGCTGTCGGGAAAGAGAGAGACCAATTGAAAGTTCTGTTTCTGGTGCAGAAAGAGCAGCGAGCGATCCTCGACCGGCTGTATGACGGTATCGCTGAGCAGTGCGAGTGTGACAAGCGCGAATTGACCAGTGAGGAACAGGACGACTTGCGTGGCTACTTTCGCAAGCACGTAGATGTCTCTCGCTATGACCGGATCGTGTTCTTCCTGCGCTTCAAAAAAGAAATCAGACAGGTGAGGTTCATACAGACCCTGCCCAATCTGGTTATTCTGGAACACGATGCGTACCAGAATTACATTCCGTGCAAGTACACCGGAAAGTTCAGCGCCCATTACCGCAAGTTGCCCTGGGCGCGGGTGATCAGCTCGGGTTACATGGTCAGCCAGCGCCTGTGCGATGAAGGCTTTGACGCGCATTTCGTGCCCAAGGGCTACGATCAGGCGCTGTTGCAGAACCGTCAGCGTGAACGTGACATCGAGCTGGGTTTCGTCGGCAGCCTGAACAGTGTTGCCTATGCCGGACGCAGGGCGATGCTCGAGTCCGTGGCCGAAGTCGAAAACCTGCTGATCACGCGCACCAAGTCGGGTGAGGAATACTGCGAGACGTTGAGCCGGATCCGTTATTTCGTGAGTGCCGATGTCGGCATGGGCGAATACATGATCAAGAATTTCGAGGCTATGGCCTGTGGTTGTGTGTTGTTTGCTTACGATCAGGGCGAAGAAGAGAATCGCGCATTGGGTTTTGTCGATATGCACAACATTGTGCTTTATCGAACGCGCGATGAATTGAGGGAAAAACTCGCGGTGTTGCGAGAGTCCCCGCAACTGACCGAGTCCATTTCATTGGCCGGGCAGGCTCTGGTAGAGCAGCGTTACACCTTCCGCGCCGTTGGGCATGCGATTGTCGACGCCCTGCGCGCGCCGCTACGCGAGCACGTTCCGCTGGGCTGGAAAGAAAAAATACGCTTAACGCTCGGGCTGTGAAGCCGGCGGTCAAACCACTAATGGAGCGGTGTAAATAAATGCTGTTCAGCGAGACTAGCGACATTTCGGTCGTCATCACCAGTTGCGGTCGCTTCGATCTGTTGAAGCGAACCCTGGAGACGTTTGACCGGTTCAATACGGCTCCCATCCGCAAGGTATTCATTACCGAGGACTCCGGCGACAGCGCCGTCGAGGCCTGCATTCCGGAGCACTGGCGTGCGCATACCCGGTTCTTCATCAACAATCCGCGACTGGGCCAGCTACGATCCATCGATGCGGCCTATGCCGAGGTGCAGACCTCGTGGATTTTCCACTGCGAAGATGACTGGGACTTCTACCGCGAAGGCTTTATCGAAGAGTCCCAATGCTTGCTGGAAGAAGATCCGCAAGCCTTGCAGGTGTGGCTGCGCAGCTTCAATCATGACCTCAAGGTTCACAGTCCTTATGTGTTTTTGAACGAGCGCAAAGTCAGCCACGGCATTCCTTTCTATGTGCTGGGCTCGCACAAGGCCGACTGGCAGGGCTTCTCCCTGAACCCGGGCTTGCGACGCCGTGCCGATTACCTGATTCATGCACCGTACTCCGCTTTTTCCGGAGAGAAAGACCTGTCGCGCCTGTATGCCGGCGAAAACCGCTATGCGCTGATTCTGGAGAACGACGCGGTACTGCACACCGGTTTCGGTGAGCACGTGGTGGTTCCACAGGAGCGGCAAAACAAGTTAAGGCGTAAACGTCTCGATCGAATCAAGCTGGTCGTGGCCCTGATTCTTGGTGTGGCAATAGGTTGGGTAGTCAATGGAATTTAGCGGCATGAAGCCAGGAAAAATCACCATCACGTCGTACTTCGGGGCAGCACTTTGCTTGTTCCTGTTGAGTTTTGTGGTGGGCTGGTCTTCGAAGTGGACCAACAACCTGTATTACGGCCTGATGGTTTTGCCTGGGCTGGTCTTTCTGGTCAAGGAGCGCGGGGCAGGCCTGTTCAAGCTCCCGTTGGCGCTGGGGTGGCTGGCTTTCCTGTTGTGGTTTCTGGTTCCGGCGACGATTGCCGGACATGCGCAGTTCTTCAAGCACATTTTCTATGTGCTGATGTTCGTGATGGTCGTGGGCGCCCTCACCAATCCACAGTTTTTCCGCAGCTCGGCCTTCGTTCGTGCGCAGTTCTGGGTCCTGACGTTGTACGTGTTCAGTTCGGCGATCTACGCCTGGGTGACCGGTGAGTATGCCGTCGGCATCCGTGTCGGACTGCTTCCAGGGCGTCTGGAAAATGTCATCTATGCCAGTATCTGGCTGTTCTGCGCATTGGGGCTGGCGCTGCCGATGTGGGTCAAGGAGCGGAGGCTGATCGAAGGTGGCCTGGCTGTCTTCCTAGCGGTGTTCGCCGTGGTCTTTGTCATGCAGACACGCACCGCGTTGGTGGGCGGAGCCTTCCTGCTGGGCGCCTGGCTGCTTTACGCGCTTTACAAGAAGCCGCGTCTGGTGGGCAGTGCGATGGCGGTTGGCCTGGTGATTCTCGGTCTGTTGTTCTGGATGGTGCACAACGAGCTTTGGTTCCTGTCCCTGTGGAACCGGGGTGATTCGTACCGCATCGAAATCTTCCACATCATGATCGGCGAGTGGCGCAACTGCGGTTGGGCGCTGGGCTGCGGCATCGGTTTCCATACTGAACAGTTGCTCGATGGCACGATGCCGATCCAGCATCCGCACAATATCTTCGTGGCCATGGGGCTTTACGGCGGTGCGGTGGCGTTGCTGCTGTTTGTCGGGTTGATGGTGGCTTCGCTGTGGCAAGCCTGGCGTCTGCGCGATGCGTGGGGTGTTTACCTGGCGTGTGCGTTGGTGATGCTGAACTTCGATGGAAGTTTGCTGATCGGCAACCCGGACGAGTTGTGGCCACTGGTGTTGCTGCCTTCGGCGATGATTCTCTCGCGTGTATTGAAAGCGCGACGCCAGGCACTGGCGTAATGCCTGACCTTCGCCTCCTCCCCGGAGGCGAAGGTGTCCAGATCATTTTTGCAGGGCGATGCTCAGTTCTTCCGCAGAGCAAACGCTCTGGGTCTGGCCATAATTCTGCATGAACACCTCACCGCGATCGTCGAGCAACCACTGGCGATCCTGCGGGTAACGCACCATATGCTTGAAGTTGCGCAGCCGCAGGGTCTTGCGCAGCGGACGGCGATAGACCCGCATATCGGCAATGTCGATCAAACCCAATTGATGCTCGGGCGTCAGCACGATGTTGCCCAGGTGCGCCGAGCGGAAATAGATCCCTCGCTCATGCAGGGTCGCCATGAACGCCCCCAACTGGCCGCGCAGCGGATCAGCGTCGCCTTCGTCGTCCAGCAACTGGCGCAGGGTCTGACCCGGTAACGGATCGTAGTGCACGGCATCGCGCTCGATACTCGCGATGCGGTAGACCTGACGAATCGACGGGCAGGGAATGTGCCGTTCACGCAATGCATCACAATTGTCGGCAAAACGTTTGGCGTACGGATACCAGGCGGCCGACGTCAACAGACGCTTGCGGCGGAACAGCTTGAGGATCGAGCCGTCCGTCAACCGCAGCACCTTGTCTCCCGAACCATCCGCTTCAAGGACTTGTGCACCCTCGCGCAGGGCGAGGTATCGGGTGTGGTCAAGCGCTTGCATCAATACTCCGGGGTCGACGCCGTGAGGCATGGATAGCCGGCCATATTACCGCAGCTCAGCGACTAAAATGGCCTGTGTTACACTCGCGGGCTCTTTTCTCATACAACGGGTTCTCATGACTAGCCCTGATTCGCCTGCGCCGTCGAGCTTGAAGATTTACCTGCGCCTGCTGTCGTATGTGCGCCCGTACTGGGGCCTGTTTGCCATCAGTATCATTGGCTTCGTGATTTTTGCCTCGACACAGCCGATGCTGGCCGGGATTCTCAAATACTTCGTCGACGGCTTGAGCAACCCCGAAGCGGTGCTGTTCCCGAATGTTCCCTACCTAAAAGACTTGCAGTTGCTGATGGCCGTGCCGCTGCTGATCATCCTGATCGCGGCATGGCAAGGCCTGGGGTCGTTCCTGGGCAACTATTACCTGGCCAAGGTCTCCCTCGGTCTGGTCCATGACCTGCGCGTCGAGCTGTTCAACAAATTGCTGGTTTTGCCCAACCGCTATTTCGACACCCATAACTCCGGGCACCTGATTTCGCGTATCACCTTTAACGTGACCATGGTCACCGGTGCTGCCACGGATGCCATCAAAGTGGTCATTCGCGAAGGCCTGACCGTGGTGTTCCTGTTTGCCTACCTGTTGTGGATGAACTGGCAACTGACCCTGGTGATGCTGGCGATCCTGCCGATCATCGCGATCATGGTCAGCAGCGCCAGCAAGAAATTCCGCAAGCAAAGCAAGAAGATCCAGGTGGCGATGGGCGACGTGACACACGTGGCGTCCGAAACCATTCAGGGCTATCGCGTGGTGCGCAGCTTCGGCGGTGAAAGCTATGAAGAGCGGCGCTTTGCCGAAGCCAGTCAGGGCAACACCGACAAGCAATTGCGCATGACCAAGACCGGCGCGGTCTACACGCCGATGCTGCAGTTGGTGATCTACACCGCCATGGCAGTGCTGATGTTCCTCGTGTTGTTCCTGCGCGGCGATGCCACCGCAGGTGACCTGGTGGCTTACATCACCGCCGCCGGCCTATTGCCGAAACCGATTCGCCAGTTGTCGGAAGTCAGTTCGACCATCCAGAAAGGCGTCGCCGGTGCCGAAAGCATTTTCGAGCAACTGGACGTCGAGCCTGAGATCGACACCGGCACCGTCGAGCGCGATCGCGTCAGCGGTCACCTGGAAGTGCGTAACCTGAGCTTCACCTACCCAGGTACCGACCGTGAAGTGCTGAAGAACATCAGCTTCACCGCGGCGCCGGGGCAAATGATCGCGTTGGTGGGGCGTTCCGGCAGCGGCAAGTCGACCCTGGCCAGTCTGATTCCGCGTTTCTATCACCATGAAACCGGCGAAATCCTGCTCGATGACGTTGAAATCGAAGATTACCGTCTGCGTAATCTGCGTCGGCATGTGGCGCAAGTGACGCAGCATGTGACCCTGTTCAACGACTCCATCGCCAACAACATTGCCTACGGCGACCTCGCCGGTGCGCCGCGTGAAGACATCGAAAAGGCCGCCGCGGACGCTTATGCGATGGACTTCATCTCGCAAATGCCGCAAGGCCTGGACACTCAGGTCGGCGAAAACGGCGTGTTGCTGTCCGGTGGTCAGCGTCAGCGTCTGGCGATTGCCCGGGCCTTGTTGAAGAACGCACCGTTGCTGATTCTCGACGAGGCGACCTCGGCGCTCGATACCGAATCCGAGCGGCACATTCAGGCGGCACTGGATCAGGTCATGAAAGGTCGCACCACGCTGGTGATCGCTCACCGCTTGTCGACCATCGAGAAGGCCGATCTGATCCTGGTCATGGATCATGGGGAAATTGTCGAGCGCGGCACCCACGCCCAGCTTCTGGCGCAAAACGGCTACTACTCGCGCCTGCATGCGATGGGGCTCGATGCACCGGCAGAAAACATCGCCTGACCCGACGCGAGGGTGAGCCTGGCTCACCCTCGCGCTCATCGACGTGCAATGCGTCCGGTGAATTGTATCCAGACCTTTACCTTTCTTGACCAAACCTGAATAAATCTCGGCAACGCGCTTGTTAAGGTTCCTGAACGAACTTTGACTTCAATCGAGGGGGCCATCCCCTTCGCGCGGGTGCTGCAATGTTGCAACGTTATCTCTGGAAGCTGTTGCCCAAGGCGCAACGGCAATTCTTGCTGGGGCGTCTGTCGGTCGTGGACCGTCAGGTGGTCAATCGGTCGATGTCGGCCAACCTGTGTTATCCCCAGCCTTTCACACAGCGTTCCTGTCTGTTCATTCACGTCCCCAAATGCGCCGGGAGCAGTGTCTGTGCGGCGCTGTTCGATGGCTGGAGCCCGGGGCACTTGCCCTTGTACTGGTACGAACAGCAATTTCCCGAGCAGTTTGCCGACAGTTTCAAGTTTGCTTTTGTTCGCGATCCGCTGGAAAGGGCGTACTCGGCCTACGCTTTTCTGCGGGGCAACGAGCTGAGTCTGCGCGACCGACCCGCACAAAAACTGGTCAGCCACTACCGCGATTTCGACGATTTCGTCGCTCGCTGGCTGCACCCGGAAACGATCCACCGGCAGCTGCATTTCGCTGCGCAAACGGATTTTCTCACCGATTCCTTCGGGCACCTGGCGCTGGATTTCATCGGTTATCAGGAACATCTGGAGCGCGACTTTCAGCGCGTGTGCGAGCAGGTGGGCGGCGCGGTACCGCTGCCGCACATCAACAGCTCGCAGCAGCGGCGCACGGCGCCTGCCCGTGACTTCTGCTCAGTGCTCACCCGCCGGTTGGTACGGCGGGTGTACCAGCGAGATTACGAGATGCTCGGTTATGAATGAGGCGCTGTCGATGTCAGTCCCCGGGATCAGGCCTTATGCGTTGTCGCTGTCGATCAACGACCGTGCCGCGATCAAATCGCAGCGGCCGCGCTGCCTCTGGCTGACGGGGTTGTCCGGCGCGGGCAAGTCAACGCTGGCCAATGCCCTTGAGCTGCAACTCAACGAGCTCGGGCGGCATACCTTTGTGCTCGATGGTGACAATCTGCGCGCCGGTCTGTGCCGTGACCTGGGGATGGGGGCTGAATGTCGTCGGGAAAATATCCGGCGCATGGCCGAGGTGGCGAGGCTGATGGTCGATGCCGGCCTGATCGTGATTGTTGCGGCGATTTCGCCGTTTCGGGCCGAGCGTGATGCGGCGCGACGGCTGTTCGCCGAGGGCGATTTTATCGAGGTGTATGTGAGCACCTCGTTCGCGGTATGCGCGCAGCGCGACCCAAAAGGCTTGTATCGGGCGGCCCGGCAAGGACGGATCAAGGATTTCACGGGGATCGACAGTCCCTACGAGGCACCGTTGTGCGCCGAGTGTGAAATCGACACGCAAACGCTGGAGATGGCAGACGCTTGCCGGCGGTTATCGGGTTTATTGCTCAATAAATGAGCAATAAACCCTGCAAAATCATCCCGTTGCAGCCGCCACACAAGCCCACGCCAACCCTGTGTTAATATCCCGCCCCTGTTCATTCTGTATGTGGGTTGCTCCATGAAGTTGTCCATGCCGCGATTCGATCAAGCCCCTGTCTTGGTGGTCGGCGATGTCATGCTCGACCGTTACTGGCATGGTGGTACCTCACGGATTTCCCCTGAGGCGCCGGTACCCGTCGTCAAAGTCGAGCAAATCGAGGACCGCCCGGGCGGTGCCGCGAACGTTGCCCTGAACATTGCCGCCCTCGGCGCACCGGCCTCGCTGGTCGGCGTGACCGGCGACGATGAAGCCGCCGACAGCCTGGCCAACAGCCTCAAGGGCGCTGGCGTACGGGCGTTGTTCCAGCGCATCGCGCACCAGCCGACCATCGTCAAGCTGCGGGTCATGAGCCGTCACCAGCAACTGCTGCGTATCGACTTTGAAGAACCCTTCGCCACCGACGCGTTGGCGCTCAGCGAGCAAGTCGATGAACTGCTCGAAGGCATCAAGGTGCTGGTGCTGTCCGACTACGGCAAAGGCGCGTTGAGAAATCATCAAGTGCTGATCCAGGCCGCCCGCGCCCGTGGCATTCCGGTGCTGGCCGATCCCAAGGGCAAGGATTTCTCGATCTACCGGGGTGCGAGCCTGATCACTCCGAACCTCAGCGAATTCGAGACCATCGTCGGCGGTTGCGCCGATGAGCATGAACTCGTGAGCAAGGGCGCGCAGCTGATGCACGACCTCGACCTCGGCGCGTTGCTGGTGACTCGCGGCGAACACGGTATGACCCTGTTGCGCCCGGATCATCCGGCGTTGCACCTGCCGGCTCGTGCACGTGAAGTGTTCGACGTGACCGGTGCCGGCGATACCGTGATTTCCACCCTGGCGGCGGCGATTGCCGCGGGCGAGGAATTGCCTCACGCCGTGGCCCTGGCCAACCTGGCGGCAGGCATCGTTGTCGGCAAGCTCGGTACGGCGGCCATCAGCGCCCCGGAACTGCGTCGCGCCATCCAGCGTGAAGAAGGTTCCGAGCGCGGTGTGCTGGGTCTTGAGCAGTTGTTGCTGGCGGTCGACGATGCGCGTGCGCACAAAGAGAAGATCGTCTTCACCAATGGCTGCTTCGACATCCTGCACGCCGGCCACGTGACGTACCTCGAACAGGCGCGCGCTCAAGGCGATCGTCTGATCGTTGCGGTCAACGACGATGCTTCGGTCAGCCGCCTGAAAGGGCCGGGTCGTCCGATCAACAGCGTCGACCGTCGCATGGCGGTACTGGCAGGTCTGGGTGCGGTGGATTGGGTGATCAGCTTCCCTGAAGGCACCCCGGAAAACCTGCTGCGCGAGGTCAAGCCGGACGTGCTGGTCAAGGGTGGGGACTACGGGATCGACCAGGTCGTCGGTGCGGACATCGTGACGGCGTATGGCGGAACGGTAAAAGTGCTGGGGCTGGTGGAAAACAGTTCCACGACCGCGATAGTCGAAAAAATCCGCAAGTCCGAGTGATACCAAACTTTTGTAGGAGCTGGCTTGCCAGCGATGGGCTCAAGGGCGCCGCGTTTACTCAGTAGACACGCGTCATCGTTAACGACCATCGCTGGCAAGCCAGCTCCTACAGGGTTAGGTGTACGCATGCTGGGTTTTTAGGAACTGACCTTCTTGCGCGGCACGATCTTTTTCAGCAATTGCTTCGCCTTCCCGCGCAACCGCGCCAAACCGGAATCTTTCCCCGGCGGGTTCAAGCCTTGCTGGCGCACCCAATCCTTCCAGCGAATCCGCTCATCGCGCACCAGCCAGCCTTGCTGCTGGGCAAAACTCTCTGCCAGATACAAGCCGCGCGTGCTCGCCGGGTAAAGGTGATCCTTTTTCAGGGTATACAACTCGGCCATCGGCTGGCCGTCCTGCAACGGCATCAGGTACAAGTCGGGACGCTTGCGGTCTAGTCGGGCCACCAGTTGATCGCCCTCCAGTCGTTCGTCGACATGAAACAGGCTCAGGGATTTGGCTTCCTTGGGCACGTCCAGGCGCAAGTCATAGATCAGTTGCAGCGACGCGGTCGGCAGGTGCACATAGGCGCGCGGTCGTTCGATCAACTGCAGGTTGGCGCAGCGCACCGGCCGCGCCGAGCCGGATAGCGGCGTCAATCGAAACGGCAACGCCTCGCGATAGTGCAGCGCGGCGGAGTAGGGCGCCGGCAGCCAGGTGTCGTTGAAGCGCCCGCCGAGCCAGCCTTCCGGCGTTTCCAGCAGGCACTCTTCGGCAATCTCCTGGATGGCGGTGTGCAGCGGCAGGTTCAGTTCGTGGGCCGGCACGTAACCGGAGATCAGCTTGAGCACCACATCGCCACGGTCTTGCCGACGCTGACGTACCAACACCCAGTAATCGCGATTCTGCCAATGCAGGGTCAGGCGTACCGAAACCCCGAGATTGGCCAGCTCCACGGCGAACCGTTCGCTGTCAGCCACCGTCACCGGGCGGCGACGTTGCAAGGTCTGGGAAAAATTCAGCGGCATCCCGACGCTTTGATAACTCAGGCCTTCGGGAGTCGCTTCGACGAATAACGGCAGGGTCTTGAAGTTGCTCGGGTTCTTTCTAATGAGCGTACGCGGCATGTCGGCTCCTGCTTAAGGCCGCGTGGGGCGGCATCAGTTGCTACGTAGGACCTGGGCAACGGTCGCGACGTTGTGGGCGAGGTGCAGCGGATTGATGGTCCCGACAATAGCACTGGCCACACCCGGATGTTCAAACAACAACTCGAAACTGGCGCGCACCGGATCCACACCTGGACTCAGGCAGACGTGACCGCTGGCGAGGGCTTTTTTGACCAGGATGGCTTTGCCGTGATCAGCAGCATAGTCAATGACCGGCTTCTCGTTCCGTTCGTTCAGATTGTAGGTGACCATCGCGCAATCACCTTGTTCCAGAGCCTTCAAACCGCCTTCCACGGTTTTGCCGGAGAAACCATAGCCACGAATCTTGCCTTCGGCCTTGAGCGCGGCGAGGGTCGCGTAGACTTCGCTGTCGTTGAGGATCGCCAGGTCGTTGCCGTCGGAGTGCACCAGCACCAGATCGATAAAATCGGTTTCCAGACGTTGCAGGCTGCGTTCCACCGAGAGCCGGGTGTGCGCGGCGCTGAAATCGTGGCGGGACTGGCCGTCGGCAAACTCTTCGCCGACCTTGCTGACGATCACCCAGTCCTGGCGTTGACCGCGCAACAACGGGCCGAGTCGTTCTTCACTGCGACCATAGGCCGGGGCGGTGTCGATCAGGTTGATGCCCAGGTCGCGCGTGAGTTTGAGCAGCATGCGCGCTTCGTCATCGTCGGGGATCTGGAAGCCGTTGGGGTATTTCACGCCTTGATCACGGCCGAGTTTGACGGTGCCCAAGCCCAGGGGCGAAACCATCAGGCCGGTGCTGCCCAGCGGGCGATGCAAGTCGTGCAGGGTCGGTTGGCTCATGGCAGCAGTTGCTCCCAGGCCGGGACGCCCATCGGCGGCTTTGGCAACTCGGGCAGCGGCGCGGGATGGCTTGGCTGGATGCCGTCACGTTGCAATGAGCTGATGACGCGGTCGGCAAAGTCCGGCGCCAGCGCCAGTTTGGTCGGCCAGCCGACCAGCAAGCGGCCTTCTTCGGCAAGGAAGGCGTTGTCCGGTCGCGTCAGGCCCGATTGCAGCGGCTCGGCGCGGTCCACGCGCAAGGTCGCCCATTGCGCGGTGCTCAAGTCGATCCATGGCAGCAATTGGCCGAGTTCTTTTTGCGCGGTGGCGATTTGCTCGGCCGGTTCGCGGGCAACCCCTTCGGCCTCGGCGATATCGCCACCCAGGTACCAGACCCATTGGCCATCGGCGGCCGGATGGGTGGTCACGGTGATGCGCGGCTTGGTGCCGCCCCCCAGGCAATGGGCGTACAGCGGTTTGAGGCCGGGCCCTTTGGCGATGATCATGTGCAGCGGTCGACGTTGCATGGCGGGCTTGGTCAGCCCCAGTGCTTCGAGTAGCGCTGCCGTCCCGGCACCGGCGCTCAAGATGATGCGTTGGGCGCGGATTTCACGCTCGTCGACCTTCAGGCCGACCAGAACGCCAGCGTCCAGCAACGGCTCGATCGTCTTACCGGCGAGCAAGCCGTCACCGGCCAGGTCGGCGAGGCGCTGAATCAGGCTTGGCACGTCGATCACCAGTTCTGCCAGGCGATAGACCTTGCCCTTGAAGCGCTTGTCTTGCAGGGCCGGCGGCAATTGGTCGCCCTTGACCTGATCGACGCGACCGCGCACGGCTTTGCTGGCAAAGAAACTGGTGAGGTTGCCGGCGATCGTGCCGGGGGACCAGAGGTAATGGGCTTCGGACAACAGGCGCACACCGGACAAATCCAGTTCACCGTCACCGGCCAGGGCTTCACGCCAGCGGCGCGGCATGTCGGCGATGGCTTCCGAGGCGCCGGTCAGGGCGCCATGCAGCGCGTACTTGGCGCCGCCGTGGATGATGCCTTGGGACTTCAGGCTCTGCCCGCCACCGAGGGTGGCGCTTTCCACCAACACGGTCGAAAAACCCTGGCGGCGCAGGCGCGCATTCAGCCAGAGGCCGGCGACACCAGCGCCGACAATCAAAACGTCGGTGGAAATAACGGATGGCATGCAGCGACCTCAGTGTTCAAGACGAGGGCGCAGTATACAGACTCGAAGAAGTGGGGATTTGTTGGTGATCAAACTGTGGGAGCGGGCTTGCTCGCGAAGGCGGTGCGTCAGGCAACTTTTATATTGCCTGACACGCCGCCTTCGCGAGCAAGCCCGCTCCCACAATGGGATTGTGTTTCAGGGCTTAGTGCCCGGCGGTTTTGGAGAAGAGCTGGATGACCACAACGCCAAGCACGATGAGCGCCATCCCGAGCATCGCCGGCACATCCAGCTTCTGCCCGTAGATAAACAGCGCCGCGACGCTGACCATCACGATCCCCATGCCGGCCCACACCGCGTACGCCACACCCACCGGCACGCTGCGCACCACCAATGTCAGCATCCAGAAGGCAATGCCATAACCGACGATCACCAGAATCAGCGGCAGCGGTGTGCTGAAGCCTTTGACCGCTTTCATCGAAACAGTGGCGATCACTTCGGCGCAGATGGCGATGGCCAGGTAGTAGTAAGCGGTCATGGGTGCATCCTCGTGTGAAGTGTTGCTTTATGAGGTCGGCATTTTAGAGGTTGCTCAGATGGGGTAAAGTCATTACCTATCTGTATGGGAGATGGGTTGTCCATGAACATTCAATGGAATCTGGAGCAGTTGCGTTTGTTCGTCAGCGTTGCCGAGCAGCGATCGTTTTCCGCTGTGGCGCGGGACCAGCGCAAGGCGCAGTCGGCGGTCAGCAGTTCGATAGCGCTGTTGGAAGAAGACCTGGGTGTGAGCCTGTTCGACCGCAGCAGCGGCCGGCAGCCCAAACTCACTGAGGCCGGCAATGCGTTGCTGGATGAGGCGCGGGAAGTGCTGCGTCAATGCGAGCGCCTGAATGGTCGGGCGCTGGCAATGACGCGTGGCCAGGAAGCTCGCCTGCGCGTGGCTCAGGATGAGGCGATGCCGTATCAGCCGATCATTGAAAGTTTCGAAGCCCTGGCGGAACAGTTTCCCAGCCTTGAAGTGCAATTGACCAGCGCTGCCCAGGGCGATGTGGCGCGCAAGCTGGTGGAGCGTCGGGCCGATCTCGGTTTGTTGTTTTATCACGATCAGATTCCCGAGGCGCTCGAACGGCGAGTGCTGGGCAGCGTCGAAATGGTCACGGTGTGCGGCGTCGGGCATCCATTGGCGACACAGGCTCCGGTCGATTGTCAGCAACTGGCGCAGCATCGGCAGTTGCTGATGTCGACCCAGTCCAGTGTGTATCCCGGCAGCGAGCCGGCCAGCCCGCAGGTCTGGCGGGCCGACAGTTTCTACGTGATGGCCGAATGGCTGGTGCGTGGCCTCGGCTGGGCCTGGCTTCCACGGCACGTGGTGCAGTATCCGGCGTATCAGGGGTTGATGGTCGAACTGGCCAGCGAATGGACGCCGCCGGCACTGGTGGTGGAGCTGGTCTGGCGCCGCGATGAACCGCTCGGCCCGGCGGCCCGTTGGCTGGCGGAACGTTTTGCCGTGCACTTGCAGGCGATCGGCGAAAAAACCGATAAACTCCGCCGCCATGAATAGAACTCTCTACACCGCGCTGTTTTACCTGGGGCTGCCACTGGTAGCGATTCGGCTGTGGCTGCGCTCGCGCAAGGCACCGGCGTATGCCAAACGCATCGGCGAGCGGTTCTCGCTCGGGCTGCCGGCGATGAAGCCAGGCGGCATTTGGGTGCACGCGGTGTCCGTGGGCGAGAGCATTGCCGCAGCGCCGATGATTCGCGCGTTGCTGCAACGTTATCCAGCGCTGCCGATCACCGTGACCTGCATGACGCCGACGGGCTCCGAACGCATCCACGCCTTGTTCGCCAACGAGCCGCGCATCCAGCACTGCTATTTGCCTTACGACTTGCCATGCGCGGCGGCGCGGTTTCTTGACCGGGTCCGGCCAACACTGGCGGTGATCATGGAAACCGAGCTCTGGCCCAACCACATTCATCAATGCGCCAAACGCGGGATTCCTGTGGCGCTGGCCAACGCACGACTGTCCGAGCGTTCCGCCAAAGGCTATGGCCGCTTCGGTAAATTGACTCAGCCGATGCTCGCCGAAATGAGCCTGTTCGCCGTGCAGACCGAAGCCGAGGCCCAGCGCTTCCGCGATTTGGGCGCCCGTGCGGAAACGGTTGAAGTGACCGGTTCGATCAAGTTCGACCTGACCATCGACCCGCAACTGCTCCAGCGTGCGACCGAGTTGCGTGGGCAATGGCGGGCGCAGGAGCGTCCGGTGTGGATCGCCGCCAGCACTCACGACGGTGAAGACGAAGTGGTGCTGGCGGCGCATCGTCAGTTGCTTGCCGGTCATCCCGATGCGTTGCTGATTCTGGTGCCGCGTCATCCAGAGCGTTTCAACGCGGTGTTCGAGCTTTGCAGGCAGCAGGGTTTCGCCACGGTGCGTCGTTCCTCCGGCGAGCCGGTTACCGCCGATACGTCGGTGTTGCTCGGTGACACCATGGGCGAGTTGCTGTTTTTGTACGCCCTGGCCGACAGCGCTTTTGTCGGCGGCAGTCTGGTGCCGAACGGTGGCCATAACTTGCTGGAACCCGCCGCGCTGGCGAAACCGGTGCTCAGTGGGCCGCACCTGTTCAACTTCCTCGAAATCGCCGCGCAGTTGCGCAGCGCCGGGGCGTTGCAGGAAGTGGAAGATGCCGAGGGTTTGGCGCTGGCAGTGCAGCGGTTGTTCGAATTGCCGCGCGATGCGCAGCGAATGGCAGACGCGGGGCTGAAAGTGATGCGCACCAATCAGGGCGCGTTGCAGCGGTTGCTGGATGGGTTGGATCGATTGATCAATCGCTGACCTGTAGGAGCCAGGCTTGCCGGCGAAGGCTTCCTTGAAATCGCCTTCGCCGGCAAGCCTGGCTCCTACGGGTTTTGCGTGAACCTCAAAATCACCGTCATCCCCGATTCTGTAGGAGCCGGCTTGCTGGCGATGGCGTCTTCGGAATCGCCATCGCCGGCAAGCCGGCTCCTACAAAGAGTCGCGTCGAATACTATTGCCCCGGTTTTGCCTTTAACTGCTCAGCCGCAGCCTTGGCCAGGTCCGGTGGCAGGAAGTCCTTGTCCGGGTTGTAGTCAGCCTTGAGATAGCGTTTCAGGTCCTGCAAATCCCCCGGGTTCAGCGTGCCGGCGGCCTGCTTCAGGCGCAGGTTGTCGAGGATGTAGTCGTAGCGGGTGTTGTTGTAATTGCGCACCGAGGTGTACAGCTGACGCTGCGCGTCGAGCACATCGACGATGTTGCGCGTACCCACCTGATAACCGATTTCGGTCGCTTCCACCGCGCTCTGGTTGGAGATGATCGACTGCTTGCGCGCCTGCACCTGCTCGACATCAGTGTTCACCGCGCGGTGCAGGTTGCGGGTGTTCTCCACCACTTGCCGACGCAGACTCTCACGCTGTTGTTCGGTCTGGTCCAGTTGCGAGTACGACTGGCGAACCTGCGAACTGGTCAGCCCGCCGCTGTAGATCGGGATGTTCAATTGCAGCGCCAGCGTGCGTTGCTCGACGGGGCCACCATACGGCTGGCCGAAGCCGTTCGGGTTGCTGAAGCCCAAGGCATCGTTGTCGCCTTTCTCATACTTGGCCACCGCATCCACCGTTGGTGCGTGGCCGGCCTTGCGCTGCTTCAGGGTTTCTTCGGCGGCGCTGACCGCGTAGTTGCTGGCCAGCAGATTCAGGTTCTGTTTGGCGGCGGTGTCGACCCAGGCCTTGGCGTCGTTCGGCGCCGGCGGCAGGATCGGCAAGGTGTGGACGATGCCCTGAATCGAGTTGTACTGACGGTTGGTCAGGGTGATCAACGCTTCAAACGCATCATCCACCTGACGCTGCGCAACGATCCGGTTGGCCCGTGCGGTGTCGTAACTGGCTTGCGATTGCAGCACGTCGGTCTTGTCCGACAGGCCGACATCGAAGCGTTCGTTGGACTGGTCGAGCTGACGCTTGAATGCCGCTTCTTCAGCCTTGGTCGAGGCCAGGTTGTCCTGGCTGCGCAGCACGTTGAAGTAGTCCTCGGCGGTTTGCAGGATCAGGTTCTGCTCGGTCGCCGAGAGTTGCAGGGCGGCTTGCTCATTGACGTCCTTGGCGGCCTGGTACTGGAACCAGCGATCGGCACGAAACAAAGGCTGAGCCAACGTTGCCTGATAGGAGTTGGCGCTACGGTTGGCAACGGACGACGGTTGATCGATATCGGTGCGCACGTTGGCCAACTGGGCGCCACCGGAAATATTCGGCAGCAAGCCGGCGCGCGCCTGGGGCACGACTTCTTTCTGCGCGCCATATTGGGCGCGGGCGGCGGCCAGGTCGGCGTTGTTGTCCACCGCTTCCTGGTAGACGCTGACCAGATCGGTCTTGGTCGATAAGGGCGCTTCTGCTGCCCAGGCCATTCCATTGGAAGCACAAGACACGGCAAGGGCCAGTGAGAGTTTGCGCAGCATGAGGCCATCCCTAAAAATTACACTGATAATTTGAGCGCCAAAGGTACGGCGCAGCCCATTCAGCGTCAATGCGCGACATGGCCGTTGCGAGTGTAGTTGCGCATACGTGCGGCAACAATCGTCTGATTGCGCCATTCATCATGGTGTTTACTGCGGTGTTGGCGTTCTTTGTCAGTTGTGTCTAGACTGGCCGGGTTCTTGTCGGGGTGCCTTGCTATGAGGCTGAGATCGAATAATTTCGGATCCCGTTGAACCTGATCAGGTTAGCGCCTGCGTAGGGAACAAGATTTCTCGTCACCCGGCGAGTCCTCTTGTGCTTCGTCCGGGATGTTGTTCGACAATCGAACACCCCTCGAGCACTGAGCACAGCACTGCTGGTTTTCCCAGCGCCCGTGCGTCCATTCGATTACAGGTTCGCTCCGACAAAAAATCCACTGCCTGGATGTGTTCGGAGAGCCCGTGATGACGATAAAACCAAAAAACATAACGAACCTGAGTGACTCGGCCCAAGTCGATCAACAATCGGTTCAACCGTTTACCCGCTCGCAAAAAATCTACGTTCAGGGCTCCCGCCCGGACATCCTCGTGCCGATGCGCGAAATCAGCCTTGATGTGACCCCGACCGACTTCGGCGGTGAGATCAACGCGCCGGTTGTCGTGTACGACACCTCGGGTCCGTACACCGACCCCAACGTGATCATCGACGTGCGCAAAGGCCTGGCCGATGTGCGTTCGCCATGGATCGAAGCCCGTGGCGACACCGAGCGTCTGCCCGGCCTCAGCTCGAACTTCGGCAAGGAACGCCTCGCCGATCCGGAGCTGACCAAGCTGCGATTCGCTCACGTGAACAACCCGCGCCGCGCCAAGGCCGGTGGCAACGTCACGCAAATGCACTACGCGCGTCAGGGCATCATCACGCCCGAGATGGAATTCGTCGCCATCCGCGAAAACATGAAGCTTGAAGTCGCCCGTGCCGCTGGCCTGCTGGATCAGCAACACGCCGGCCACAGCTTCGGCGCCAGCGTGCCGAAAATCATCACCCCCGAATTCGTTCGTGAAGAGATCGCTCGCGGTCGCGCGATCATCCCGGCCAACATCAACCACACCGAACTGGAACCGATGATCATCGGCCGTAACTTCCTGGTGAAGATCAACGGCAACATCGGCAACAGCGCACTGGGTTCGTCCATCGAAGAAGAAGTGGCGAAACTGACCTGGGGCATTCGCTGGGGCGCGGACAACATCATGGACTTGTCCACCGGCAAGCACATTCATGAAACCCGCGAGTGGATCATCCGCAACTCGCCAGTGCCGATCGGCACCGTGCCGATTTATCAGGCGCTGGAAAAAGTCGGCGGCGCTGCCGAAGACCTGACCTGGGAGCTGTTCCGCGACACGCTGATCGAACAGGCCGAGCAGGGCGTCGATTACTTCACCATCCACGCCGGCGTGCTGCTGCGCTACGTGCCGCTGACCGCCAAACGTGTGACCGGCATCGTTTCCCGTGGCGGTTCGATCATGGCCAAGTGGTGCCTGGCGCACCACAAAGAAAACTTCGCTTACACGCATTTCGAAGAGATCTGCGAAATCATGAAGGCCTACGACGTCAGCTTCTCGCTGGGCGACGGCCTGCGTCCGGGCTCGATTGCCGACGCCAACGACGCCGCGCAATTCGGTGAACTGGAAACCCTCGGCGAGCTGACCAAGATCGCGTGGAAGCACGACGTGCAAACCATGATCGAAGGCCCGGGCCACGTGCCGATGCAGTTGATCAAAGAGAACATGGACAAGCAACTCGAGTGCTGCGACGAGGCGCCGTTCTACACCCTCGGCCCGCTGACCACCGACATCGCGCCAGGCTACGACCACATCACCTCGGGTATCGGTGCGGCAATGATCGGCTGGTTCGGTTGCGCGATGCTCTGCTACGTGACGCCGAAGGAACACTTGGGCCTGCCAAACAAGGATGACGTGAAGACCGGGATCATCACTTACAAGATCGCCGCACATGCCGCCGATCTGGCGAAGGGACACCCGGGCGCGCAGATTCGCGACAATGCCTTGAGCAAGGCGCGATTCGAATTCCGTTGGGAAGACCAGTTCAACCTGGGCCTCGATCCGGACACCGCACGTTCGTATCACGATGAGACGTTGCCGAAGGATTCGGCCAAGGTCGCGCATTTCTGTTCGATGTGCGGGCCGAAATTCTGCTCGATGAAAATCACCCAGGAAGTCCGCGAATACGCGGCCAACCAGCGCATCGAGACCGTCGACGCCGAAGTCGCCCGGGGATTGGCGGAACAGGCAGAGCGGTTCAAGCAGGAAGGCAGTCAGCTGTACAAGAAGGTTTGATTTGACCCGCAGCGTCAGTGCTTCTTGACTGGCGCATACCCTGTAGGAGCGAGGCTTGCCCGCGAAGGCGTTTTACCTGACACACCGCCTTCGCGGGCAAGCCTCGCTCCTACAGGTGCAGTTCAACACAACAACAAATGTTCCTCTGAGATAACACCCTTGAGCATTCAACCCAGCACTTATTCACCCGACATCGCGGTGCCGACCGACAAACGTGTCTTCGGCGGTCGTGATCTGTTTTCCCTGTGGTTCTCCCTCGGCATCGGCCTGATGGTCTTGCAGACCGGCGCATTGCTCGCACCAGGTCTTGGCCTGTCCGGTTCGCTGCTGGCGATCTTCCTCGGTACGCTGGTCGGCGTTCTGCTGCTGGCCGCTGTCGGCGTGATCGGCAGTGACACCGGCCTGTCGTCGATGGCCGCGCTCAAACTCAGCCTCGGTGCGAAAGGCGCGAGCCTGCCAGCGGTGCTGAACCTGCTGCAACTGATCGGTTGGGGCTCGTTCGAAATCATCGTCATGCGCGACGCTGCCAGCCTGCTCGGCGCGCGTGCGTTCAGCGAAGGCAGTCTGTTCTCCAGTCCGCTGCTCTGGACGTTGTTCTTCGGTGCCTTGGCGACCTTGCTGGCCGTCAGCGGTCCGTTGACCTTTGTGCGCCAGATCCTGCGCAAATGGGGCATCTGGCTGCTGCTGGCCGCGTGCATCTGGCTGACCTGGAACCTGTTCGCCAAAGCCGATCTGGCGGCGTTGTGGGCGCAGGCCGGTGACGGTTCGATGCCGTTCGCCGTGGGCTTCGACATTGCCATCGCGATGCCGCTGTCGTGGCTGCCGCTGATCGCCGACTACTCGCGTTTCGGCAAGCGTGCGAAAAACGTGTTCGGCGGGACGGCGATTGGCTTCTTTATCGGTAATTTCTGGCTGATGAGCCTGGGCGTGGCTTACACCCTGGCGTTCGCGCCGAGCGGTGAAGTGAATGCCTTGCTGTTGGCGCTGGCCGGTGCCGGCCTGGGGATTCCGCTGCTGCTGATTCTGCTGGATGAATCGGAAAACGCCTTTGCCGACATTCACTCGGCGGCCGTTTCCAGCGGGTTTTTGCTGCGCTTGAAAGTCGAACACCTGGCGTTGGCCATCGGTGTGGTCTGCACCCTGATCGCCTTGCTGGCGCCATTGGCCCAATACCAGAACTTCCTGCTGTTGATCGGTTCGGTGTTTGCGCCGCTGTTCGGCGTGGTGCTGGTGGATCACTTCATCCTGCGCAAGCGCTCGGCTCAAGTGGCGTCAGCCGCATTGCGCTGGCCGGCGCTGCTCGCCTGGCTGGGCGGGGTCAGCACCTATCACTTGCTGGCCAATCTGTATCCGGACATCGGCGCAACCCTGCCGTCGTTGATTCTGGCAGGGTTGCTGCAACTCGTGCTGGGTCGGGCCTTCAGTTACGGCCGGGAAACAGCTCGGGCTTGATGATTCCGTTCAGGCGAGGGTAGGGGATCTTCAGTTCGACGTGGCCCAGCGCGTAAGGCGCGATGGTGCTCACGTCGTACTTGAGGATCACCCCGCCGTAGGTCAGCGCGATGTTCTGGGTTTTCTGGAACGGCCAGCTCTTCACGAACTCCGGTTCCTGATCGAGCTTGGTGCTGATCAACCAGCTGTTGTGCGCGACCTGCGCCGCTTTCCAGAATGCCTCTTCCTGACCTGGCACCAACATGTCGGACAAGGTCAGCACTTTATGCTGCTGGCGCGAATAGTTGATGAAGCTGCGGCCCGGCGTGCCATGTGCACCGCCGGTGTCCAGGTAGCTGGAAAATTCGACAATCACCAAGCCGTCATGCTGCTCACGTACTTTGGCTTGCAAGTAGCTGCTGTAGCGCGGGCCGGCGGTGCGCAAAAACTCATCGCGATAGGCCGCCAGCGTCGGTGCCACCGGGGCATCGGGCGAGGTGCGGGTCATTTGCAGCAGACGTTTTTCGACAATGCCGTCCAACTGCGGCTCGGCGGGAAAGCGCAGCGTATCGATGTTCACCAGTGGGCATTCAGGTGTCGTGCAACCCGGTTTCAGCTGTTCGGAAGCATCGCGGGTAGTCTCCAGCGGCGCCCGGTAGTTGGGCTGGAACAGGCTTTGGCAAGCGCCCAGGGTCAGGGCGATTGCGGCCACGGAGGCGATTTTAAAAAGCGACAT
This sequence comes from Pseudomonas sp. IT-P44, assembly GCF_949768225.1. Classification (NCBI taxonomy): domain Bacteria; kingdom Pseudomonadati; phylum Pseudomonadota; class Gammaproteobacteria; order Pseudomonadales; family Pseudomonadaceae; genus Pseudomonas; species Pseudomonas sp. IT-P44. Next base: position 102,864 of record NZ_CATKQM010000068.1, on the reverse strand, counting down.
GGGCGTCCTTCGTAAAACAGGGAAAGGCAAAAAGTTATCCGCTTCGACTCTCAACGAAGCAGTCAGTTCGCCACTAAGCTAATTAGAGTTGGTTTCGCCCTCACCGTCTATCCCGCTGACTGGAAAGGGGCTGCATCAAACGGCGCGGGCGCGTTAGGATGGCGCGAAGTCGAGGTTGCAAGTAACCAAAAGGAGCCTCGGATCGGACTAGCAGTAAACGAGGATTGTCATGACTGATTTTGCCAACGCCATTCCGACCGCCGTTGATATCGTTCGGCGCGAAAAGTGCTACGAGGGCTTTTACAAGCTCGATCGCGTGCACTTGCGCCACGAGTTGTTCGCCGGTGGCATGAGCCGCGAAATCAATCGTGAAGTGTTTGTTCGCCACGATGCGGTCTGCGTGTTGCCCTACGATCCGCAGCGCGATGAAGTGGTGTTGATCGAGCAGTTTCGCGTCGGCGCCATGGGCAAGACCGACAATCCCTGGCTGATTGAACTGGTCGCTGGTCTGATCGACAAGGATGAAGTGCCGGAAGAAGTTGCTCACCGCGAAGCGCAGGAGGAAGCTGGGCTTGTATTCGGGGCGCTCTGGCCGATGACCAAGTATTTTCCATCGCCGGGTGGCAGCAATGAATTCGTGCATTTGTTCCTGGGGCGTTGCGAGACAACCGGGGTCGGCGGCCTGCATGGGCTGGAGGAAGAAGCTGAAGATATCCGCGTCACGGTCTGGGCGTTCGAGGATGCCCTGCAAGCCGTACGCGACGGACGAATTGCCAACGCGGCCAGCATCATTGCCTTGCAATGGTTAGCTTTGAACCGCGTTGAAGTGAGGGGGTTATGGTCGTAAACAAGTTGCGCGATCGCTACCGGGTGGACCTCGTGGGGCTGCAAGCCTCTTGCGAGGCCAACTACGCGCGCCTGATGCGACTGCTGCCGGACATGCGCAACGAGCCGGCGGCGCGGCGCATTGCCGTGACCCACGGCGAGCAGATGCTCGGCGTGCTGGCCCTTGAAGTGCTGCAGGTCTGTCCATACACCACGACCCTGCAAGTGCGTCAGGAACACAGCCTGCCGTGGCTGCCGGTGCCACAACTGGAAGTGCAGGTCTATCACGACGCCTGCATGGCCGAAGTGGTCAGCGCCGAACATGCGCGACGCTTTCGTGGGATCTATCCTTACCCGAATGCCTCGATGCACCAGCCGGACGAAAAGGCCCAGCTGAACATGTTCCTGGGTGAATGGCTGAGCCATTGCCTGGCGTGTGGGCACGAATACGCCGTTGTGCGTTGAGCTCGCTAGATGTGAACTGCGTCAGCTTCTCGGATTTCCTCTTTCGTTCGTCCCCCAGCATAATCGCGGCATTCCACTTATCCCGTGTTTAGCCCAGGGAGAACGCCTTGCCGAGCGTATCCACTTTGACCCCCGCCGATTCGGCGTTGCTGGTGCAACTGTCCGACAGCCATCTGTTTGCCGAAGCGGACGGCACGTTGCTGGGCATGAATACGCGCGACAGCCTGCAAAAGGTCATCGAGCTGGTCAGGCAGCAACAGCCGCAGATCGATCTGATCATTGCCAGCGGCGATCTTTCCCAGGACGGGACGCTGGAGTCGTATCAGCAGTTTCGCGACCTGACCCGGCAACTCGATGCGCCGGCGCGCTGGATTCCCGGCAATCACGACGAACCGCAGATCATGGCCGCAGCCGCCGTGCACAGCGCGCTGCTGGAACCAGTGGTGGATGTCGGCAACTGGCGCGTCACGTTGCTCGACTCGGCGGTGCCGGGGTCGGTGCCCGGGTATTTGCAGGATGAACAATTGCAGTTGCTGGCGCGCTCGCTGAGCGAGGCACCGGAGCGCCATCATCTGGTGTGCTTCCACCATCATCCGGTGTCGATCGGGTGTGCGTGGATGGAGCCGATCGGGTTGCGCAATCCCGAAGCACTGTTCGCCGTGCTGGACCGGTTCCCGCAAGTACGTGCCGTGCTTTGGGGGCACGTGCATCAGGAAATCGATCAAGTGCGTAACGGCGTACGCCTGATTGCATCGCCATCAACCTGTATTCAGTTCGAGCCGGGCAGTGAGGATTTCAAGGTTGGCGAGCAGGCGCCAGGGTATCGGTGGTTGCGGCTGTTGCCCGATGGTCGGCTCGAAACCGGCGTAGAGCGCGTGACCGGGTTCGACTTTCAGGTCGACTACGGTTCCAACGGCTACTAGCGTCATTCCGGGAGACCGAGTCGCGCCCTTCGCGAGCAAGCCCGCTCCCACAGGAGTTCTGCAGCGTACACAGAATTTGCGAACACCCTGAATCCAGTGTGGGAGCGGGCTTGCTCGCGAAGGCGGCGGCACAGGCGCGAACATTTTCACGGCTATCCCCGATTCCCCCGACACCCTGTAAACTCCGCCTTCTTTACCCGACGCACAGGGAGTTCAAATGTCCGGTTCGATCCTTTATATCCACGGTTTCAACAGTGCGCCTTCGTCAAAAAAGGCCACTCAGTTGATCGAAGTGATGGAGCGTCTGGGCTTGAGCGATCAACTGCGCGTTCCGGCCCTGCATCACCATCCGCGCGAGGCCATCGGTCAGCTCGAACAGGCAATTTCGGAGCTTGGCCGGCCACTGCTGGTCGGCAGCTCACTCGGCGGCTACTATGCGACTCACCTGGCCGAGCGCCATGGCTTGAAAGCCCTGTTGATCAACCCCGCCGTCAGTCCGCACCGGATGTTCGACGGGTATCTGGGGACGCAGAAAAACCTGTATACCGATGAGGCCTGGGAATTGACCCACGACCATGTGACGGCCCTGGCCGAGCTGGAAGTGCCGGCGCCCCAGGACCCGCAGCGGTATCAGGTGTGGTTGCAGACGGGCGACGAAACGCTGGATTATCGCCTCGCCCAGCAGTATTACCGGGCCTGTGCCTTGCGCATTCAGGCCGGCGGCGACCATAGTTTCCAGGGTTTTGCCGGGCAATTGCCGGCAATGCTGAGTTTTGCCGGCATCGGCGCAGATTTGTATCAGGCGATTGATTTCACTGCACTGTGAGTCATCGCCTCTATTTAATAGAACATTTGACGACGAGACCCCATGGCCACTCCCAGCGCTAGCTCTTATAACGCAGACGCCATCGAAGTCCTCTCGGGCCTCGACCCGGTGCGCAAACGCCCCGGCATGTACACCGACACCAGTCGGCCGAACCACCTCGCCCAGGAAGTCATCGACAACAGCGTCGACGAAGCCTTGGCCGGGCATGCGACGTCGGTGCAGGTCATCCTGCACGCCGATCACTCCCTGGAAGTCAGCGATGACGGCCGTGGCATGCCGGTGGACATTCACCCGGAAGAGGGTGTGTCGGGCGTCGAACTGATCCTCACCAAGCTTCATGCGGGCGGCAAGTTTTCCAACAAGAACTACCAGTTCTCCGGCGGTTTGCACGGGGTGGGTATTTCGGTGGTCAACGCCTTGTCGACCGAAGTCCGGGTGCGCGTGAAGCGCGACGGCAACGAATACCAGATGACCTTCGCCGACGGTTACAAGAAGACCGAGCTGGAAGTGGTCGGCACCGTTGGCAAGCGCAACACCGGCACCAGCGTGTTCTTCGCGCCAGACCCGAAGTACTTCGACTCACCGAAATTCTCCATCAGCCGCCTCAAGCACGTGCTCAAGGCCAAGGCCGTTCTGTGCCCGGGGCTGCTGGTCAGTTTTGAAGACAAGGCCACCGGCGAGAAAGTCGAATGGCATTACGAAGACGGCCTGCGCTCCTACCTGGTGGACGCGGTCAGCGAATTCGAGCGCCTGCCGGACGAGCCGTTCTGCGGCAGCCTGGCCGGTAACAAAGAAGCGGTCGACTGGGCGCTGCTGTGGTTGCCGGAAGGTGGCGACAGCGTGCAGGAAAGCTACGTCAACCTGATCCCGACGGCCCAGGGCGGTACGCACGTCAACGGTTTGCGTCAGGGCCTGCTCGATGCCATGCGCGAGTTCTGCGAATTCCGCAGCCTGCTGCCACGCGGCGTGAAGCTGGCGCCGGAAGACGTCTGGGAACGCATCGCCTTCGTCCTGTCGATGAAAATGCAGGAGCCGCAATTCTCCGGCCAGACCAAAGAGCGTCTGTCGTCCCGCGAAGCGGCGGCGTTCGTGTCCGGCGTGGTCAAGGACGCGTTCAGCCTGTGGCTCAACGCTCACCCGGAAACCGGCATGCTCCTGGCGGAGCTGGCGATCAACAACGCCGGCCGTCGTCTGAAGGCCAGCAAGAAGGTCGAGCGCAAGCGCATCACCCAAGGCCCGGCACTGCCAGGCAAGCTCGCCGACTGCGCCGGGCAGGACCCGATGCGTTCCGAGCTGTTCCTGGTGGAAGGTGACTCCGCCGGTGGTTCCGCCAAGCAAGCGCGGGACAAAGAGTTTCAAGCGATCCTGCCGTTGCGCGGCAAGATCCTGAACACCTGGGAAGTCGACGGCAGTGAAGTACTGGCCAGCCAGGAAGTGCACAACATCGCCGTGGCCATCGGTGTCGATCCGGGCGCGGCGGACATGAGCCAACTGCGTTACGGCAAGATCTGCATCCTCGCCGACGCCGACTCCGACGGTCTGCACATCGCCACGCTGCTGTGCGCGCTGTTCGTCCAGCACTTCCGCCCGTTGGTGGATGCCGGTCACGTCTACGTCGCGATGCCGCCGCTGTACCGAATCGATTTGGGCAAAGAAATTTACTACGCCCTCGACGAAGCTGAGCGTGACGGCATTCTCGATCGTCTGGTGGCCGAGAAGAAACGCGGCAAACCACAGGTCACCCGATTCAAAGGTCTGGGTGAAATGAACCCGCCGCAACTGCGCGAAACCACCATGGACCCGAACACCCGGCGTCTGGTGCAGCTGACCCTGGAAGATTTCGAAGCGACTTCGGAAATGATGGACATGTTGCTGGCGAAGAAACGCGCCGGTGATCGTAAATCCTGGCTGGAATCCAAAGGCAACCTGGCCGAGGTTCTTGGCTGATGCGGGTTGGCTTTGCCCTGGCGTGTGCGTTACTTCTGACCTCGGCTTCGGCGTTTGCCGAGCCGGCACCAGAGTTGCGCCTGTTGTCCGAGCATCCCGTGGAGGGCATGCGCGGCGGCAACCTGTCGGGGCTGGCCCAGTGTGGCAAGAATCTGTGGGCGGTTTCCGATCGCGACGACGATCAGATCTACCGGCTCGAAACCGGCGACACGGTCTGGCAGGCTGAAACCGTGCGCATCGGTGTACCGCCGGTGCCGGACAGCGATTTGCCGTGGGGTTTGCGTTCGCGAACCTGGGTGGCGTCGTTCGCGCGCGGCGGGGACCTGGATTTCGAAGGCATCACCTGCGACAGCGCCGGCAATCGCTACATCGTCAGCGAGTCCCATGCGGCGATTCTGCAAGTGCCGCCCGTTGGGCCGACGTCCTGGCTGAAGATTTCGCCGATGCTGGTTCGCGAGGCGCGGGCCAGCGGCATGTTGTTGCACTTCAATGCATTGTTCGAGGGCCTGGCGATCAATCCGGAGGGCGACCAGTTATGGTTGGCCGCCGAGCGTGAGCGCCGAGGTCTGCTGTTGATCAAGCGCCAGCAAACGGTCTGGGATTGCGACGGCGGCTGCGTGCTGCTGAGCGAAGCCGGGATGGAAATGCAGCCGGCGAAATTTCCCAAGGCCAGAGCCGTGTCGCGGGATTTCGCCGATCTGTCGTTGTTCAACGGCAAGCTGTTCACCCTTGAGCGCAACGCGTTCGAGATTTGTCGCCGGGACGCGGTGACGGCCAAAGTCGAGCGTTGCTGGTCGTTTGCCGACGAGGCATTGCAGGAGAACCGTCGTTATCCACAGGGCTATGGCCTGACGGAAGCGCTGATCGTCGACGCCGATGGCGCCTGGGTCGGCATTGATAACAACGACGGTGCCCGTGCTGATGGCGAGTATCGCCCGGTCGTCTGGCGCTTTGCCGCGCCGGAAGGTGGCTGGAGTGCCAAGCCATGACGCCGCAAACACCAGGCAAACGCGCCGGTCGGGTGTTCATGGTGCTGGCCTGGTGCGCAGCGCTATTTCTGGCGACACGGTTTTTCGGCCAATGGGAGGAGCGCCAGCAAAACCCCAACGTCGTCGTCAGCTCGGAACAGGGCGAAGGTTTTATCGAAGTGAAACTGGCCAGCAACACCCAGGGGCACTTTGTCGCCAGCGGCCAGATCAACGGTCAGTCGGTGGATTTCATGCTGGATACCGGGGCGACCGATGTGGCGATCCCGGCAGAAATGGCCGAACGGCTGAAACTTGAACAAGGCTTCGGGGTGACCCTGAGCACCGCCAACGGTCGTACCGAGGGTTATCGAACCCGTGTCGACCGGCTGCAACTGGGCGACATTGTGCTGCGTGATGTGCGCGCCATCGTCGTGCCAGGCCTGGATGGCAAGCAAGTGCTGCTCGGTATGAGCGCGCTGAACAAACTTGAATTTACCCAGCGCGGTGGCACCATGCTGCTGCGCCAGACAACGAACCGATGAGGCCCGCATGAGCGACTCCCTTGATCTCAGCCTGGACGGTGTAGAACGCCGGTCACTGGCTGACTTCACCGAAAATGCCTACCTCAACTACTCCATGTACGTGATCATGGACCGTGCCTTGCCGCATATCGGCGACGGCCTGAAACCGGTACAGCGCCGCATCGTCTACGCGATGAGCGAGTTGGGGCTGGACGCCGATTCCAAGCACAAGAAGTCGGCGCGTACCGTCGGTGACGTGCTCGGTAAATTCCACCCGCACGGCGATTCGGCCTGTTACGAAGCCATGGTCCTGATGGCCCAGCCGTTCAGCTACCGCTACACGCTGGTCGACGGTCAGGGTAACTGGGGTGCGCCGGATGATCCCAAGTCCTTCGCCGCCATGCGATACACCGAAGCGCGGTTGTCGCGTTATTCCGAAGTGCTGCTCAGCGAACTGGGCCAGGGCACTGCGGACTGGGGGCCGAACTTCGACGGTACACTCGACGAGCCGTTGGTGTTGCCGGCACGTTTGCCGAACATCCTGCTCAACGGCACCACCGGCATTGCCGTGGGCATGGCCACCGACGTTCCGCCGCACAACCTGCGCGAAGTCGCGACCGCCTGCGTGCGTTTGCTCGATGAGCCAAAAGCCACGGTCGAACAGCTCTGCGAACACATTCAGGGCCCGGATTACCCGACCGAAGCGGAAATCATCACCCCGCGCGCCGACCTGCTGAAAATGTACGAAACCGGCAAGGGCTCGGTGCGCATGCGCGCCGTGTACCACATCGAAGACGGCGACATCATCGTCACCGCGCTGCCGCATCAGGTGTCTGGCGCCAAGGTGCTGGAGCAGATCGCGGCGATGATGCAGGCCAAACCGTCCAAGGCCCCGCAGATCGCTGACCTGCGCGACGAATCCGACCACGAAAACCCGTGCCGGATCGTGATCATTCCCGGCGCACGGAAAAACTTCGACCACGACGCGCTGATGCAGCACCTGTTCGCCAGCACCGAGCTGGAGTCGAGCTACCGGGTCAACATCAACATCATCGGCCTGGATGGCAAGCCGCAGCTGAAGAACCTGCGTGCGTTGCTGGTGGAATGGCTGGAGTTCCGCGTTCAAACCGTGCGTCGTCGCTTGCAGTTCCGCCTCGACAAGGTTGAGCGTCGCCTGCACCTGTTGGACGGTTTGTTGATTGCCTACCTCAACCTGGATGAAGTGATTCACATCATCCGCACCGAGGAGCATCCGAAAGCCGCCCTGATCGCGCGTTTCGCCCTGAGCGAAATCCAGGCCGAGTACATTCTGGACACCCGTTTGCGTCAGTTGGCGCGACTGGAAGAAATGAAGCTGCGCTCCGAGCAGGATGAACTGCTCAAGGAGCAAGCCAAGCTGCAAGCCCTGCTGGGCAGCGAAGCCAAGCTGAAAAAGCTGGTGCGTACCGAGCTGATCAAGGACGCCGAAACCTACGGCGATGACCGTCGTTCGCCAATCGTCGAGCGCGCCGAGGCCAAGGCCTTGACCGAACACGATCTGCTGCCGAACGAGAAAGTGTCCGTAGTGCTGTCGGAAAAAGGCTGGGTCCGCTCCGCCAAAGGGCACGAAATTGACGCCACCGGGCTTTCCTACAAGGCCGGGGACGGTTTCAAGGCCTTGGCGGCCGGGCGTTCCAACCAGTTTGCTGTGTTTATCGACTCCACCGGTCGCAGCTATTCGGTAGCCTCGCACACCTTGCCTTCGGCCCGTGGCCAGGGCGAACCGTTGACCGGTCGTCTGACACCGCCGCCAGGCGCGACGTTCGAATGCGTGCTGATGCCGGAAGACGATTCGCTGTACGTGATCGCCTCCGATGCCGGTTACGGTTTCGTGGTCAAGGGCGAGGACTTCCAGGCCAAGAACAAGGCGGGCAAGGCGCTGTTGAGCTTGCCGAACAACTCGAAAGTGATTTTGCCGCGTCCAGTGGCGGATCGTGAGAACAACTGGCTGGCGTCGGTGACCACCGAAGGTCGCTTGCTGATCTTCAAAATCAGCGATCTGCCACAATTAGGTAAGGGCAAAGGCAACAAGATCATCGGGATTTCCGGTGAGCGTGTGGCCAGTCGCGAAGAATATGTCACGGACATTGCTGTGCTGCCGGATGGAGCCACCTTGGTGCTGCAGGCCGGAAAGCGTACTTTGTCACTGAAAGCGGACGACCTCGAACACTACAAAGGTGAGCGTGGACGTCGTGGTAACAAACTTCCACGGGGCTTCCAGAGGGTAGATGCGCTGCTCGTCGAAAACCTCAATTAACCGCGCTAGAGCGCTCGATCTACGATTTAACGCGTAGATCGACGCTTTGCCGCTGGAGTCGGAACGCATATTCACGGATGATATGGCCTTTCCAAGCGCCGGCGTGGCCGAGCGTTCTTCATATTTATTGAGTATTTTCACTGTGGTGTGCCTTGTGGCAACCACCTGGATGGGACGATGACTGCTCTGCGCCTTCCTTTTATTTTGATGCTCGCTGGCGTTCTTGGCCTGGCGGGTTGCAGCGTTCACCAACCGGTGTCGCTGTATCAGCTGGACAGCGGAAGTCCGGCTCAGCCTGCGCAAAGCGCGGGCATGGCGGTATTGCTCGGCCCGGTAACGGTTGCCGATTACCTGCAGCGTGAAACGCTGTTGCAGCGTCAGCCGGATGGCAGCCTTCAGGCCTCGACCGATGGTCGTTGGGCCGGCAGCCTTTCTTCCGACATCGATCAACTGTTGCTGCGTCAGGTAGCGGGTCATCTGGACAGTCAGCGTGTGGTGCTGGCGCCGGCGAGCGTGGGCTTCACGCCGGATGTTCAGGTACTGCTGACCATCACGCGCCTGGACTCGGGCGAGTCGCAACCGGCGATCCTCGATGCTCAATGGCGTTTGATCGACCGTCGCGGGCAAGTTCGCGATAACCGCATCGTTCATCTGCAAGAACAGCACGCGGGCGGTACAGCGGCGCAGGTTCAGGCTCAGGGTGTGTTGTTGCAGAAGCTCGCCGAACAGCTGTCGATCGCGCTCAAGCCATTGGCCAATCAGCCACCGATTGCAGAAGCGCCAAAAAAACCGGCGGCCAAGCCTGTGGCTCCGGCGACAGAGCAAGAGAAACAGCCGAAGATCCCGATGGCTGCGCCGATCCGTACGGATATGGAAGTGTTCAGGTTCTAAGGCCTGGATAGATTTCAAACAGAGCCCGCAGAGATGCGGGCTTTGTTGTTTCTGCAGATTGGAATCTCCATCGCCTGTTCCGGCCTCTTCGCGGGCAAGCCTCGCTCCTACAGGTTGCGAGTGGAATATCTGTAGGAGCGAGGCTTGCCCGCGAAGGCGGCGGGGCAGGCAACAAAAAAGCCCGCAGACAATCACTTGTCTGCGGGCTTCTTCACATCCGGGCTTAAGGCTGCTTACGCCCGACGCTCATGCATCCGCGCCAACTGCCGCTCCAGCATCGACGGATAAGGCTCCATCAGTCGCTCCACGCAGCACGCACCCTCAGGGCTGGCAATCGGGCGGATCCGCGCACGCTGGCGAATCAGCGCGTCGTCACTGATCTTGCGCTCCACCAGCAGCAGATTGCGGCTGTGTTGCGACAGGGCCAGGGCGTCCTGGGCGGTTTCGGTCAGCAACAGGTCGATCTGGCTCAGACCGAACAGCTCATCACCCAAGGTCACGCCCAACTGCAATTGCAGGGTGATGCCGCTGTCGGCGACTTCGATCTGTAACTGATGGCCCAGGGCTCGCAGCAACTCGCCGCAGCAGATGGCGTTGGTCAGGTAGTCGTCGCCGCTGTCCTCGGTGTGGAACACCATCAGCGTGCTGCCATCGTTCAGACTGTGCAGTTCGCCCTCATAGAGCGAGGCCGCCTGATCGAGGCAGTCGCGATAACGTTTGAGCAGTTCTTCCAGGCGCGCCCGTGGCAGGCGGCGCAATTGATCCTGGGCGCCCAGTTGCACGGCCAGCACTGCGCTGTGTTGCGGAACGTTCGATACCGGCGCTCTGACTACTGATTTCGCGGCTGTCGATTCGTCACGCAAATCGGCAAACGCATCGTCGTCATCTTCGTCTTCGACGGTGCTGACGATGTGCCGTGGTGCAGGTTTGAGGCCGGTGACAGGCTTGGTCTCGTCGAAACTCGGGTCGCGCAGGTTGCGCACTTCGAAGGACGGCTCGGCATCATCGTCGTAATCGACGTCGTCGAACTCAGGTTCCGGTGCGGGCTCAGGCTCGGCCGGTTCCGGCGCGAAGTTGGCGTGCAGCTGGCGAGCCAGGTCGCCGATTTCATCCTGACGGTCGGTGGCCGGGGTGTATTCGTCGATGTTGCGCAGCCACACGCGCAATTGCAGCAGCGGCGTGGAGATGTGCCGACCCAGGCGCAGGCTCAAGGCCAGGGACAAGGCCAACAGAATCGCACTCAAGATGCCCATGCTTTGCAGGCTGATGGTCATCGGCTGCTGGAATTGATCCATGTCCAGGCTGATGCGCAGTTGCCCGGCGGTCACGTCCTGGAAGGTGATCTTGCTCTGGTACATGCCCTCGGCTTCGCCCAGCAGGCCGTGCTTGGGGCGCTGACCGGCTTCGGCGAGGATGCGGTTATCCACGCTATAAATGGCGGCGTGGGCCACCAGCTTGTTCTTGGTCAGGTTGTTGAGCAGCACGTTGAGGCTGAGGATGTCGTTGGACACCAACAGCTCCGTGGCGGACGTGGCGGTCTGCGTGGTCAGGCTTTCGCCCAGCGCATCTGCCTGCTCGTGCATGGCCTGCTTGAACTGCAAACCCATCACGCAGGCGTAGATCACCAGGGCCAGAGCGACCAGGATCACGTTATGGCTGGCGATGCGCAATGCAATCGGTACACGGCGGTGGCGCAGTGCACGGAAGATCAGCAGAAAGAAGTTATCGGTTTTAACTGGCGTGGGCCGGTTCACTTGAGCTCGGCTCTTTTGTCCGTGAAGTTGACGCGCAGTATAGCGACAGGCCCTAGACCGGCAAAGCGCTCACGGTGCCCGATGGTCACTGAAAGTGGGTAGAATGCGGTTTTTTTCCACCTGCGGGGGTGCGCCTTGCGCGAAATCGTCCTGATAAACATCACTGGTGAGGACCGTCCGGGTCTGACCGCGGCCATTACCGGCGTTCTGGCCCAGGGTGGTGTGAACATTCTCGACATTGGTCAGGCGGTGATCCACGACACCTTGTCGTTCGGCATCCTGGTTGAAATTCCTGACACCGAGCAAGGCAAGTCGGTGCTCAAGGACATCCTGTTCAAGGGTTATGAGCTGGACCAACAGGTGCGTTTCACGCCGGTGTCCGAAGAGGATTACCAGCAATGGGTCGGCAATCAGGGCAAAAAACGCCACATCGTGACGCTATTGACCCGCAAAGTGACTGCCGGGCAATTGCAGGCCGTGAGTTCGATCACCGCCAAATATGGCCTGAACATCGACCACATCGATCGCCTGTCCGGGCGCATGCCGCTGGATACCCCGGCCGATAAGGGCAAGGGCTGCATCGAGTTTTCCGTGCGTGGCGAAGCGGCGGATCCGCAAGCGCTGCGAGCGGAATTCCTCAGCGTCGCCCAGGAATTGAACGTCGACATCGCCTTCCAGGAAGATTCGCTGTTCCGCCGCAACCGTCGTCTGGCGGTGTTTGACATGGACTCGACGCTGATCGAAGCCGAAGTTATCGACGAACTGGCCAAGGCGGCCGGTGTGGGCGATCAGGTTTCGGAGATTACCGAGCGGGCGATGGCCGGCGAGCTAGATTTCCGTGCCAGCTTCAAGGAGCGCCTGGCGTTGCTCAAAGGGCTGGATGTCAGCGTGCTGGATTCGATCGGTGCCTCGCTGCGCCTGACCGAAGGCGCCGAAACCCTGTTCGCCGAACTCAAGCGTCTGGGCTACAAGACCGCGATTCTGTCGGGCGGCTTCACCTACTTCGCCAAGCAATTGCAGGCCAAGCTGGGCATTGACTACGTGTTCGCCAACGAGCTGGAAGTGGTCGATGGCAAGGTCACCGGCGTGGCGGTCGAGCCGATTGTCGATGCGCAGCGCAAGGCGGATCTGCTGAAGGAGCTGGCGCACAAGGAAGGCTTGCGTCTGGAGCAGACCATTGCGGTCGGCGACGGCGCCAACGATTTGCCGATGTTGGCGATTGCCGGGCTGGGCGTGGCATTCCGCGCCAAGCCGCTGGTCAAGCAATCGGCGAAGCAGGCGATCTCCACATTGGGGCTGGATGGCGTGTTGTATCTGCTGGGCTTTCGGGATCGTGATGGGCAGCTCTGAGTTTTGTATTGACTGATAGGGCCTCTTCGCGGGCAAGCCTCGCTCCTACAGGTAATTGCGTACCCCTGTAGGAGCGAGGCTTGCCCGCGAAGGCGTCACCGCCGATTTAACGTCGGGCCCTCAAAGCGTCTGCCACAACGAATCAAACTCTTCCTCGACACCAACCACGCCGCTCCCCGCGGCGTTGTCGTTTCTGGCGGCCTCCAGCGACCGATACGCAAACTGATTGAAGCTGTTGGTGCTCGACACCCGCCGATCCAGTCCGGCCCGGCGCTCCTCGCCGTTGGTGTTGATCAGCACCTTGTGCCCTTCCTGGAACGGCAGGCGCGGAGCGAGCAGGGTGGCCGGTAAATCTATCGCGCTGATGGCCGGCAGCAACAAGCCGCGCAGGTAGTGGCTGTGGTCGTCCCGGGTGCGTACCAGTTGCAGGCCGCAAGGTTCGGCGTATGGCGCGACTTGCTCGATGCCCATCTGCGTTCCGCCGCCGCGGACCTGGCGGATCCAGCGCACCACCGCAATGCTCCAGCCTGCGCCCGCCGTGTCCTCGATGCCGACCATCTCGCCAGCCTGTAGCTCGGCAGGCACAGCCTCAGGCCAGGCCAGGCAATAACCCCCCGGGCTGTGATTGATCACGGGCAGGACGTACGTCGGAAAGTGGCGGTCGCTGGCTTCGTGGCTGTCGTCATTCTGCAGCTGCCGATATTCAATTTCTTCGTAGGGCAGCAACGTGTCAGCGGTGCCGTGGGGCGCTGCGTCGAAGGCATGGCTCCATTGGTCCTTTTCCCGGAGCGCGGGCGATATCGCCGTGAACTGCGCACGGCGGGCGCCGGGGTTTTTCAGGATTTCGCTGAACGGGCGCTGCCCGCCCAGATAGAAGTGCAGCGCGCTCATGCCCACGCACAAGGTCAAGGTGCCTTGACTGGCGGTGCGCTGGAAACTGCGCTCGACCGCCTGCCCCCACGCGGCACTCAGGTGTTGCAGCGTATCCAGGCTCAGGCCTGCCGGTACCGGGAGTGGCGACTCGCCGTCGTTTTTTTCCAAATGGGCGTCGATGGCTGCGACCAGCGGTTGCGGATCGAACCCCAGCAAACGCTCTTGTTGCCCGGGCCGGAATTTCGAGCGGTATCGCGGCCCGATGTCGAGTTCCGGGGCGATGGCAAACAATCCATCGGCCGGTGTTTCCGGTTGCAGCTTGATCAGTTTGCTCCACGGTTCCAGCACTTCGGCGAGCCGCGCGATCTGGTTCTGGCGCAGTTGATTGCAACGTGCGGCGCCCACCAGCAGGGCGACCACGTACGTCTGTTCGATGCTCAGGTTTTGCGTCTGGCTTGCCAATTCATCGCGCAGGCCCAGATGCTGCAGCCGAAGGCTACAGGCGATTCGATACAGCTGGTGCAGCTCCAGCCACACGCCTTCCGGCACCGGGCAATAGAGTTGGGTGGCGCGGATCAGTGACCCGTTGAGGCAATGCATCGCCCGTTGCAACGCCTGGGCCAGCAGTGGCGTACGGTCCTTGCTGAAGCGCGGCGTGATGCGCACGACGATCTGTTTGTAGCCGATCGCCAAGTGGCTTTGCAGCGCCTGGCAGAGGTTGGCGATCTTGCTTGAACGCTCGTCGAGGGCAATCGACTGGTGCAGGAAATGCCGCTCCAGGTGCTTGCAGACGTAATACACCTCGGGCCTTAGCAGTTCGAGCAATTGCAGGCGATTGTCGCTGGGTGTCAGTAACTGGTTCAGTTCGCTCAAGCCCTGATAGAGCTGGCGAGCGGTTTCGCCGATGTTGGCTTTGGGCAGGTTGGCGATCCAGCGCTTGAGGTCGCGCGGGGTGGCTTCGCAGAACGACAGGCGCAACTGTGCGGGGACAGGGGCGCGCAGCAGAAGGTGGGGACTGGTCTCATTCATGCGGTGGACAAACTCCAACCGGGAAATGGGCAGTGAATGACCAGACTTTAGCAGCTATGACTAGGGCGCGCGCATTGCAATGCCTGTTCACTGTAGGAGCGAAGCTTGCTCGCGAAGAGCCGGAGGACGCCGCGGATCATCAGACAGATCCCGGTTGTCATTGACGACCTTCGCGAGCAATCGAGCGTCGACCGGCTGCTCCTACAGTAAAGCGGCGTTGGATCAGGCTTTCGGCAGGCCCATGCCCTGGCCCATCTGCACCGGCGAACCGGCCGCCAGTTCTTCAGCCCACTGCACCTGATCCGGGCCGAACAGCACAACAGCCGTCGAACCCAGTTTGAAACGACCCAGTTCCGCACCTTTCTCCAAGTGGATCGGTGCACGGGCAGCTTCGTCGTAGCGGAAGGTTTTCAGCTCGCGTTTCGGTGGAGTTACCAGACCCGCCCACACGGTTTCGATCGACGCCACGATCATCGCGCCCACCAGTACCACGGCCATCGGCCCGCGCTCGGTGTCGAAAATGCACGCCACACGCTCGTTGCGGGCGAACAGCTCCGGAACGTTTTCCGCAGTGGTCTGGTTGACCGAGAAAATCCGCCCCGGAATGTAGACCATCTCGCGCAGGGTGCCGGCCAGCGGCATGTGCACGCGGTGGTAGTCCTTCGGCGACAGGTAAATCGTCGCGAAATCACCGCCCATGAACGGCGCTGCGTTGGCCGCGTCACCGCCCAGCAGTTCCAGCACGCTGAAGCTGTGGCCCTTGGCCTGGAACACGCGACCGTGCTCGATCGGTCCGAGCTGGCTGACGGCGCCGTCGGCCGGGCTGAGGATGGCGCCCGGTGTTTCGTCCAGCGGACGAGCGCCGTCTTTCAAGGCGCGAGTGAAGAACGCGTTGAAATGCTCGTAGGCGGTCAGGTCTTCGACCAGGGCCTGGGACATGTCCACCTGATAACGCTTGGCGAACCACGCGGTGAACGCATTCTTGAACCAGCGCACACGGCATTCGGCGATGCAGCCAGCCAGTCGCGAGAGCAAGTGGTGGGGCAGCAGGTATTGGCTGAGGATAAACAAACGCTTATTCATTAACTGTCCTTAAAAACCTTAAATCTCTACAGGCGTATCGGGATGGTTACCCCATTCGCCCCAGGAGCCGGCGTAGCCTTTGACCCGCGGATAACCGAGGGACTTGGCCACCAGATAGGTGAAGCCAGAACGGTGGTGAGTCTGGCAGTGGGTAATCACTTCTTTGTCTTTGCTGATCCCGAGTTGTTCGAGGATCTGCGGCATGTCCGTGCGGATGCGCAGGTTGCGCGTCCGGTCCATGCCCGCGGTCCATTCGAAATTGACCGCGCCGGGAATGTGTCCGCCCTTGGCCGCCAGGACTTTCTCGCCGGAGTATTCCAGCGGCCCGCGCGCATCCCAGATCGCCAGGTCGGCGGCGCCGAGACGGCTTTGCAGGTATTCGCGGGTGGCGGTGGGTTCGTCGTGCAGGGTCAACGCAACCGGGCCGCCGACCGCGGGCGGGATCTGGATCGACATCGGCGAGCCTTCCGCCAGCCATGCCGTCAGACCGCCGTCGACATAGTGATACTTGTGGTGGCCGATGACATCCAGCAACCAGATAAAACGCCCGGCCCAACCGCCGCCTTCGTCGTCATACACGACGTAGACCGCATCGGGGTTGTGGCCCAGCTCGCCGAACAACGCTTCGAGAGCCGCTTGCGGCGGCATCAGGCCCGGCGCCGGTGGCTGGCCGAGTTGCGTGCGTTTCGGATCGACGAAGCGCGCGCCGGGAATATGCCCTTCGGCATAGCGGGCGCTGCTGGTCAGGTCCACCAGAATCAGATCGCGGGCGTCGAGGCGAGAGAGCAAGTCGCTCGGTTCGATCACCAGCGGCAAGCCAGAGAAGTCAGACATGTGAGGTCTCCAGAGCACAAAGGGGAGGATTGTAGCGGGTCATTGGCCGCGATGGCTAAAGGTGTGCAGGGCTTTCTCGATGCACTGCGCGGTTTTGCCAAAGGCTTGCACGGTAATTTCGGAGAACGGCCCGCCGCCCTGGTCCGCCACCACGATCATGATCACGCGGCCGTTGTTGACCAGCGAGCGCAACAGCAGGTGTTCGCCACCGAACTGCGAGCGCAGGCTGGCCGGCAGCAGTGCCGAAAATTGTGCGTTGTTGGCCGGGGTCAGGCGTACCTGGGCTTGCTGCGAGAGCAGGCGTTGCAGCACGGTGCTTTGGCTGACAACGAAATTCAGGCCGGCCGTTTCTTTCGGCAACCCGGCAATCTGGTGCACGCGCAGATTGGCGTGCGTGCGGTCGGCCATCAGGATCATCACCCGGCGCATGCCACATGCAACCAGTGCGTCGCGGGCCGAGTTGGTCAAGTGCATGGCATTGGTGAAACGACTCGGCTCCACCAGCAGCTCGGCGCATTGTTTGCGCCACTTGGCCAGGTCCTCGGCGGTCGGCGCCGGGGCTGGCAGCAAACCGGCGTGCACACGGTTCATGCCCTGCGGCCAGAGCAGCGCGACGGCGGGGTGCCAGAGGTCTGGCATGGTGTGCTGGCGCGCACTGTTGGCGGCCTGCTGGTGAAGTTGCTGCTGCACCTCGTCCATCGGCATTTGCAGGTAAAGGCTGGTCAGGTACTGCCAGCGTTCACTGTGCGGACAGTCCCAGGCGTGCTGTGCCGACAGCGCCAGACCGTTGGCCAGCAACACCGTGTTGGCCGGCTGATTGAGCCAGCGGCGTAACGTCGGATCGTCATCGAGACGGTTCTGCTGGCGCAATGGATGATCGCTGTCGCGCGCGATACGCAGGACTTTCACCAGTTCCCGTTGCTCATTGAGTAACAGCTTGTAGCCCTGCTGCACCCAGTTCGGCAGGTGCCAGATTTCCACCAGTGCCTGACCGATTTCCAGCAGGCGTACGCCGAATAATTGTTTCTCGACTTTACGTGCGGACTCGCCCTTATGGATGACCCGCAGCTCCCATTCTTCGAGCAATTGCGGATGGGTCAACGCCAATGGCCACAACGGCGATAAAAACAGCAGGCTGCCCCAGTGGATGTCCTGCCAAAGCCGCGCCAGGCGAGCGGCGAAAAAGCCGTTGGCCTGTTGCGTCGCGTGCTGGCTGATCATCTGCAACTGGCGCAGGGCCACGGGAATGTCCGATTCCGGCATCGCGGGTAGCCGTGCGAGCAGTTCTTCGGTGCGCTTCAAACCGAGGCGATTGATCGCCACCTCAAGGTTTTCCGCAGGCTCGGTCATGCTGCCGTGGGTGTGCCGGTTGGCTTCGCGAATCACGCTCAAGGCCAGGGCGGGGCTGTCCTGCATCAGCTCGGCGATATCGCGCAACGAGCTGCGGTTGTCGCCGATGGCCTTGCAGACCCGGTCATGACTACCTTGCGGAACGGGCAGGTGCACGCCGTCCAGAAGCTTTACCCAGCCTTGGAGCGTGTTTGGTTTTGGAGTTGGAACGTTCGTTTCGTTAGCCATGGTTGGACGCGATCATCGTCTGCATTACCTATGCCCGAAGTGGGCCAAATTGGCTTTTCGCCTGAACTGGCTATAGTCTGGCGCAGTTTTGCCGATAAGTAGAAGAAGAGATTTTTTAACTTCCGAATATGACCTTGAACCCGACTCAGTAAGTGCTCTCCTACCTATGGCTAAAATAATCGGCATCATCGTCGTATTCGCGAGCGTGCTCGGCGGATACGTGCTTTCCCACGGCAAGATTGCCGCCCTGATTCAACCCTTCGAGGTGATGATCATCGGTGGCGCGGCCCTTGGTGCATTCCTCCAGGCCAACCCCGGTTACATGACCCTGCACGTGCTCAAGAAGTCCTTGAGCATGTTCGGATCGCGTTTCAATCACGGCTACTATCTTGAAGTGTTGGGGCTGATCTACGAGATCCTCAACAAGAGTCGCCGCGAAGGCATGATGGCCATCGAAGGCGACATCGAAGATGCCGCCGCGAGCCCGATCTTCGCCAAGTACCCGTCAGTGCTCAAAGACGAGCGCATGACCGCGTTCATCTGCGATTACCTGCGCATCATGTCGTCCGGCAACATGGCTCCCCATGAGCTGGAAGGCCTGTTCGACATGGAACTCTACAACCTCAAGGAAGACCTCGAACACCCGTCCCACGCGGTGAACGGCATTGCCGACGCCATGCCCGGCTTCGGTATCGTCGCGGCGGTATTGGGTATCGTGGTGACCATGGCGTCCCTGGGCGAAGGCGACCAGAAATCCATCGGTCTGCACGTGGGTGCGGCACTGGTCGGTACCTTCTTCGGTATTCTCGCGGCGTACGGTTTCTTCGGTCCGCTGGCCCACTCCCTGGCCCACGATGCCAAGGAAGAGCTGAACGTCTACGAAGCCATCAAGGCCTCGCTGGTGGCTTCGGCTTCCGGCATGCCGCCATCGCTGGCGGTAGAGTTCGGACGCAAGGTTCTGTACCCGGCGCACCGTCCTAGCTTCGCTGAGCTGGAACAAGCGGTTCGCGGTCGCTAAGTCATGGAAAATAATCAGCCGATTATTATCAAGCGCGTCAAGCGCATCGCCGGCGGGCATCACGGGGGCGCCTGGAAAATCGCCTTCGCCGACTTCGCGACGGCAATGATGGCGTTCTTCCTGGTGTTGTGGCTGTTGTCCACCGCGACACCGGAACAGAAGCTCGCCATCGCCGGTTACTTCAAAGACCCGATCGGCTTTTCCGAAAGCGGTACGCCGTACATCATCGATCTGGGCGGCACGCCGACCCTGGCGCCGGAAAACACCCTCAACCCCGAGGTGAAATCCCAGCCGCAGCCGGACAAGGTGACTGTCGACGCCGAGCAGGTCGAAGGCATGGCCGAGATGGTCGAGAAGGAACGCCTCGAACTGTTGCTGCAAGAACTGCAGAACAAGGTCGAAGAGAATCCGCAACTGAAGAAATTCAAGGACCAGATTCTGTTCGAGATCACGCCGGATGGTTTGCGCATCCAGATCGTGGACGCCGAAAACCGCCCGATGTTCGACTCCGGCAGTGCGCGCCTGAAACCGTACTTCGAAGACATCCTGCTGGCCATGGCCGACACCATCAAAGCGGTGCCGAACAAGATCAGCATCAGCGGCCACACCGACGCCAAGCCGTACAGTGGCCAGGGTGATTTCGGCAACTGGGAGCTTTCAGCCAACCGTGCCAACGCTGCACGTCGTGCGCTGGTGGCGGGCAGTTATCCGGAGCAGCAGATCGCACGCGTGGTCGGTTATGCCTCGTCGGCATTGTTCGATCGCGAGAACCCGCTCAACCCGGTCAACCGCCGCATCGACATCATCGTGCTGACCAAAAAAGCCCAGCGTGCCATCGAAGGTTCGCAAGGAGCGGAGCCGACTCCGGAGCCGACGCAAGGGCAGGGTGGTCCGGGTGAAGTGCCGGCCGATCCGAATGCATTGCCGGCGGATAAAGAACCGTTGCCGGCGCATGAGCTTCGCGAGCGTTTGAATCTGTTCGATGACCCGGCACCGAAACCGGCCGAACCGCCGAAGCAGTGACCCACAAAAAAGCCGACAGCGATGTCGGCTTTTTTATTTCACGGGTTTGAAGGCCGTGTGAGGTCCCTTGTAGGAGCCAGCTTGCTGGCGATGGCGGCCTGGCTGGCGTGGGTTTTTTGGTGTGTACATATCCATTCCTGCGGTAACGGCCGCCTATGGTTTCGCTTTTACAGCGAGTCACTTGGAAAAGCGCCAAGTAACCAAGCGCTCTTGCCCCTTTCGTTCGGTGCCTCGCTGTGGCTCGGCATGCCCTCGCTCCGGTCCTGCTCCGTGGGCCCGCCGCCATCGGCCATCCATGGCCGGGGGCGGCTAACCCGGCATCCATGCCGGGTTGCCCACTGCGCAGAACCTGCGCTCGGCCTCTCGAGGGGGCGCTCAGATCAAAAGCGGAAGGCGAGCTAACGCTCGGCCTGATGAGTGGTGAGAAGCGAAAGCAAACGCGATTCCCTGTAGGAGCCGGCTTGCCGGCGATAGCGGTGGGTCAGGCAATAAGTACGTGACTGAACGGACGCAATCGCCGGCAAGCCAGCTCCTACAGGTATTGCGCTCGTCCCGGTGTCGCCAAACTACGTCGAATTTGCAGGCACCAGGACAGCCATGACACTTTGGATGTGCAGGGCTGTGCACCGAAAACGAGAAAGCCGCGAGATGATCGCGGCTTTTTTGTGTCTGCGGGAAGCGGCTTAGTAACTGCTCTCCGGCAAACTCGCAATAATCGAGCGATAGCTGTTCATCCGTTGCTGCTGCACGCGGCCCTCTTCCAGTGCCTTGAGCAAGGCGCAACCCGGTTCGCGGTCGTGCTTGCAGTCGCGGAAGCGGCAGGTGCCGATCAGGTCGTTGAACTCGATGAAACCGGCTTCGACGTCGGAGCGGCTGACGTGGCCCAGGCCGAATTCGCGGATACCCGGGGAGTCGATCAACTCACCGCCACCGGGGAAGTGGAACAGCCGCGCGGTCGTGGTGGTGTGAGTGCCCTGGCCGGACAGCTCGGACAACGGGCCGACGCGGGTTTCGACTTCCGGCAGCAGGCTGTTGACCAGCGACGACTTGCCGACGCCGGACTGGCCGACGAATACGCTGATGCGTCCGTCCAGTTGTTCCTGAAGTTGCTCCATGCCATTGCCGTGGTGCGCCGACACTTCCAGTACCGGATAACCCAGCGTGCGGTAAACCGCGAGCAAGGCATTCAGCGCCGGGGCGTTCTGCTCGTCGATCAGGTCGAATTTGTTCAGCAGCAGCAACGGCCGGATGCCGGCGTGCTCCGCAGCGACCAGATAGCGGTCGATCAAATTGGCGTGAGGCTCGGGCAGCGGCGCGAAGACGATGACGATCATGTCGACGTTGGCCGCCACCGGCTTGAGCTGGCCACGACTGTCCGGGCGGCAGAGTTCGGTTTTGCGCGGCAGTTGCGCCACGATCACCCCGATGCCCTGGTTGCCGGCACGCCAGACCACCTGATCGCCGGTCACCAGCGCCGGCAGGTTGGCGCGCAAGTGGCAGCGGAACACCTGGCCGGCCAAATCGCCATCGAGGGCTTCGACTTCGACCTGAACACCGAAGTGCGCGATCACCAGGCCGGTCTGTTCCGGACCCAGGTCGCCACCCTCAAGTGCCTCGACAGCCGAGGACTCGCGTTTGGCGGCGCGGGCAGCGCGTTCGCCCTGAATCTTTTCGATGCGCCAGTTTTGACGACGATTGAGTTGGCGTTTGGCCATGGGTGTTCCGTATCAAGAATGCAGCGATTAGGTAAAACGGCCGCGAGTTTAGCACGCCCGGCCACCTCCCTAGGCTAAACTGCGCAGCATTGCCTAGGAGCCGACACATGCAAAACCCGCAGAATCTGATCTGGATCGACCTGGAAATGACCGGTCTGAACCCTGATACCGACGTCATCATCGAGATGGCCACCATCGTCACCGACAGTGATCTGAACACCTTGGCCGAAGGCCCGGTGATCGCGATTCACCACAGCGATGAAATCCTCGCCGGCATGGACGAGTGGAACACCCGTCAACACGGCGGCTCGGGACTGACCCAGCGCGTGCGCGACAGCCGCATCAGCATGGCCGAAGCGGAAGCCGAGACCATCGCTTTCCTGGAGAAGTGGGTGCCGAAGGGCAAGTCGCCGATCTGTGGCAACAGCATTTGCCAGGATCGCCGCTTCCTTTATACGCACATGAAATCCCTGG
This sequence comes from Pseudomonas sp. IT-P44, assembly GCF_949768225.1. Lineage (NCBI taxonomy): Bacteria > Pseudomonadati > Pseudomonadota > Gammaproteobacteria > Pseudomonadales > Pseudomonadaceae > Pseudomonas > Pseudomonas sp. IT-P44. The sequence continues at coordinate 80,471 of NZ_CATKQM010000068.1, read as the reverse complement.
AAAGCTTCTTCCACTACCGCAACCTCGACGTCTCGACTCTGAAAGAGTTGGCCGCACGCTGGGCGCCGGACGTGCGCGACAGCTTCAAAAAGGGTAGCACCCACCTGGCGCTGGACGACATCCGCGAATCCATCGCCGAGCTGCAGCACTACCGCAAGCATTTCATCAAATTCTGATCAGGCGGTGCCTGTTCCGGTGCCTTCGCGGGCAAGCCTCGCTCCTACAGGGGCGCGTTGTGCCCGTAGGAGCGAGGCTTGCCCGCGAAGGGAGCGACGCGGCCTATCTCCGTGATCGCCCCCTTTTGGTGCTGCACCTAAATGGCTAGACTGCGCGCCTTCCTGCAAGGACCGCCACCATGTTGCTGATGCTTTACCTGATCGCCATCACCGCCGAAGCCATGACCGGCGCACTGTCTGCCGGCCGTCGCGGCATGGACTGGTTTGGCGTGGTGCTGATCGCCTGCATCACGGCGTTGGGCGGCGGTTCGGTGCGCGATGTGCTGCTCGGTCACTACCCGCTGACCTGGGTCAAACACCCGGAATACCTGGTGCTGACCTCGGTTGCGGCCATGGTCACTGTTTTCACGGCTCGCTGGATGCGCCACCTGCGCTCACTGTTTCTGGTGCTCGACGCCGTGGGGCTGGTGGCGTTCACCCTGATCGGCTGCATGACCGCGCTGGAAATGGGCCACGGCATGCTGGTGGCCTCGGTCAGCGGCGTGATCACCGGGGTGTTCGGCGGCATCCTGCGCGACATCTTCTGCAACGACATCCCGCTGATCTTCCGTCGCGAACTCTACGCCAGCGTCTCCTTCGCGGCGGCGTGGTGCTACATGCTGTGCATCTATCTGCAACTGCCCGGTGAACAGGCCATTCTCATCACGCTGTTTGGTGGCTTCTTGCTGCGGTTGTTGGCGATTCGTTTTCACTGGGAAATGCCGAAGTTCGTTTATAACGACGAGCAATGAGCGGCAATGCTTACGTTCGTCAAGAACGGCACGAGTGATCTATAAAGCTGCGGTATATATGTAGCGTTTGTCAGGCGAGTAATTAAATAAGCTGTGGTTTTCCACTGTTTAAAAAGGTTACTTGCATGTCTGATTCAGACTCGACAAACGCGCAGCCCGACGCGCATCAAACATTGATAATAAAGTCGATTCCCGAGTGGTTGATTCGCGCGCCTGCCGAAAGACGCCTGGCATTGAAAAACGCCGGGGTTGTTTTTCCTGACTGGTACCGCTCGGCATCCGCCGCCAGTCATGAGGCCTTGAAGCAGGCGACTCAACGTAGCTGGGTTTCGCAAACCCGGGTGGACCGCCTGTTTGAAGGCCTTGCCGACGTTCGCGCATTTGCCGAGCCGTTGCTGGTTCAGGCCCTGAAAAGTCAGTTCAAGATAGAACTGAATGTCAGGAAAACGTACCTGCGACTCTATGTCCCCAAAGATTTACCGGTCCGCTATGAAGTGACGACGATTTCACTTCTGGATGCTGCCTTGCATAACTTCGAAATGAAGGAGACGGCAGCACATTACTTTGACAGTGCTTCGTGTTTTATCACTGAGCCCGGTGCGACTGGGCAGTTCGATATTCTTCAGATTAATAGTCGCTTGTCTGTCGCGGCATTTGCCTCGCTGTGCCGACAACTTGATATCGGAGGGCGCTATAACCAGCAACTTGAGGCGCTGTTATTACCTGCGGATGCTGCGGCCAGAGCGATGCTGGCAAACAAAGTCATTGCCAGTCAGCAGGATCGATTCATGGTAGCGACACTCCTGGCGCGAATGAAAGGGGACATCGGGCACGCTGAGCAGACGCTATTGCCGGGCCTGCTCACAGAGCAAAAAACACCGTTGCCTGGCGCAAAAGCGCTGCGCTTGTATCAACTGAGCCTCCTGGGAACGGCGTTGACCGGCATCGTGCTGTTCTCGGCGGATCCAGAACATTCTCGCGAAGTTGAACCGGTGATTGCCTACATCCCCGATGACCCTGAGCACCCGCTGAAAACCTATGCCTCCACCCGCGAATTCGTGGACGAACTGACACGGCAATTGCGCTCTACCGATTACCAGCGTTTTTTTGCCCGGTTTGTCGCTCACGACCAACGAGGCACCTTTTTCGCCACGTTGCTTAATTTGCTCAACGCCGCAGGCCCCGATACGCGGCCCAATCTCAGGATGCAAACACAGCGCGTGGGTCCGCAATTGTGGACCTGGCTGTATCAATCCCGGCTGAACCAGATCCTCAATGACGCGCGCGTCATGGCCGTGTCTACCGCGGATGAAGACCGCAAGTCGCGTTGGGAGCAATGGGACAGTCTGGGAAAAGTCGCCACCGTTGTGCTGGAGGTTGCGACGCTGGCGGCGATCCCGTTCGTGCCGTTTCTGGGCGAGTTGATGTTGGCCTATACCCTGTACCAACTGCTGGACGACACGTTTACCGGCATCCTTGATTGGGCCGAAGGGCAGTTGATCGAAGCGTCGGCGCATTTGCTGTCCATTGCTGAAACGGTCGCCCAGTTAGGCGCGTTTGCCTTGGGCGGCCTGGCTGTCGGCAAACTGCTGTCCGTCGCCCCCGGCGCTTTCGTCAACCGTTTGAAAGTCGTTGATATGGGGGCGGGCCAGCAACGATTGTGGAATCCCGATCTGAGTGCATATGAGCGTGCGGTGCGCTTGCCAGTCGACTCCCGGGCCGATGCGCTCGGTTTGCATCGGCATCAGGGCGCGAGGGTGCTGCCTCTTGATGGGAAAACCTATGAAGTGGTGCCCGAGGCTGACGGGGATGCCTATCGCATTCGCCACCCGGACAGGCCGGATGCCTACAAACCACAACTTGCTCACAACGGCGCAGGAGCGTGGGCGCATGAGGTTGAGCGCCCCATGGAGTGGCGGCGCGCACAGCTGTTTCGGCGCCTGGGGCATTCGGTGGCCGAGTTTTCGGATGACACGGCTGGACGCATTCTGGCGGTAAGCGGCATCGACGAGGCAGTGCTGCGCGACATGCACGTTCATACCCGGCGCCCCCCGGCCTTGCTCGAAGACACCATCCGGCGTTTCAAACTCGATCAGCAGATTCAGGCGTTCATCGCGCAGATGCAAAGCACCGATTCGCGGGTGTATTTGAAAGCCGATCCGCAGATGCAGGTGCAACTGCTGCGAGCTCAGGGCGTCAGCCTGCAGGACAGCCAGCTGCGAAGCGGCGATGTGGTTCGACGCGTGGTTGAAACACTTGAGGAAGCGCAGCTGAAAAAACTGCTGGGTGAAAGCCCGGCGTTTGGCGATTCTTTGCCAGGAGTCGACGTGCGAGCCGCCCGGCTGCGCCTCAGAATCGCGGGTTGGGCACAGGAACATCTCGGCAGTTTGTTCGAGGCAAGTGAACGCCACTTTGAGCTGAGCAGTGATGAAAACACCCGGCAGATACGCCGGATTTTTCCTGATCTGCCCAAAACCATCGCTGAAGAATTATGGCGTCATGCAGCGGCTGCCGATCGCCTTCACATGCAGCACAACCCCGGAATCACCCGGCGAATGGCGCATGAAGCGCTGTTCTATCTACGGGAGGTGCGCTTGAGCAGGGCGTACGAAGGGCTTTATCTGGAGACGAGTGCAAATCCGGACTCCGACAGGTTGGCGCTGCATAGGCTCGAAAGCCTGAACGGCTGGTCGCCAGAGGTGCGCATCGAAGTGCGTGACGGCGATTTTGACGGTGCATTGGTGGACAGTATCGGTGGTCCCGAGGCCTCGATTCGCAAAATCCTGGTCAGACAGAATGGCCAGTACCAGGCCTTCGACGGCTTCGGCAAGGAGCTGCACGCACTCGACGATCTCTACGGCGCCGTCCAGCATGCCCTTCCCGATGCTCAACGCCGGGCGTTGGGTTTGCCTCATGTCGGTCAGGGCGCGGGGCTCCGGCAGGCGGTCAGGCAACAAACACTGATGCCTCGCTCGCAAGCCCGGGCCTTGCTGGGACAGCCGCCTTTGGAGGCGGGTGCTCGTTCGCCCATGGGGCTGGCTGTGGGGCGTTCTGGCTATCTGTTGGGCGGTGGCGATTTCGTACCGGAGCAGGTGCGTTCCGTAGGGCAGCGGCTTCAAGCGCTGTACCCGACGCTCTCCGAGGAAGAAATGACGACGTTGCGCAGCGAGCGATTGATCGGGGAGCCGGTGTTGGCCGTTGCGCGCCTGGAGAGTGAGTACGTGACGTTGGTCAATGAATTGGAGATGTGGAGCCATGACGTGCCGTCCCATCATCCGACCACGGGATCGATGCTTGCAGACAATGAACTCTCTATTCAACGCCAGGGCAGAAAACTGTTCGCACAGGAGTTGCAGTCGAATTGGAGTCGCAGGCTGACGACGGCCAACCGCTACACGCCGACCACGCTTGATTACGATCTGGAGTTACTCGGTGAGTTACCGGTGTTGTCGGCAGACTTCAGCCATGTTCGTGAATTGTCTTTGAGCAGCAGCGCCGGGTTGGGCGGGCATTCCTTTCTCGCCAGCTTCCCGGGTGTGCGGTACCTGACATTGTCAGGCTTCGCGCTGGAGACTTTGCCCTTGGAAATCTATCAGATGAGGGCACTGGAGACGCTGACCCTTGATGACTGTGCTATCGAACTGAATGAGGCAGCAGTCGAAGGCCTTGCACATATGGAGGGTTTGACGCTGTTGCACCTCGATAACAACCGGCTTGGGTTGACTCCCGATGTTCGTTACATGAGCAGGCTGGACAGTCTTTACTTGAAAAGCACAGGTTTGATGGAGGTGCCTGTCGGATTGTTCGATCTTGAACAGCTGGCATTTGCCGATCTGAGATTCAATCAGATCACCACATTGCCGGATGAGCTGTTTGAAGTTGCAGATGCTCGAGAGGTTAATTACAACTTGTTGGGTAATCCGTTGAGTGAGGCCTGCAGGTCGCGTATTGAGAATTATATTGAGAGCTCAAGTCTTGATAAAAAGATAATGATTCAATTTGACGGTGCGCTGGATGAAGAAATTGATTGGCAGGAAGCGCCTGATTCGGACGACAGCGGAGTTGATGAGGGTGATCCGGACTGAGTCTGCTGTAATGCTTTGTAAGTGGTTGGATGGGTGGAAAGTTACATGTTTAAGTTTGTGGCAATTACTGCATTGAGGCGCTGATTTTTTCTTGTTATTAATCGGTGATACGACCCGTTGAATCGATTAATAACCAGCAAGGAATGCGTCATGAGTAATGTTCAAGGCTTGACTGCTTCGGTAGAAAGTAACAAACCATCCATATCCGGATTATCAAGACTGGAGGTCCGCTTCGAAGCCCCCGGTGTCGAATCAAGAAAAGTGTATGCCAATGGGCGGATGCAAGTTCGCGTCTGGGTATTCGTCGAAGCGGTAGATGAAAATGGTGATGCGGTTGAAATCGACTTTTCCCCGCTTCAATTCTCCGCAAAGCTGATTCATTTTCACAATGGTCAGCCATTGGAAGGGGAGTCGTATCAAAATCTGCCGCTGACGGGCTGGAATGCCAGTCGTTACGAAAACGGGTACACCCATGACATGCCCGGAGGCGTTCAGTCCGGTAGCACAGGGAGCAGCAGCGGAACACCCATCGAGTTCTGGGTTTCATCGTCTATTGAAGGGCAAGCACAAGTCGCGGCTGAAGTGACGGTGCAGGGCAAGGTTTACCGAAGCAATAACACCTTTAATCCGGATGGCCGGAAGATTTCCAGAAGCGTTGTGATTCATGCGGAAAAAAGCCCTGTTTATGGTGTAGAGAAATTTACGTGGCAGTCGCATGAACTCCGCGGATCGTTTGGGGGCGATCTGTTGTTTCGATACCACTTGGGGCTTTATTCAGACGGCAAGCAAGTAAAATTGTTGCGTTGGGAAAGTCGTCAGTATGAAGTCGGCGGCACCTACCCTGTTTTATTCTGTGACACGGGATTGATTCTGGGGCGGGATGCGCCAAGGTCTTTCATGGGGGTAATGGCTCCTTCTCGGGCAACGGAACTGGATGTCTATGTTTCCGGGGCGCGAAAAGTTGAAGTCAATCAGCGTGCGGGGGAGTTGACCGTCATCAAAGGAATTCCTCCCGCTTATGTTCGTAGTGAGGATGTAAGGGTTTCACCTTTTTACTTTACTGCTTTCGATGAGTTTGGTAGCGCGCACAGTCTGTCGATAGAAATAGATATTCCCAATGACGAATTTATTTTGAGAAGAGGCTGAGAGTCAATTGATTCGAAGCTTTGATTAAAGCGTGTGGCGCGGCTTTTGTTGTCGCGTGACTCTTCAATATTCATGAGTTCAAAGGGTATCTGATAATGACAGTCACTGAAGTGGCGAACGTCTATTCCAGCGCGTTTAATTTTGATGAGTTTCTTGCCGGCGGGGTCGATCCGCGTACCGGTATTTACACCTGTTCGATGAAGTTGGGTGATATCAAGTCCGCAGACTTGAACGGTCCTTCTTTGCCAATCAACTTGTCCTACAGCCCACTCAACAGTATCGACAGCGGTTTCGGCACCGGTTGGTCGATGGCAATGACCCGTTACGACGCGGGCAATGAAATACTCGGTTTGTCCGGTGGCGGAAGTTTCAAGACGAAGCAGACAGCCACCCATCTGGTCTTCGATGAGTTGAAACTTGAAACGCTCAAGGTCGAACGGTTTGGACCAGGGCGTTTTGACGTCATCCATAAAAATGGTACGCGTGAAGAGCTGAAGATCTTTGAGGGCAGCGATGTAGCGGTGCCGAGGAGGATCGTTGGCGCCAATGGCGCCGCTATCACGCTCGACTATACCTCCATCAACGGGCAACCGGCGCTGGTCGCCGTGAAGGATTCACAACGTACGTTGCTGAGCATTTCCCGTACCAGGGGCAAGGTTACGCTGACGCAATACCCCGGCACCGAATGTGAAGCCAGCTTTGTGTTGTCGCTCGCTAACAACGCGGTGACCTCCATTGATTTGCCCGTAGGCGGGTCCTGGTTTCTGACCTATGAGCCTTTCGGCAATCTCCAGTGCCTGACCCAGGTCGATTCGCCGCTAGGAGCGCGAGAGATCATCGGGTATCAGGAAGCGGGGCATCAATTCCCGCCCGGTTCGCCGATTCGCTCCATGCCTTATGTGATCTCCCACACCGTGTACCCACGGCAGAATCAGCCCGGGATCACAAAAAATTATGAGTTCTCGCAGAAGAATTTCCAGGGCTTCGATGACGACGGCAGGCGTTGGTCCCCGGACGGTGACACGCTCTACAAAAGCTCGTCGGGCTATGAGTATTCTTCGACCGAAAAACTGATGGCGGGCACAAAAGTCCACAGCTCCACGGTGCGCACCTACAACAAATATCATCTGCTGGTTTCGCAGGTGACGACCTGTCAGCAGATGATCACCACCCGATCCACGGTGTACCACATCGATTCGGGCAAGAGCTTTCTCGAGCAGCCTGCGCAGTTTCGATTGCCCAAAGTCCAGACGTTACGCTACGAAAACCGCACCGCCGGGACATCGCGCGAAGAGCTTACCCACACCGAATTCGATGGGGCAGGCAACCTGCTCAAACAGGTCGGACCAGATGGTGTCACGACCCTGTCCGAATTCTATCCCTCTGCCGGGGCGGAGGGATGCCCTGCCGACCCATTGAAATTTGTCCGGTTCGAGAAGCAGAGAACCATCATCCCTGCACCGCAAACATCGGGTAAACCGAGCGCGGCCTCGACGGTGACGCGTTATCGCTACGCTTTGCACGCCTCGTTGCAAGGTTCGCCGGTGACCGCCGTGCTGCCTGTCGAGGAGAGCTTTTATGAGCTGAACGCAGACGCTGAAATTCTGCGTTCGAAAACACAACGGGTTTACGTCAACCAGCCTGATGACCCGCTGCGCCATGGCTTGCTGCAAAAACAAACCGTCACGCAAAACGCCTTGGCAACGGTTACCGAGTTTTCCTATGTGCTCGACAATAACCGGCTTGAAATTCAGAGCACCCTCAAGGGGTTCGATGGCACCGTCAAAACCGCGGCTCAGACACTGTCATCGCTCAACGGCACGAAGCTGGGCGAGCGCGGCGAAGACCAAGGTGAGGTCGCCTACACGTTCGACGCCATTGGCCGGCCCCTGAGCGAAACGTTTTCGCCGGGCACGGCCAACGCCGCCACCCGCCGCATGGTTTATCAGGCGGCCAGCAATAAAGCTCCGGCGACGATGCTCACGACAGATCTGCTCGGCGTTCAGCAAAAAGTTGTGTACGACGGCCTCGGGCGCGTCGTCGCCGTCGAAGAGCAGGATTGCGATAACCCGGACGAAGCGGCCAGGACCCAGTTGTTCGTTATCTATACAGCGCGCCACGATGCGCTGGGCCAGTTAGTGGAGCAAACGCACTCTGACTGGTGGGACGGGGTTGCCCGGCCGGTCAAGACCGGGTTTGTCTACGATGGCTGGGGACAGGTCAAGACCACGCTTCACGCTGATGGGCGCAAGGAGCATTGCACAATCGATCCTGTGGCCCGCACTGAAACCCGCTGGCTTGAGGGCATGGGCAAGTCTGTCACCGGCCTCAATGCTTTCGGCAAGCCTGATCGTATCGAGTCGTTCAATATTGCGGGTGAAACCCAAGGCGCAATCGTTCATGGCTATGACGGCATCGGCCGAGCCATCAGCCAGACCGATCCTGTCGGCAACACCACCACCTATGAGTACGACGTGTTCAATCGGTTGCGGCGCAGCGTCTTGCCCGACGGGAACACCGTGCAGACCGACTACGCGATGCACAGCCAGGCGTCGCTTGCCACTGAAGTGAAAGTGGCGGGCCAAAGCCTTGGCCGGCAGACCTTCGATGGCTTGGGCCGCTTGAGCGAAAGTACCGTGGGTGGACGTGCGGTCACTGCGGGCTACGCGGCAGGATTCACGCAACCGATCTGGCAGAAAAGCGCCAGCGGTGAAAAAGTCGAGTTCGTTTATGCGCGTGATTTCGGCGGGCGCGTGACGCAACGCAAGGCGACCGGACTGGACGCCGAATTTACCTACAATCCGCTGCACGGTCAGTTAGCCAGTTGTGTCGAGCAAGAGTGGGAAACGCGTTTCGAGTATCACCCCTCCGGACGCCTGAAAAGTGAAACCACTGCGTACGCGGGCGTGGACCGGACGGCGTCGTACACGTACACGTTCGGTGGCCGGCCACTGACTTGCGTCGATGTGCTCGGTCAGTCACACAAGACGGAGTACGACAAATGGGGGCGGGCAAAGTCGTTTGAGCAGAATTCGCTCAAGGCCGATTTCATCTACAACGCTGTGGGCCTGCTGGAGCGGGTCGATTCGCAGGATACGCAGGCCAGGCGTTCCATGACGACCCGCCTGGTCTACGACGATCAGGGGCGAGAAATTTCGCGCAGCTTTGAGGTCAAGGGCGCTGCTACTCAGACCCTGAAATCGAGTTACGACCTCGCTGGCAAGCTGACGCAGAAGGTACTGGGCATCGGTGAAGACGTGCTGCGCGACGAACGCTTCGACTACGACGCCCGAGGTCGACTGGGCCACTACACCTGTAGCGGAACGTTGCGGCCACGCGATCCTTTCGGCAAGGACATTATCAAGCAGACCTACGTTTACGATGCGCTGGATAACATCGTCAGCCTGCAAAACGATTTTCCCGGTGGCAGCAACACCACGACCTTCACCTACAGCGCTGTCGATCCCACACAACTGATCGAGGTTCAGCACTCTCACGCGGATTATCCGCCGCCGGTTACGCTGCAATATGACGCCAACGGCCAGATGATCCAGGACGATCAGGCTCGTACGCTGAGCTACGACGCACTGGGGCGATTGACGCAAATCGCTGCGGCATCCGGGGCGGTGATGCGCGGCTATCGCTACGATGCGCGCGATCGTCTGGTCGAGTTGTCACAACCCGTCGGGCCGGGTGCCCAGCGCTTCTATCATGACGGGCGGGTGATCAACGAGATCAGCGGTGCTGGCCGTCGTACCTGTGGGCGCCAGTCCGGTTTATTGCTGGGGGAGCAGCAACAGGGCGCGGGCGCTGGATTGACGCTGTTTGGCACAGACCTGCAGCAAAGCGTTTTGATCGCCGAGTCCGGCACACAGCGCGACGAAGTTGCCTACAGCCCCTACGGATATCGTCCTGCCGAAGGCGGGCTATTCAGCCAGGCAGGATTCAGCGGTGAGCAGCTTGATCCGTTGACCGGGCTCTATTTGCCGGGCAATGGTTACCGGGCCTACAGCCCGACGTTGATGCGTTTCCTCAGCCCGGACAGCTTGAGCCCGTTTGGCGCGGGTGGATTGAACCCATACGCTTACTGCCTGGGCGATCCGATCAATCGGGTTGATCCGACCGGGCATGTTTCCTGGCAGTCTGCCCTGGGCGTTGGCCTTTCGCTGTTCAGCATCGCGACCAGCATCCTGACCTTTGGCACAACCACGCCGCTGGCGGTCGCGAGCCTGACGTTGGCGCTGGCTTCCGGGATCGCCGGCATTGCGAGCGAGATTGCCCACGAAGTGATGCCGCAATCGGAGCTGGGTGATGTCCTCGGCTACGTGAGCCTGGGGTTGGGGCTGGCGTCTTTCGCGGCGGGGGCAGGGGCGGCCGCTCAGGGCGCCGGCAAGGTCGCGGGAGCGTTTCGGTCGGGTTTGAGCGGTGATGCGCGAGGGGCGGCCAAGGCAATGACCAGCGGGATGAGCGGAAGAAGCGCAAGGGCTGGATCATCTACTCAGTCCGCAGAGGCATCCTCCGCAAAGTGGGTTTACAAGACTTACAACGCGCAGCGCAACATTCCGGGTTTTGAGTCACTGGATGATGCGAGCAGGGCAAAGTTTTTCCGGTTCAAGGACGCGATCAAGGATGAGGGGATGACACCGGGCCAGGCAGCCGAACTGCTAGGCGGAAAAACCTACTACAACGAAATGGTGCCGTTCAAATCCCCCAACCCCAAGCAACTCCTTGAGCCCGGATACTTCAATGACAGCGGTTACACCGAGATCAGGCTCAACCAGGGAATGCGTCTGTTTTTCTATGTGAACAAAGACACTCGGACAGCGACCATGTTCAAGTTTGGTCATACGCAAAAAGGAGGTTGACGCCGGGTGGGGTGCAAAATCAGGCGTTGCGCAGTTCATGCTGACGCAATGCCCACTCCACATGCTCTCTCACCAACTCCGAGGGGTATTCCCTTCGCGCCTTCAATGCTTCCAGCACCGGAATCGTTGAAGGCGCATTCCCCAGGCCCACCGCCAGATTACGCAACCAGCGCTCATAACCCGCCCGACGCAGCGGCGAGCCTTCGGTGCTGCTCAGAAACCGGTCTTCATCCCACATGAACAGCTCAGCCAGTTCAGCGTTGTCCAGGTTGTGCCGTGGCTTGAAGTCGCTTTCGCCGGACGGACGGGCAAAACGGTTCCACGGGCAGACGATCTGGCAGTCATCGCAGCCGAACACCCGATTGCCGATCAATGGCCGCAGATCCTCCGGGATCGCGCTTTTCAGTTCGATGGTCAGGTAGGAAATGCAGCGTCGGGCATCCAGCACATAGGGGCCGACGAACGCGTTGGTCGGGCAGATGTCGAGGCACGCGGTGCAGCGGCCGCAATGTTCGGTGGCGTGCGGAGGGTCTTCCGGCAGCGGCAGATCGACAAAGAGCTCACTGAGAAAGAAGTAACTGCCGGCCTTGCGATTCAAGACCAGCGTGTTTTTGCCGATCCATCCAAGGCCGGCCTTTTCGGCGATGGCTTTTTCCAGCACCGGTGCGCTGTCGACAAATGCGCGGTAGCCGAACGGGCCGATGACCGCCTGAATCTTTTCTGCCAGTTGTTGCACGCGTTTACGGATCAACTTGTGGTAATCGCGGCCCAAGGCATAACGCGACACGTAGGCTTTTTCCGGCTGAGCCAGCAATTGCGCCATTTGGGTGTCGCCCGGCAGGTAATCCATGCGCAGGGACACCACCCGAAGCGTGCCGGGCACCAGCTCTTCCGGGTGTGAGCGTTTGCTGCCATGGGCGCCCATGTAGTCCATTTCGCCGTGGTAACCGGCTTCGAGCCAGCGCGCCAGGTGCTGCTCATGCTCGGCCAGATCCAGGCCGCTGATGCCGACTTGCTGAAAGCCCAGCTCGCGGCCCCAGTCCTTGATGGATTGGGCGAGGGCGGGCAGGTCTGTGGTAATAGCGGGCATGAGGCGAGAGAAACCGGAGCTGAGGTGCGTATAATTCTGCCAGACATCGGAGCCCGAAGACGCATGCCGCACACTAAAGATGATTTACCCGACGTGCTGTACAGCGCCGCGCAAGTGCGAGCGCTCGATGCGAGCCTGATTGCGGCCGGTACGCCGGGCTTCGAATTGATGCAGCGGGCGGCGCGGGCGACCTGGCGTGCGCTGGTCCGGCACTGGCCGACGGCCAACGAACTGACGGTGGCCGCCGGCCACGGCAACAACGCCGGTGACGGTTATCTGGTCGCGGTGTTGGCCAAGCGTGCCGGCTGGCATGTGCGCGTGCTGGCGGTCGGTGATCCCCAGTGTTTGCAAGGCGATGCTGCCTTGGCCCACGCCGAGGCCCTGTCCGAAGGCGTCGCCGTTCAAGCCTGGAGTGCACAGTCGGAGTTGCGTGGCGTTGTATTGGACGCCTTGCTCGGCACCGGCCTGACAGGCAAGGTGCGCGAGCCTTACGCCAGCGTCATCGCGGAAATCAATGCCAGCGGCCTGGCGGTTGCGGCGGTGGATATTCCCTCGGGCCTTTGTGCGGATACAGGAAGCGTGCTCGGTGCGGCTGTCCGGGCTGACCTGACCGTGACCTTCATTGGTTTGAAACTGGGCCTGTTCACGGGGGAGGCGGCGGACGTGGTGGGCGAGTGGGTCTTTAATGATCTGCAAGCTTCGCCTGAGTCTTTGAGCGGGATCGCCATCAGTGCTCATCGTCTGACGGCCGGTAACTTGCCGCGTCTGGCGGGGCGTGCGCCGACTGCGCATAAAGGCAAATTCGGCCATGTCTTGCTGATCGGCGGTGATCGCGGTTTCGGCGGTGCCATTTTGCTGAGTGCACAAAGTGCGCTGCGCAGTGGCGCGGGCATGGTGTCGGTGGCCACTCGCAGCGAGCACGTGCCAGCCGCACTGGCCAGAATTCCCGAGGCGATGGTGCTGGGCGCTTCGTCGGCGAATCAGCTGATGGGTTTGCTGCAAAAGGTTTCCGTGCTGGTGGTCGGTCCGGGCTTGGGGCAGGCTTCGTGGGGACGCAGTCTGCTGTCGGCAGCGGCCAATGCGCCGCTTCCACAAGTCTGGGACGCCGATGCGTTGAATATGCTGGCTGACGAACTCGTGAGCCTGCCCAAGGACTGCGTGATCACGCCGCATCCGGGGGAAGCGGCACGGTTGCTCGGGATCAGTACCGCAGAGGTTCAGGCCGACCGTCCGTCCGCTGCTCACGCATTGAGCAAAAAATATACAGCTGTAGTGATTCTGAAAGGCGCCGGCAGCCTTATCGCCAGTCCTGACGGGCGCCTGGCGGTGTGTCATCAGGGCCATCCGGCCATGGCCGCTGCCGGTCTGGGCGATGTGCTGGCCGGTCTGGTCGGCGCGTTGCTGGCCCAGGGCATGGACGCATTCGATGCGGCCTGCCTTGGCGTCTGGCTGCACGCCAATGCCGGCGCGCAACAAGGTAAATCGGGCCGTGGGCTGGCGGCCAGTGATCTGATTCCAGCCATTCGTCAGTTGTTGGAGGAGCAAGCACCGTGTCTGAAGTAACCCTGTACCTGGCTGATGAAGAAGCGATGACCGCGTTTGGCGCCCGCATCGCGAAAACCACCGAAGGGCACGGTCTGATTTTTCTGGAAGGGGATCTGGGGGCGGGGAAAACCACGTTGTCCCGCGGCATCATCCGGGGGCTGGGGCATGAGGGCGCGGTAAAAAGTCCGACGTTCACCCTGGTCGAGCCCTACGAGATTGGCGACATCCGCGCCTTCCATTTCGATCTCTATCGTTTGGTCGACCCTGAAGAACTGGAGTACCTCGGCATCCGCGACTATTTCGAAGACGATGCCTTGTGCCTGATCGAGTGGCCCGATAAAGGTGCAGGCTTTTTGCCAAAGCCCGACCTGACCATTACCATTAGCCCGCAAGACAGCGGGCGTTCGCTGAAAATTTTGTCCCAGGGCTCGCGTGGCGAGTCGTGGTGTGCCGCTTTGGCATTGGAAATCAATTAAATGATGGGGTCAGGTATGCGCTTTCGCGCGATGGTAGCTGCCGTAGGGATGTTGTTTTTGGCGGTGACCGTCGACGCTGTGGCCGAAACGAAGGTCAACAGCGTCCGTCTGTGGCGGGCGCCGGACAACACACGGTTGGTGTTCGACCTGACCGGGCCGGTGCAACACAGCGTTTTTACCCTGACAGCCCCGGACCGACTGGTGATCGACATCAATGGCGCCACCCTCGGTGCGCCGCTGAACGTGTCCACCGCCAACACCCCGATCACCGCCATGCGCTCGGCCCAACGCACGCCGACCGACCTGCGGGTGGTCATCGACCTGAAAAAAGCCGTCACGCCGAAGAGCTTCACCCTGGCGCCGAACGCCCAGTACGGCAACCGCCTGGTGGTCGATCTGTTCGATAACGCCGCCGACGCCGCGCCGATTCCTGCGCCGACCAACGTTGCGACCGTCGCACCGGTACCGGTCACCCCGGTCGATCCCCCGGTCAAGCTGCCGCCCGCACCGGCCGGCAAGCGCGACATCATTGTCGTGATCGACGCAGGTCACGGCGGCGAAGACCCGGGTGCCTCTGGCTCTCGCGGTCAGCGTGAAAAAGACGTGGTGCTGGCCATCGCTCGCGAACTGCAGCGTCAGGTCAACGGCATGAAAGGCTTCCGCGCCGAACTGACCCGTACCGGCGACTACTTCATTCCGTTGCGCGGCCGTACCGAAATCGCCCGTAAGAAGGGCGCTGACCTGTTCGTTTCGATCCACGCCGATGCCGCGCCTTCGGCTGCTGCGTTCGGTGCCTCGGTGTTCGCCCTGTCGGATCGCGGCGCCACGTCGGAAACAGCCCGTTGGCTGGCCGACAGTGAAAACCGCTCCGACTTGATCGGTGGTGCCGGCAACGTCAGCCTCGACGACAAGGACCGCATGCTCGCAGGCGTGCTGCTCGACTTGTCGATGACCGCCTCGCTGACGTCCAGCCTGAACGTCGGGCAGAAGGTTCTGAGCAATATCGGTCGTGTTACACCTCTGCACAAACAGCGCGTGGAACAAGCCGGGTTCATGGTGTTGAAGTCGCCGGACATCCCGTCGATCCTGGTGGAAACCGGGTTCATCTCCAACGCCAACGAAGCCTCGAAACTCGCGGCGTCCAGCCACCAGCAAGCGCTGGCTCGCTCGATCAGCAGCGGCGTACGCCAGTTCTTCCAGCAGAATCCGCCACCGGGTACTTACATCGCCTGGCTGCGCGATTCCGGGAAAATTGCCCAGGGGCCGCGTGATCACCGGGTGAACCCGGGTGAAACCCTGGCGATGATCGCTGTGCGTTATCAGGTGTCCCCGGCCACCTTGCGCAGCGCCAACAACCTGAAAACCGACGAGCTGAAAATCGGTCAGACCCTGACCATTCCCGGCACCGAACTGGCATCCAAAGAATGAATCAGGCCGTGATCAACAGCGCTCGTATCGAGCTGCTCAGCCCGCGACTGGCGAACCAGATTGCCGCCGGCGAGGTGGTCGAGCGCCCGGCTTCGGTGATCAAGGAATTGCTGGAAAACAGCCTCGATTCCGGCGCCAAGCGCATAGACGTCGATGTCGAGCAGGGCGGCGTCAAGCTGCTGCGGGTGCGCGACGATGGCAGCGGCATTTCTGCCGATGACCTGCCGTTGGCTCTGGCCCGTCACGCCACCAGCAAGATCCGCAACCTGGAAGACCTTGAGCAGGTGATGAGCCTCGGGTTCCGTGGTGAGGCACTCGCCTCGATCAGCTCCGTGGCACGCTTGACCCTGACCTCCCGCACCCGTGATGCCGATCAGGCCTGGCAGGTCGAAACCGAAGGCCGGGACATGGCGCCCCGCGTGCAGCCAGCCGCTCATCCGGTGGGCACCTCCGTGGAAGTGCGGGATCTGTTCTTCAACACCCCGGCGCGGCGCAAGTTTCTCAAAACCGAAAAAACCGAATTCGATCACCTGCAAGAAGTGATCAAACGCCTGGCCCTGGCGCGCTTCGACGTGGCGTTCCATTTGCGCCACAACGGCAAAACCATCCTCAGCCTGCATGAAGCCCATGACGACGCGGCCCGCGCCCGGCGTGTGGCGGCGATCTGCGGCCCGGGGTTCCTGGAACAGGCGCTGCCGATCGAAATCGAGCGCAACGGCCTGCATTTGTGGGGTTGGGTGGGCTTGCCGACCTTCAACCGCAGCCAGGCGGACTTGCAGTATTTCTTCGTCAACGGCCGCGCCGTTCGCGACAAACTCGTGGCCCACGCGGTGCGCCAGGCCTATCGCGACGTGCTGTTCAATGGTCGGCACCCGACTTTCGTGCTGTTTTTCGAAGTCGATCCGGCCGGTGTCGACGTCAACGTGCACCCGACCAAACACGAAGTGCGCTTCCGTGACGGGCGCATGGTCCACGATTTCCTCTATGGCACCTTGCACCGTGCCTTGGGCGATGTGCGACCGGATGATCATCTGGCGGCACCGGTGGCGACCGCCATCGTTCGTCCGAGCGGCCTCGAGGCCGGTGAATTCGGTCCGCAAGGCGAAATGCGCCTGGCGGCCAATGCGCTGCTGGAGCAGCCCCAAGCGCAACCGTCGTTCAACACGCCGGCAGGCTCGGGCGCTGGTGCCGGTTATCAGTATCAATACACGCCGCGCCCTCAGTCCGGCGTGCCTGCGGCTGAAGCCCAGGCGGCTTACCGTGAGTTTTTTGCGCCGCTGCCGGAAGCCAATGCTGTCGCGCTTCCGGCCGGTCAGGACGATATTCCACCGTTGGGTTACGCATTGGCGCAACTCAAGGGCATCTACATCCTTTCGGAAAACGCCCAAGGCCTGGTATTGGTGGACATGCACGCCGCCCACGAGCGGATCATGTACGAACGCCTGAAAGTCGCCATGGCCAGCGAAGGCCTGAGCGGTCAGCCGCTGTTGGTTCCGGAATCTTTGGCCGTGAGTGAGCGCGAAGGCGATTGCGCCGAAGAAAACGTCGCGTGGTTCCAGCGTCTGGGCTTTGAGTTGCAGCGTCTCGGCCCGGAAACACTGGCCATTCGACAGATTCCGGCCTTGCTCAAGCAGGCGGAAGCCAATCGATTGGTCAGCGACGTGCTGGCGGATCTGATGGAATATGGCACCAGTGACCGGATTCAGGCGCACTTGAACGAATTGCTTGGCACCATGGCTTGCCACGGCGCGATTCGGGCGAATCGGCGACTGGCCCTGCCGGAAATGAACGGTCTGCTGCGTGACATGGAAAACACCGAGCGCAGCGGTCAATGCAACCATGGCCGACCGACCTGGACCCAATTGGGCCTGGACGATCTGGACAAACTGTTCCTGCGCGGTCGTTGATGAGCCAGCTCCCTCCTGCGATTTTCCTGATGGGCCCGACCGCAGCGGGCAAGACCGACCTGGCCATCGAGCTGACCAAAGTCCTGCCTTGCGAGCTGATCAGCGTCGATTCGGCGCTGGTCTATCGCGGCATGGACATCGGCACCGCCAAGCCGTCGAAAGAGATTCTGGCCGAATTTCCCCATCGTCTGATCGATATTCTCGACCCGGCAGAGAGCTATTCCGCCGCAGATTTCCGCCGTGACGCCCTCGAAGCGATGGCCGACATCACCGCGAGGGGCAAAATTCCGCTGCTGGTGGGCGGCACAATGCTCTATTACAAGGCTTTGGTCGAAGGCCTGGCGGACATGCCGGCGGCCGATCCTGAAGTGCGCGCACAGATCGAAGAAGAAGCTGCACGCCTTGGCTGGCAAGCCCTGCACGACCAATTGGCGATCATCGACCCGGAATCGGCAGCGCGTATTCACCCGAACGATCCGCAGCGACTCAGTCGAGCGCTGGAAGTTTATCGTGTCAGCGGTCAGAGCATGACCGAGCTTAGACTGAGACAATCTGCGCAAAGTACTGAAGCAGCCGCTTCGGGACTGCAACAATTGCCCTATACTGTCGCGAACTTGGCCATTGCTCCGGCAAATCGTCAGGTACTGCACGAGCGAATTAAACAAAGATTCACTTTAATGTTGGAACAGGGATTCATCGACGAGGTCGTAGCCCTGCGTAAGCGAAGTGACCTGCATTCCGGGTTGCCGTCTATACGTGCAGTAGGCTACCGACAAGTCTGGGACTACCTGGATGGCAAGCTGACGCAAGCCGAGATGCAGGAGCGTGGAATCATTGCCACGCGCCAATTGGCAAAACGTCAGTTCACCTGGCTGCGCAGTTGGGCTGATTTACACTGGTTGGACAGCCTGGATTGCGACAATCTGCCGCGCGCCTTGAAATACCTGGGGACCATCTCCATATTGAGCTGAGTCCTTGCAATTGCCGTCTATCCTTGGGGGTGTGACGGCCACAAGCCATCTGTTTACCTATTTTTTATATTGAATCCTTAAAGGAGTGCGGCACATGTCAAAAGGGCATTCGCTACAAGACCCTTACTTGAATACTTTACGTAAAGAGAAAGTTGGGGTGTCCATCTACCTGGTCAACGGGATCAAACTGCAAGGCACGATCGAGTCTTTCGACCAGTTCGTTATCCTGCTGAAGAACACCGTCAGCCAGATGGTTTACAAACACGCTATCTCTACAGTGGTGCCGGTTCGTCCAATTCGTCTGCCTAGCGCAACCGAATCCGAAGCAGGCGACGCTGAGCCAGGTAACGCCTGATAGGAGTCTCCTTTGTTCTTTGAGCGCCACGGTGGTGGTGAGCGAGTAATCCTCGTTCACTTGGATGGACAGGACCCTGAGGCGCGCGAAGATCCGCAGGAGTTTCAGGAATTGGCTAATTCGGCCGGCGCCGAGACCGTTGCGTTTTTTAACGTGCCGCGTCATCGGCCAACCGCCAAATTCCTGATCGGTAGCGGCAAGGTCGAGGAACTGCGCGACCTGGTCCATGCCGAAGAAGCCGATCTGGTGATCTTCAATCACACGCTTACGCCCAGTCAGGAACGTAACCTCGAACGTGTTTTCGAGTGTCGCGTGATCGACCGCACCGGTCTGATTCTCGATATTTTCGCCCAGCGCGCCCGTACCCATGAAGGCAAGCTCCAGGTAGAACTGGCCCAGCTTGACCACATGAGCACCCGGCTGGTTCGTGGCTGGACTCACCTTGAGCGTCAAGGTGGCGGTATCGGCATGCGTGGCCCGGGTGAAACCCAGCTGGAGACCGACCGTCGCTTGCTGCGGGTTCGCCTGCGACAGATCAAGGGCCGCCTGGAAAAAGTGCGCAGCCAGCGCGAACAGTCGCGACGTGGCCGTACGCGTGCGGATATCCCTACCGTGTCTTTGGTGGGGTATACCAACGCCGGCAAATCCACGCTCTTCAATAACGTGACGAAATCCGATGTGTACGCGGCTGACCAGTTGTTTGCCACGCTGGACCCGACCTTGCGCCGTCTGGAGCTGGCCGACCTGGGGCCGATTGTCCTGGCCGACACCGTGGGTTTCATTCGTCACTTGCCCCACAAGCTGGTCGAGGCATTTCGGTCTACGCTCGAAGAGTCGAGCAACTCCGACCTGCTGTTGCACGTGATCGATGCGGCCGAACCGGATCGCATGTTGCAGATCGAGCAGGTGATGGTGGTGCTGGGCGAGATTGGTGCCCAGGACTTGCCGATCCTCGAGGTCTATAACAAACTCGATTTGCTTGAAGGCGTTGAGCCACAGATCCAGCGCGACGAAAGCGGCAAGCCTCAACGGGTCTGGTTGTCGGCGCGTGATGGCAGTGGTCTGGAATTGCTCGAACAAGCCATTGCCGAGTTGCTGGGCAGTGAGATGTTTATCGGTACCTTGCGCTTGCCGCAACGATTCGCTCGACTGCGTGCGCAGTTCTTCGAACTCGGGGCGGTACAGAAAGAAGAACACGACGAAGAAGGTGTCAGCTTGCTGGCCGTTCGATTGCCGCGCTCGGAGCTCAATCGGCTGGTCAGCCGTGAAGGCGTTGTGCCGACAGAGTTCATCGAACAACACACTTTGCAATAAAAGCCTGAGAAAGCGGTTGTGCCGCGGTGACAGGCATTCTGTAGCATTGGTCGGCGCGCCGTGGGTGCGTCTTTGCTTTATCAGATGGAGAGCGCTATGGCTTGGAATGAGCCGGGTGGCAACTCGAATAATCAGGATCCTTGGGGTGGCAAGCGTCGCAATAACGGCGACCGCAAGGGACCACCGGATCTCGACGAGGCCTTCCGAAAGCTGCAGGAAAGCCTGAATGGGTTGTTCGGTGGTGGTAAGAAACGCGGTGATGACGGCGGTGGTCCGGGCAAGAGTGGCGGCTTTGGCGGCCTGCTCGGCATCGGCCTGGTCGTGTTGGCGGCCGTGTGGCTGTACAGCGCGGTCTATGTAGTCGACGAGCAGGAGCAAGCCGTGGTGCTGCGCTTCGGCAAGTACTACGAAACCGTCGGCCCGGGTCTGAACATCTATTTCCCGCCGATCGATCGCAAGTACCTGGAAAACGTCACGCGTGAGCGTGCGTACACCAAGCAGGGTCAAATGCTGACTGAAGACGAAAACATCGTCGAAGTACCGCTGACCGTGCAGTACAAGATCAGCAACCTGCAGGACTTCGTGCTGAGCGTCGATCAGCCGGAAATCAGCCTGCAGCACGCGACCGAAAGTGCCTTGCGCCATGTGGTGGGTTCCACCGCGATGGACCAGGTGCTGACCGAAGGTCGTGAATTGATGGCCAGCGAGATCAAGGAGCGTCTGCAACGCTTCATGGATACCTATCGCACCGGCATCACCGTCACCCAGGTCAACGTACAGAGCGCAGCGGCACCGCGTGAAGTGCAGGAAGCCTTCGATGACGTGATCCGCGCTCGTGAAGATGAGCAGCGTTCGCGCAACCAGGCTGAAACCTATGCCAACGGCGTCGTGCCGGAAGCCCGTGGTCAGGCCCAGCGCATCATCGAAGATGCCAACGGCTACCGTGACGAAACTGTCTCGCGCGCCAAGGGTGAGGCCGATCGCTTCACCAAACTGGTCGCCGAGTACCGCAAGGCACCTGAAGTCACCCGCCAGCGTCTGTACCTGGACACCATGCAGGAAGTCTTCAGCAGCACCAGCAAGGTTCTCGTGACCGGCAACAAGAATGGCCAGAGCAATCTGCTGTACTTGCCGCTGGACAAGATGGTCGAAAGTGGTCGCAACACCAGCACTTCGGTGACCGGTGCGGCAGCCACCAGCAATGAAGCGAATGCACGTGCGGCAGCTGATCTGCAGCAACAGCCTGCACGTACCAGGGAGAGTCGCTGATGAGCAATAAATCGCTGATCGCCCTTATTGTCGGCGTCGTCGTGGCGATCGCAGCCTGGAACTGCTTCTACATCGTGGCTCAGACCGAGCGTGCGGTGTTGCTGCAGTTCGGTCGCGTGGTTCAGACCGATGTTCAGCCGGGCCTGCATGTGAAAGTGCCTTACGTTAACCAGGTGCGCAAGTTCGACTCGCGCCTGATGACGCTGGATGCGCCGACACAACGCTTCCTGACGCTGGAAAAGAAAGCAGTCATGGTCGATGCCTACGCCAAGTGGCGCGTGAAGGACGCTGAGCGTTACTACACCGCGACTTCCGGCCTCAAGCAGATTGCTGACGAGCGTCTTTCCCGTCGTCTGGAATCGGGCCTGCGTGACCAGTTTGGTAAACGCACGCTGCACGAAGTGGTGTCGGGTGAGCGCGATGCGCTGATGACCGATATCACCGCTTCGCTGAACAAGATGGCGGAAAAAGAGCTGGGCATCGAAGTGGTCGATGTTCGGGTCAAGGCCATCGATCTGCCGAAAGAAGTAAACCGCAGTGTGTTCGAGCGTATGAGCTCCGAGCGTGAGCGTGAAGCTCGCGAGCACCGTGCCAAGGGTAACGAGCTGGCAGAAGGCATTCGTGCCGACGCCGA
The DNA here is from genome assembly GCF_949768225.1 of Pseudomonas sp. IT-P44. Classification (NCBI taxonomy): domain Bacteria; kingdom Pseudomonadati; phylum Pseudomonadota; class Gammaproteobacteria; order Pseudomonadales; family Pseudomonadaceae; genus Pseudomonas; species Pseudomonas sp. IT-P44. Next base: position 58,419 of record NZ_CATKQM010000068.1, on the reverse strand, counting down.
TCGTCAACGCCGCGTGCTGCTGGCTGAAGCCTATCGTGAGTCCGAAGAGGTTCGCGGTGATGGTGATGCCCAGGCCGCTGCAATCTACTCCAAGGCCTACGGCCAGGATCAGGAGTTCTACGGTTTCTACCGTAGCCTGCGTGCCTACCGTGAAAGCTTCGCGAACAAATCCGACGTCATGGTCCTGGACCCAAGCAGCGACTTCTTCCGTTACCTGGAAAAAGCCAAGCCTTGATACGACGTTGACCTGAATCATCCCCCGCCTGGCGGCTAAAGCCTCGGGCGGGGTGATCCTTTGGGAAAACGTGTGTATGATGCGGCAGCCGGGAAATTCCCGGCTTTTTTGCGTCTGCACGTTTGATTGCTGTTGTTTATGCAGGCGCCCGAGTTGAATGACTCGACAGGTTTTTCGAGGAAAGTGATTGGCGAAGCTTATTTTCAGGCTTTTCGCCGCGTTGTTTATGGGTGGCTTGTAAACAAAGCCGATCATTTTCTGCTTCACTCAAGGCTCGCCCATAGGCTTGCCGCCCGGACCATAGGGGAATGGCGTAATGGCAACGGTAGACCGCTGGCTGCTGCCAGATGGCATCGAAGAAGTACTGCCACCGGAAGCGGCGCGCATTGAAGTCGCGCGTCGTCAGGTGTTGGATCTGTTCCAGAGCTGGGGTTACGAGTTTGTCGTGACTCCCCATATCGAGTACCTGGAATCCTTGCTGACCGGCGCGGGCCAGGACCTCGATCTGCGTACCTTCAAGGTCATCGACCCGCAATCGGGCCGGCAGATGGGTTTCCGTGCCGACATCACGCCGCAAGTGGCGCGCATCGATGCGCATACCCTGCGTCGCGAAGGTCCGAGCCGTCTGTGCTATGCCGGCAGCGTGCTGCACGCTCAGCCACGCGCCTTGTCGTCCTCGCGCAGCCCGATTCAACTGGGCGCCGAGTTGTACGGCGATGCCAGCCCGAGCAGCGACGTGGAAGTCATCAGCTTGATGCTGGCCATGCTGCAACTGGCCGACGTGCCGGAAGTGCACATGGACCTCGGTCATGTCGGCATCTACCGTGGCCTGGCTCGCGCGGCCGGCTTGTCCGGTGAGGTTGAACAACAGTTGTTCGATGCGTTGCAACGCAAGGCCATCGACGAGGTCATTACCTTGACCGAAGGTTTGCCTGCCGATCTGTCGGGCATGCTGCGTGCGTTGGTCGATCTGTGTGGCGGCCGTGAAGTGTTGAGCGCTGCTCGCGAGCGTCTGGCGAATGCGCCGGCGCCGGTTTTGGCGGCTCTGGACGATTTGCTGGCGATTGCCGAGCGTTTGTCCGTGCGTTTCCCGGAACTGCCGCTGTACTTCGACCTGGGCGAGTTGCGCGGCTATCACTACCACACCGGTGTGGTGTTCGCGGTGTTCGTGCCGGGCGTTGGTCAGTCCATCGCTCAGGGCGGTCGTTACGACGACATCGGCGCTGACTTCGGTCGCGCTCGTCCGGCAACTGGCTTCTCTACCGATTTGAAAACCCTGGTGACCCTGGGGCGTGCTGAAATCGAGCTACCGTCTGGCGGTATCTGGATGCCTGACAGTACGGATGCAGCACTCTGGCAGCAGGTTTGCCAGTTGCGCAGTGAGGGTCAGCGTGTCGTTCAGGCATTGCCTGGGCAACCTTTGGCCGCCGCCCGTGAAGCGGACTGCGACCGGCAATTGATTCAGCAGAACGGGCTTTGGCAAGTATCGCCACTGGCTTCTTGAGTTTTCCTGCCGGCCCTTGGCCGGCACCAAGTTTGCGCGAATGAGGACAAGTGTTATGGGTAAGAATGTCGTAGTCCTGGGCACCCAATGGGGTGATGAGGGCAAAGGCAAGATCGTTGATCTGCTGACCGAACATGCTGCCGCCGTAGTGCGCTACCAGGGTGGCCACAACGCTGGTCACACCCTGGTGATCGATGGCGAAAAAACCGTCTTGCACCTGATCCCGTCGGGCGTGCTGCGCGAAGGCGTGCAGTGCCTGATCGGTAACGGCGTGGTGGTTGCACCCGACGCTCTGCTGCGGGAAATCATCAAGCTGGAAGAGAAAGGCGTACCGGTGCGTGAGCGTCTGCGTATCAGCCCGTCCTGCCCGCTGATCCTGTCCTTCCACGTTGCGCTGGACCAGGCCCGTGAAAAGGCCCGTGGCGAGCTGAAGATCGGTACGACCGGTCGCGGCATCGGCCCGGCCTACGAAGACAAGGTTGCGCGTCGTGGCCTGCGTGTTGGCGACCTGCTCAACATGCCACGCTTTGAAGACAAGCTGCGTGAACTGGTGGATTACCACAACTTCATGCTGGTGGGTTACTACAAAGAGCCGGCCATCGAGTTCGAAAAGACCCTGGCCGAATGCAAAGAATACGCTGAGCTGCTCAAGCCGCTGATGCTGGACGTGACCGCCGAGCTGCACGACCTGCGTCGCGCCGGCAAAGACATCATGTTTGAAGGCGCCCAAGGTTCGTTGCTGGACATCGACCACGGTACCTACCCGTACGTGACCAGCTCTAACACCACCGCTGGCGGCGTTGCTACCGGTTCGGGTGTTGGCCCGATGTTCCTCGACTACATCCTGGGCATCACCAAGGCTTACACCACGCGTGTAGGTTCGGGTCCGTTCCCGACTGAACTGTTCGACGAAGTCGGCGCGCACCTGGCCAAACAAGGTCACGAGTTCGGTGCGACTACTGGCCGTGCTCGTCGTTGTGGCTGGTTTGACGCTGTTATCCTGCGTCGCGCTATCGATGTGAACAGCATCTCGGGCATCTGCCTGACCAAGCTGGACGTACTCGACGGTCTGGAAACCATCAACATCTGCGTCGGCTACAAAGATGCCGAAGGTAACGCTGTTGCCCCGACTGACGCTGACAGCTACGTGGGTCTGCAGCCTGTGTACGAAGAAGTGCCGGGCTGGACCGAGTCGACCGTGGGTGCCAAAGCCCTGGAAGAGCTGCCAGCTAACGCACGCGCCTACATCAAACGCGTCGAAGAGCTGATCGGTGCGCCGATCGACATTATTTCGACGGGCCCGGACCGCAACGAAACCATCGTTCTGCGTCACCCGTTCGCTTAATAAGTCGTTGATGTAAAAAACAAAGGGCCCTTAATCGGGCCCTTTGTCGTTTATGCCTGTTGGACGGCATGACCTTTGCTGTGATCTTCATTAAGAGCGCGTCTTCTGGCGTGCCATCAATTTAATGGCGTCAATGCAGAGGGATATCAAGTGTCGGCGGTTCTCTCATTGTTACAAAGCCGTCTATTGCGGCCTGTGTTCGTTACCCTTGGTATCGCCCTTTTGGTGCAGGTGCTGGTGGCTGTTGCTCTGACGCGGAGCACAGTGACTGCGCTGGAAGCAGATTTGGGTGTGCGCCTGGGTGCCGACAGTCAAAAACTTTCCGGCGAGCTGGAGCAGGCGGGACGTGAAGTCACGTCGAGCCTCGACAACCTCTCCACCAGCACGCGTCAGCGCCTCACGGCCGGTTTGTCCTCGCGGCTGAAGGACGAGCAGGTGCAGCTGCGTGCGACCCTGGAAAAGGACCTGAAGGACTCTGCCAATGATATGGCGCAGCTTCTTGCTTCCGTCGCGCCCCGCGCCATGTGGGACAGCGACGTTCCCACCTTGTCCGAATTCGCCCGCCGGGCCCAGCGCAATCCCAACGTGTTGTTCGTGATCTATGACGACGCAACGGGGCAGCACCTGACGCGCTACCTCAACCGCGAAAATCCGATCAACAAGGCCCTTCTGGAGAAAGGCCAGGGCGAGCGTGCGTTGGATAAAGTCCTGGATGCAGCGAAAAGCGATCCATCGGTTTACTACGTCGAAGCCTCGATCAACCCCAATGGCGTGGAAATCGGCAAAGTCTTGATGGGCGTCTCCACAGCCTCGGTGGAAACCGATCTGGTGGCGCTGGACAAGCGTTTCTCGGCACTGATCTCCAGCAGTGATCAACTGGTCGGCGACAGTCTCAAAGGCGCGGCGGCTGATAGCGCCACGGCGATGCGGGCGCGTCTGACGTCTGCTCAGTCCACCGCCTCGGAAATGAAAGCCAACACCACCAGCACCGTGCAGGAAGCCGCGGCGACCTTGCGCTGGCGCATCGGTATGGGCCTGGCACTGGTTGGTTGCGGTGTGCTGCTGTTGCTGGCGGTCGTTTTGGGTCGGCGCGTAGTCAATCGCTTGAAGCTACTGATTGCCGCGATGGACGACCTGGCGGCGGGCGAGGGCGACCTGACCAAGCGCGTGCAGATCAACAGCAAGGACGAAATCGGCGATATGGCCTCGGCGGTCAATCGCTTTGTGGATAAGTTGCAGCCGATCGTGCGCGAAGCGGGCGATGTGGCCCAGCGTACCGGCGTGGAAATCGGCGCCATGACCCTGCGCAACGCCGGTGCCGATGCGGCGGCGGGCATGCAGCGTGACGAAGTGGCCGAGAGCCTGCGCGCGCTGTCGCAAATGGCTGATGAAGCGCAATCCGAAAGCCATGCCATGCAGGCAGCCTTGAAGCAAGTGGTGGACATCCGTTCGGCCACCGATGAAAACACCCGGACCTCAGCGAAGGTCGGCAGCCTGATCGAAGCGTTGGCTGGGCAAGTCGATACCGGCGCGAAAGTCATCGAGCGACTGGCGCAGCAAAGTGAGCAGATTGAAGTGGTGCTGACTGTGATTCACGGGATCGCCGAGCAAACCAACCTGCTGGCGCTGAACGCTGCCATCGAAGCGGCGCGTGCCGGTGAGACCGGTCGCGGCTTTGCCGTAGTGGCGGACGAAGTGCGGGCACTGGCGAGCAAGACCCAGAGTTCCACGGGCGACATTCAGGCGCACATCGTGGCGTTGCAGCAAGGTGCGCGTGAGGCTGTGGAAGTGATCGGCCAGGCCGGGCGTCAGGCCAGCGAGGGTTTGCTGGTGTTGCGTGACAGTGCGCAGTTGCAGCAATCGGTGCAGGTGTCGGTCGAGCAGGTGCATGCGGCGATTGGTCTGGCGACGCAAGCAGCGGCTCATCAGGCGCAAGGTGCGCAAGCGGTGCGGGGTCGCGTTGAAACCATTCATGCGCAGGCTGAGAAGGCGGCTCAGGCGGTGGTGGAAACCACGGCCAGCGGCAAAGTGCTGGATGGCCTGGCGGCGCAGTTGAAGGCGAGCCTGGGGCAGTTCAGGGCTTAAGATTTGTATTGGCGGGTCTGACGCCTTCGCGGGCAAGCCTCGCTCCTACTGGGGTTGCACAATCCTTGTAGGAGCGAGGCTTGCCCGCGAAGCTTTTCAACGGCTCAAATACATCCGGGTTGTTAACAGGTACACGGGCAACCCCGACACCAATATCAACAACGCCGCATAAGGCGCCGCCGCCGCAAACTCCACATTCGCGGTATGCGCCCAAACCTCTGTCGCCAGCGTATTGAGCCCGGTCGGACTCAGTAGCAGCGTCGCCGTCAGCTCCTTCATCGCATCCAGAAACACCAGCGCAAACGCCGCGCCCAGCGCCGGGAAGATGATCGGCAACGTCACCCGACAAAACGCGCTGAACGACGAGGCGCCCAGCGTGCGAGCCGCCTCTTCCAGCTGCGGAGCAGCCTTGTTCAGTGCCGTGCGAATCGGTGCCTGTGCCAATGGTAAAAACAGCAGCGCATAAGCGATCAGCAGCAACGCCGACGTTTGGTACAGCGCCGGCACATAGTGCAGGGCGAAATACACCAGCGTCAGCGCAATCACCAGCCCTGGCAGCGCATGCAACAGGTACGGCAAGCGCTCGGCCCAGATCGCCAGTTGGCCTTTGTAGCGCACGACCAACAAGCCCACCGGCACCGCCAGCACCAGGCACAGTGCGGCGCCACCCAGCGAAAGCGCAAGGGACGACAGCAGCGCCTCGCTGATCGCCGCCACCGGAAACGCTGCCGACGAACCTACCGCCAGCCAGTACACCAGCATCCCCAGTGGAATGCCGCTGCCGATGATCGCCAGTGCCAGGCAGTAAATCTGCCCAACAGCCGCCCAAGGTCCCAGCTGCACCTGTTCCGCCTGCCGCGCCGCGCCCTGGCCGGTGCGCACGTGCCGCCCCTTGCCGCGGGCTCGCAGCTCAAGCCACAACAGCATCAGGCACAGCGCGAGCAAAACAGCGGAAAGCATCGCTGCATTGGCATTGCTGAATTCCAGTTCGAATTGCTGATAGATCGCCGTGGTGAACGTCTGCAAGCCAATAATCGACAGCGCGCCGAACTCAACGAGCATGTGCAGTGCAATCAGCAGTGAACCGGCGAGCAGCGCCGGCCATAGCAGTGGCAGGGTGATCCTGAAAAACACGCCCCAGCGATTCTGCCCGAGCGTGCGTGCGGACTCCTCAAGCGAGGGATCGAGATTGCGCAGGGTCGCCGCCACCGGCAGAAAAATCAGCGGGTACTTGGACAGGGTCATCACCAGAATCGCCCCGCCCAAACCCTCGAAGTGCGCGCTCAGCGAGACCCAGGTAAAGCTGCTGACAAACGCCGGCACCGCAAACGGCAAGCACAGGATCACGCCCCACAATCGACGGCCTGGCAGATTGCTGCGTTCCAGCAGCCAGGCCAGCGACAAACCGATCACGCCACAGGCGACCGTTACGCCGACCATCAGCTCCAGGGTGTTGCGCAGCAAGCCAAACACGTAGGGCCGCCACAGCAAATGCAGTGCCTGGGCCCAACCGGCCTGCCAGGTCTTGAGCCCGACATACACCAGCGGCAACACGCTGAGCAGTACCAACAGCAAAACCGGCAGCAGCAGCCAGATCGACGGCCGCTTGCGCCGTGGCACGTAGCTTCCGCGCACGGCTGGGGCAGATAGCGGTGCGCTCATCAGTTCAAGCCAACGTCGCGTTCCAGGTCCAGGGCTTCTTCGGCGTTGCCGAGGTCGGCTGGCGTGACTTTCGGTGCTTCAAGCTCGCTGAACGGCTTGAGGCCGCGGTCCGATTCCATGCCTTTGTGCAGCGGGTATTCGGCGGTGGTCTGGGTGATCACGCGCTGACCTTCTTCGCTGGCCATGTAGGCGAGGAATTGCTGGGCTTCTTTTGGGTGTTTGCTGGACTTCAGCACGGCAGCGCTGGAAACGGTGATCAGTCCGCCGACGTCGCCGCCGGTGAAGTAATGCAGTTTCGAGTCCAGCTGGCCTTTTTCGCGTTGCAGGGCGAACCAGTAGTAGTTGTTCACCAGCACGGTCGCGACTTCGCCGTTCTCCACGGCTTTCAAAGCGACCATGTTGTTGCTGTAGGTCTTGCCGAATGCGCGCAAGCCGGTCAGCCATTCTTCAGCTGCATCCATGCCGTGCACTTTGATGATCGCCACGGCCTGTTCCTGGAACGCGCCGCTGGTGGGCACGAAGCCAACCTTGCCTTGCCATTTCGGGTCGGAGAATTCCATCACCGATTTGGGCAGGTCTTTTTCATCGATCAGTTTGGGGTTGAACGCAACCACGCGGACTCGTGCGGTGATGCCGATCCAGGTGCCATTGCCGGCGACGTAGTCTTTTGGCAGCACGGCGAGGGTGGCTGCGTCGGTTTGTGCCAGCAAGCCTTGCTCGCCGAGTTTGTTCAGCGGTGGCGATTCTTCGGTGTAGATCACGTCGGCCGGGGAGCGATCGCCTTCTTCGACGATCTGGCTGGCAAGCTGATTGCTGCTGCCTTTGCGCACGTTGACGTGGATGCCGGTCTTGGCTTCGAAAGCTTTGGCGACGGCGTCGCCGACTTCTTTGTGTTGACCGTTATAGAGTGTCAGGGAAACTGGATCAGCAGCCTGGGTGAGGGGGGTAGCGAGTGCCAGGCCGAGCAGGGTGATGGTCAGGCCGCGGCGCAGGGTATTTCGAAACGTCATTCGCAGGGTTCCTCACTGTCGCATTGCAAAAACTTGAAACAATGATAAACGATATTGTTTCTCAAGTGCGCCTTGCGGGGCTGGGAGAGGCGCTGCGTATTCCCTGTGGGAGCGGGCTTGCTCGCGAAAGCGGTGTGTCATTTAGCAATGATGTTGAACGTGCCAGCGCTTTCGCGAACAAGCCCGCTCCCACAGGTATTGCGATTGGCTGGAGATTTTTAAATGCCAGAAACGCAAAAACCCGCTTTCGCGGGTTTTTGTGAAATTCCAGAGCAAGCTCTGAAATTTGAATTGGTGCCCAGAAGAAGACTCGAACTTCCACGACCTTGCGGTCACCAGCACCTGAAGCTGGCGTGTCTACCAATTTCACCATCTGGGCATAATCTTCAGCGTTGCCGCTGTTGATGTGGCGCACTATACGGAGAGCAGTTTGATCTGTAAACCCCTGATTTGGTTTTAATAAATCAGAACCGTAGAATGCAAAAAACCCGCTTTCGCGGGTTTTTGTGCGAGCCTTGAAATTGATCTAATCTCAAGCTCTGAATTGGTGCCCAGAAGAAGACTCGAACTTCCACGACCTTGCGGTCACCAGCACCTGAAGCTGGCGTGTCTACCAATTTCACCATCTGGGCAGTATCGGCAACGTCTCCGTCGTCGATGGCGCGCACTATACGGAGCGTCTTTTTAACTGTAAACCCCCAGCATCAAAAAAACCTGGAAAATTTTACCAGCGGCATTTAAATCAGCTTTGCGCTGTCGATAAAGGGCTTTAGATGGGCTCTCGTAGCCTGAAATTTCCCGTTTCATTACGCCTATGCCAAACTAACCCGCATATAGACAAGGTGAAAACTCTCTAATGGCCGATTGGCAGTCCCTCGATCCCGAGGCCGCTCGTGAAGCGGAAAAATATGAAAACCCTATTCCTAGCCGCGAACTGATCCTTCAGCACCTTGCTGATCGGGGTTCGCCTGCTAACCGCGAGCAACTGGTCGAAGAGTTTGGTCTGATCACAGAAGACCAGATCGAAGCCCTGCGCCGCCGCCTGCGCGCCATGGAGCGCGACGCTCAACTCATCTATACCCGTCGTGGCACGTATGCGCCGGTGGACAAGCTCGACCTGATCCTGGGCCGCATCAGCGGTCACCGTGACGGCTTCGGCTTCCTGGTCCCGGACGATGGCAGTGACGACCTGTTCATGAGCCCGGCGCAAATGCGTCTGGTGTTCGATGGCGACCGTGCCCTGGCTCGTGTTTCCGGTCTGGACCGTCGCGGTCGCCGCGAAGGCATGATTGTCGAAGTGGTCTCCCGCGCTCACGAAACCATCGTCGGCCGTTACTTCGAAGAGGGCGGTATCGGCTTCGTGGTGGCGGACAATCCGAAGATCCAGCAAGAAGTGCTGGTTACGCCGGGCCGCAATGCCAACGCCAAAGTCGGTCAGTTCGTCGAAGTGAAGATCACTCACTGGCCGACGCCACGCTTCCAGCCGCAAGGCGACGTGGTCGAAGTCGTGGGCAACTACATGGCGCCGGGCATGGAAATCGATGTCGCCCTGCGCACCTACGATATTCCGCACGTCTGGCCTGAAGCGGTCTTGAAAGAAGCCGCCAAGCTCAAGCCGGAAGTCGAAGAGAAAGACAAAGAGAAGCGCATCGACCTGCGCCATCTGCCGTTCGTGACCATCGACGGTGAAGATGCGCGCGACTTCGATGACGCGGTCTACTGCGAAGCCAAACCGGGCAAGCTGCGCCTGTTCTCCGGTGGCTGGAAGTTGTACGTGGCGATTGCCGACGTTTCCAGCTACGTGAAAATCGGTTCCGCGCTGGACAACGAATCCCAGGTTCGCGGCAACTCCGTTTACTTCCCGGAGCGCGTAGTGCCGATGCTGCCTGAGCAGCTGTCCAACGGCCTGTGCTCGCTGAATCCACATGTCGATCGTCTGGCCATGGTCTGCGAGATGACCATCTCCAAATCCGGCGAGATGACCGACTACTGCTTCTACGAAGCAGTGATTCACTCCCATGCCCGTCTGACCTATAACAAAGTCAGCACCATGCTGGAGACGCCGAAAGTTACCGAGGCTCGCCAGCTTCGCGGCGAATACACCGACGTTCTGCCACACCTCAAGCAGCTGTATTCGCTGTACAAGGTGTTGCTGGCGGCCCGTCATGTGCGTGGCGCGATCGATTTCGAAACGCAGGAAACCCGGATCATCTTCGGTTCCGAGCGCAAGATTGCCGAAATCCGTCCGACCGTGCGCAACGATGCACACAAGCTGATCGAGGAATGCATGCTGGCGGCCAACGTGGCCACTGCCGAATTCCTGAAGAAGCACGAAATTCCTGCGCTGTATCGCGTCCACGATGGTCCGCCACCGGAGCGTCTGGAAAAACTGCGCGCCTTCCTTGGCGAGCTCGGCCTGTCCCTGCACAAAGGCAAGGACGGCCCGTCGCCGAAGGATTACCAGGCCTTGCTGGCAAGCATCAAGGACCGTCCGGATTTCCACCTGATCCAGACCGTCATGCTGCGTTCGCTGAGTCAGGCGGTGTACAGCGCTGATAACCAGGGCCACTTCGGTCTGAATTACGAAGCCTATACCCACTTCACTTCGCCGATCCGCCGCTACCCGGACTTGCTCACGCATCGGGCGATCCGCAGCGTCATTCATTCGAAGATGGACACCCCGCACGTTCGCCGTGCCGGCGCGATGACCATTCCGAAGGCGCGCATCTATCCGTACGACGAAGCCGCGCTGGAGCAACTCGGCGAGCAGTGCTCGATGAGCGAGCGCCGTGCCGACGAAGCGACCCGCGACGTGGTGAACTGGCTCAAGTGCGAGTTCATGAAAGACCGCGTGGGCGAGTCGTTCCCGGGTGTGATCACCGCCGTGACCGGTTTTGGCCTGTTCGTCGAGCTGACCGATATCTACGTCGAAGGCCTGGTGCACGTCACCGCGCTGCCGGGCGATTACTACCACTTCGACCCTGTGCATCACCGCCTCGCCGGTGAGCGCACCGGTCGTAGCTTCCGCCTTGGCGACACCGTTGAAGTGCGCGTGATGCGCGTCGACCTCGACGAGCGCAAGATCGACTTCGAGATGGCTGAAAAAACCATCAGCGCACCGATCGGCCGCAAAAAGCGCGGGACTGAAACCGCTGCACCTGCTGGCAAGACCGCAGCAGAGCCGGCGCCGGCAAAAACCGGTCGTCGTCCTGCCAAGGAAAAAGCGGTCGAAGCCTATCGCCCAAGCGATGCGGCAGCGAAAAATGCTGAGCTGCGCAAAAGCCGTGAAATGAAGCAGGCGTTGCTGTCTGAAGCGAAAAGCGGCGGTAAAGCGGCGTCTGGGGGAAAGACCGGACGGTCGGCGCCTGACAAGGCTCCCGGCAGCAAGCCGAGCAAACACCGTAAAGGCCCGCCGAAAGCGGGCTCGGCCCCAGCCAAAAGCGGCGGGGCGCGTAAACCTAAGGCCAAGTCATGAGTCAGTTGGAAAAAATCTACGGCGTGCATGCGGTAGAAGCATTGCTGCGTCACCACCCGAAACGCGTCAAGCAGATCTGGCTGGCGGAAGGTCGCAGTGATCCGCGGGTTCAGACGCTGATCGCGCTCGCGGCCGAAAACCGCGTGGCCGTCGGCAATGCCGAACGTCGCGAGCTGGATGCCTGGGTTGAAGGCGTGCACCAGGGCGTGGTGGCGGATGTAAGTCCGAGCCAGGTCTGGGGCGAGGCAATGCTCGACGAGCTGCTCGATCGCACCGATGGTGCACCGCTGTTGCTGGTGCTCGACGGCGTGACCGATCCGCACAACCTTGGCGCTTGCCTGCGTTCGGCCGATGCGGCCGGTGCGCTGGCGGTGATCGTGCCGAAAGACAAGTCGGCCACGCTGACTCCAACGGTGCGAAAGGTTGCGTGTGGCGCGGCGGAAGTGATTCCGTTGGTCGCCGTAACCAACCTGGCGCGCACCCTGGAAAAACTCAAACAGCGCGGCTTGTGGGTCGTCGGTACCGCGGGCGAAGCCGAGCAGAGCCTGTATCAGCAAGACATGACTGGGCCGACCATCCTGATCATGGGTGCGGAAGGCAGCGGCATGCGTCGCCTGACCCGCGATCTTTGCGACTACCTGGTGCACCTGCCGATGACTGGCAGTGTCAGCAGTCTCAACGTTTCCGTGGCGACCGGCGTCTGCCTGTTCGAGGCCCAGCGCCAGCGCAGCGTAAAAGCCGCCGGATCCGCCAAAAAGTCCTGATTCGCATGTAATCCCTGTGGGAGCGAGCCTGCTCGCGATGGCGTTGTAACATTCAGCATAAGTATTGAATGTTGCGCCCTCATCGCGAGCAGGCTCGCTCCCACAGTGGTTTGTGGTGAGGCCAAAGAGTGTGTGCGAACGAACTGTTCAAATAATCACCAATTGCCTTGCACCTCTTCTGTCCCTTCTCTACAATTGCGCCCCTTGCTGTGACGGCAGGCACGCATGTGTCTATCGCAAGCAAGTCCATAAGTGTCATTCACTCCTTGTCTGACCGCTTTTGAGCGGCAGGCTACAACCCGTAAGGAGCATTCATGCGTCATTACGAAATCATCTTTTTGGTCCACCCGGATCAAAGCGAGCAAGTCGGCGGCATGGTTGAGCGTTACACCAAGCTGATCGAAGAAGACGGCGGCAAAATCCACCGTCTGGAAGATTGGGGCCGTCGTCAACTGGCCTACGCAATCAACAATGTTCACAAGGCTCACTACGTGATGCTGAACGTTGAGTGCACTGGCAAGGCCCTGGCCGAGCTGGAAGACAACTTCCGCTACAACGATGCAGTGATCCGTAACCTGGTCATCCGTCGCGAAGAAGCCGTTACCGGCCAATCCGAGATGCTCAAGGCTGAAGAAAACCGCAGTGAGCGCCGTGAGCGTCGCGACCGTCCTGAGCACTCCGACGCCGAAGGCGTTGATGGTGATGACAGCGACAACAGCGATAACGCTGACGAGTAATCCACGGACCTTTTGAGGAGCCTATTACATGGCACGTTTCTTCCGTCGTCGTAAATTCTGCCGCTTCACCGCTGAAGACGTGAAAGAGATCGATTACAAAGATCTCAACACTCTGAAAGCCTACGTATCCGAGACCGGCAAAATCGTTCCAAGCCGCATCACCGGTACCAAAGCTCGTTATCAGCGTCAGCTGGCCACCGCTATCAAGCGCGCCCGCTTCCTGGCCCTGCTGGCCTACACCGACAGCCACGGCCGCTGAGACCGGGCAGTCGACACGTAGCAAAGGATTGAATGCATGCGTGCCATAGCTGAGTTCATCATGCGCGGCCGTATGCAGGCCACTCTCGTAGTGGCCGGATGCGCAACATTGCCGTTGTTGTATTGGTTGGGTGCTGCCGCCGGATGCCTTGTGCTCCTGCGGCGCGGATTGAAGGACGCCCTTGGCGTACTTGCTCTGGGACTGCTGCCGGCGTTGATCTGGTGGCTTTACTCCGATGACCCACGGGCACTTCTGGTGCTGCTGGGGTCTTCGAGCCTTGCGTTGGTTTTGCGCGCAAGCGAGTCCTGGAACCGCGTGCTGCTGGTCAGCATAGCGATGGGAGTGGTGTTTGCAGTGGTGCTGGGGACAGTTTTTGCTCCCCAAATCGAGATGCTGGCGCAGGCCTTGATAAAGGTCATGCCGTCGCTACTCGGTGATGTCTACCAGAAGTTGTCGGTAGACGAGCAAGCGCATTTTGCGTCCCTGATTGCACCGGTCCTGACTGGCCTGATTGCGGCCTTGTTGCAAATCGTCAGTGTGCTGAGCCTGATTGTCGGGCGCTACTGGCAGGCGTTGTTGTACAACCCGGGTGGTTTTGGTCGCGAATTTCGCGCCATCCGATTCCCGCTGGGGCTGGCGATGTTACTGCTGGCGTTCATGCTTCTGGGGCCGAACATCGGCCCGCAGATGGCCATGTTGACGCCGTTGTGCAGTGTACCGCTGGTGTTCGCCGGGCTGGCCCTGATTCACGGGCTGGTGGCGCAAAAGCGACTGGCCAGGTTCTGGCTGGTGGGGTTGTACGTCACGCTGTTGCTGTTCATGCAGCTGATCTATCCGTTGCTGGTGGTCCTGGCCATCGTCGACAGCCTGATTGATTTTCGCGGTCGTTCGACGCCGAAAGACGTCGATAGCGCGAACGGTGAAGGTTAAAAGTTAAGAGGATTTTCACATGCAACTGATCCTTCTGGAAAAAGTCACCAACCTGGGCAACCTGGGTGACAAAGTAAACGTTAAGGCTGGTTACGGTCGTAACTACCTGCTGCCTTACGGCAAAGCTACCGCCGCGACCCCAGCCAACCTGGCTGCGTTCGAAGAGCGTCGCGCTGAGCTGGAAAAAGCCGCAGCAGACCGTAAAACTTCGGCTGAAAGCCGTGCCGCCCAACTGGCTGAGCTGGAAGTGACTATCACTGCCACCGCTGGTGACGAAGGCAAGCTGTTCGGTTCGATCGGTACTCACGACATCGCTGATGCACTGACCGCCTCTGGCGTTGAAGTTGCAAAAAGCGAAGTTCGTCTGCCGAACGGCACCATCCGCAACGTAGGCGAATTCGACGTAGCCGTGCACCTGCACGCCGAAGTTGAAGCCACCGTACGCGTTGTCGTGGTAGCAGCTTAAGCAGCACTTGTCGGCTGGCACCCTCGGGTGCTTGCCGGTAACATCGGGCACGATCCTGTTTACAGGTCGTGCCCTTTGTCTTTCTGCAGTTCCTGATTTTCACAACTATTCAAGTGGCCATGAACGATATCTCCGCTCCCGAGCAATACGATCTGCAAACCGCTTCCCTGAAGGTGCCGCCGCATTCCATCGAGGCCGAACAGGCCGTGCTCGGTGGTCTGATGCTGGACAACAACGCCTGGGAGCGCGTGCTCGATCAAGTCTCCGACGGCGATTTCTATCGACATGACCACCGCCTGATTTTCCGCGCGATCGCCAAACTCGCCGACCAGAACTCCCCGATCGACGTCGTGACCCTTGCCGAGCAATTGGACAAGGAAGGTCAGACCTCGCAGGTCGGTGGCCTCGGTTACCTCGGTGAACTGGCGAAAAACACGCCGTCCGTCGCCAACATCAAGGCGTATGCGCAGATCGTTCGCGCGCGAGCGACGTTGCGGCAGTTGATCGGCATCGCCACCGAGATTGCCGACAGCGCCTTCAACCCGGAAGGTCGCACGGCTGAAGAGATTCTCGACGAAGCCGAGCGGCAGATCTTCCAGATCGCCGAGGCCCGGCCTAAAACCGGCGGCCCGGTGAGCGTCAATGACCTGCTGACCAAGGCCATCGACCGCATCGACACCTTGTTCAACACCGATAACGCCATCACTGGCTTGTCCACCGGTTACACCGACCTCGACGAGAAGACCAGCGGCCTGCAGCCGGCCGACTTGATCATCGTCGCTGGCCGTCCGTCGATGGGTAAAACCACCTTTGCGATGAACCTGGTGGAAAACGCCGTGTTGCGCAGCGACAAGTGCGTACTGGTTTACTCGCTCGAGATGCCAGGCGAATCGCTGATCATGCGTATGTTGTCGTCCCTCGGCCGTATCGACCAGACCAAGGTCCGTGCCGGTCGCCTGGACGACGACGATTGGCCGCGCCTGACATCGGCGGTCAACCTGCTCAACGACCGTAAGCTGTTCATCGACGATACGGCGGGCATCAGCCCGTCGGAAATGCGCGCGCGGACCCGGCGTCTGGTGCGTGAGCATGGCGATGTCGCCCTGATCATGATCGACTACCTGCAATTGATGCAGATTCCGGGTTCCGGTGGTGACAACCGGACCAACGAGATTTCCGAGATCTCGCGTTCCTTGAAGGCCCTGGCCAAGGAATTCAATTGCCCGGTGGTGGCGCTGTCCCAGCTCAACCGCTCCCTGGAGCAACGACCGAACAAACGGCCGATCAACTCCGACCTCCGGGAATCCGGAGCGATCGAGCAGGATGCCGACGTCATCATGTTCGTGTACCGGGATGAGGTTTATCACCCGGAAACCGAACACAAAGGCATCGCCGAAATTATTATCGGCAAGCAGCGGAACGGCCCGATCGGCACGTCGCGACTGGCGTTCATCGGTAAGTACACCCGCTTCGAAAACCTGGCGCCGGGTAGTTACAACTTCGACGACGAGTAAATTATGTAGCGCCTGTCAGGGCCTCATTCGCGGGCAAGCCTCGCTCCTACAGGGGATCACATTCCTCTGTAGGAGCGAGGCTTGCCCGCGAATGAGGTCGCCACCAATTTCCGACCATAACCGTCGGAATTGGTCATTTTTTGTGCTATATTCCGCGCCCGCGATTTTTCATCTCAACACCGGTCATCGTCATGCAAACAGCCAAGCCGTTATTTGACTATCCCAAGTACTGGGCCGAATGCTTCGGTCCAGCGCCATTCCTGCCAATGAGCAGGGAGGAGATGGATCAGCTTGGCTGGGATTCATGCGACATCATCATCGTCACCGGTGATGCCTACGTTGACCATCCGTCGTTCGGCATGGCGATCATCGGCCGGCTGCTGGAGTCCCAGGGCTTCCGCGTCGGGATCATTGCCCAACCGAACTGGCAGTCCAAAGACGACTTCATGAAGCTCGGCGAGCCGAACCTGTTCTTCGGTGTCGCGGCCGGCAACATGGACTCGATGATCAACCGCTATACCGCCGACAAGAAGATCCGCTCCGACGACGCCTACACCCCCGGTGGCCTGGCGGGCAAACGTCCGGATCGCGCGAGTCTGGTTTACAGCCAGCGCTGCAAGGAAGCCTACAAGAACGTGCCGATCGTGCTCGGCGGTATTGAAGCGTCCCTGCGCCGCATCGCCCACTACGACTACTGGCAGGACCGGGTACGCAACTCGATCCTGATCGACGCCTGCGCCGATATCCTGCTCTACGGCAACGCCGAGCGTGCGATTGTCGAAGTCGCCCAGCGCCTGTCCTACGGCCACAAGATCGAAGACATCACCGATGTGCGCGGCACCGCGTTCATCCGTCGCGACACGCCGAAAGACTGGTACGAAGTCGACTCCACGCGCATCGACCGTCCGGGCAAGATCGACAAGATCATTAACCCGTACGTGAACACCCAGGACACCCAGGCCTGCGCCATCGAGCAGGAAAAGGGGCCGGTTGAAGACCCGAGCGAAGCCAAGGTCGTGCAGATTCTGGCCAGCCCGAAAATGACCCGCGACAAAACGGTTATCCGTCTGCCGTCGGTCGAGAAGGTCCGTGGCGATGCGGTGCTTTACGCTCACGCCAACCGCGTGCTTCACCTGGAAACCAACCCGGGCAACGCCCGCGCGCTGGTGCAGAAACACGGCGAAGTCGACGTCTGGTTCAACCCGCCGCCGATTCCGATGACCACCGAAGAAATGGACTACGTGTTCGGCATGCCTTACGCACGTATTCCGCACCCGGCGTACGGCAAGGAAAAAATCCCGGCCTACGACATGATCCGCTTCTCGGTGAACATCATGCGTGGCTGCTTCGGCGGCTGCACCTTCTGCTCGATCACCGAGCACGAAGGCCGGATCATCCAGAACCGTTCCGAAGAGTCGATCATTCGCGAAATCGAAGAAATTCGCGACAAGGTGCCAGGTTTCACCGGCGTCATTTCCGACCTCGGCGGCCCGACCGCGAACATGTACCGCATCGCGTGCAAGAGCCCGGAAATCGAATCCGCGTGCCGCAAGCCATCGTGCGTGTTCCCTGGCATCTGCCCGAACCTGAACACCGACCACTCGTCGCTGATCCAGCTGTATCGCAGCGCCCGTGCGTTGCCGGGTGTGAAGAAGATTTTGATCGCGTCCGGTCTGCGCTACGACCTCGCCGTCGAGTCGCCGGAATACGTCAAGGAGCTGGTGACCCACCACGTCGGTGGTTACCTGAAGATCGCCCCGGAACACACCGAGGAAGGTCCGCTCAATCAGATGATGAAACCGGGCATCGGCAGCTATGACAAGTTCAAGCGCATGTTCGAGAAGTACTCCAAGGAAGCCGGGAAAGAGCAGTACCTGATTCCGTACTTCATTGCCGCTCACCCGGGCACGACCGACGAAGACATGATGAACCTGGCCCTGTGGCTCAAGGGCAACGGCTTCCGTGCCGACCAGGTGCAGGCGTTCTACCCGTCGCCGATGGCCACCGCCACCGCGATGTACCACTCGGGCAAGAACCCGCTGCGCAAGGTCACTTACAAGAGCGACGCCGTGACCATCGTCAAGAGCGAAGAGCAGCGTCGCCTGCACAAGGCGTTCTTGCGTTACCACGACCCGAAAGGCTGGCCGATGCTGCGTGAAGCGCTGACCCGCATGGGCCGCGCCGACCTGATCGGGCCGGGCAAGAACCAGTTGATCCCGCTGCATCAGCCTGCGAGCGACAGCTACCAGAGCGCCCGTCGCAAGAACTCGACGCCGGCCGGCAGTCACAAGGTCGCGGGTGAGAAGACCACCAAGATCCTGACCCAGCACACCGGTCTGCCACCACGTGCCAGCGATGGCGGTAACCCGTGGGACAAGCGTGAACAGGCCAAGGCAGCGGCATTTGCCCGCAACCAGCAGGCGGCCAAGGAGCGCAAGGATGCCGCCAAAGGCAAAGGGCCGAAGCCTGCGCGCAAGCCGGTTGTGCCGCGCTAAGCCTCACTTGAGCTGAACAGAACGCCAACCTTCGGGTTGGCGTTTTACTGTCTGGCGCATAAAGATCGGGCGTCAGCGCGGGAATCTCTGTGGGGACAACTGGCCTCTTCGCGAGCAAGCCCGCTCCCACATTTGATCCGCTTTTCCCGTGCCAACGCGGTCCAGTGTGGGAGCGGGCTTGCTCGCGAAGGGGCCCGACCAGGCAACGAGTTTGCAGCTGCCCGCCACAAATCCGTGCATCTCCCCCAAACCAATTTCCCGCATCGCCCGATTTTGGTGCTGTACTGCCTCAAGCAACCGGAGAAAGCGCCAGCGCCACTGGATGGCATAAGTCTTGCGCGCTTTCGATAACGCTTAAGGCTCGCAGGAGGCACGCCGTGTCGATTCATGTCGCATTGCACCACGTCACGCATTACCGCTACGACCGCGCTGTCGAGCTCGGTCCGCAGATTGTTCGCCTGCGCCCGGCCGCCCACAGCCGTACGCGGATACTGTCGTATGCGCTGAAAGTCTCGCCCGAGCAGCATTTCATTAACTGGCAGCAGGACCCTCAGGGCAATTACCTGGCGCGTCTGGTGTTCCCGGAGAAAACCGAGGAACTGCGGATCGAGGTCGATCTGCTGGCGGAAATGGCGGTGTTCAATCCGTTCGACTTCTTCCTCGAACCCTACGCGGAAAAAATCCCGTTTGCCTACGCCGCGGACGAGCGCAAGGAACTGGCGCCGTACCTGGAAACCCTGCCGCTGACGCCGAAATTCAAGGCTTATCTGGACGGCATCGATCGCACGCCGCTGCCCAGCGTGGATTTCCTCGTCGCGCTCAATCAGCGCCTGAGCGAGGACATCGGCTACCTGATCCGCATGGAGCCGGGCGTGCAAACGCCCGAACACACCCTCGAACATGCCTCCGGTTCCTGTCGCGACTCGGCGTGGCTGCTGGTGCAGCTGCTGCGTAACCTGGGCCTGGCGGCGCGTTTTGTCTCCGGTTATCTGATTCAACTGACCGCCGACGTCAAAAGCCTCGACGGTCCGTCGGGCACCGACGTGGATTTCACCGATTTGCACGCCTGGTGCGAGGTCTATTTGCCCGGTGCCGGCTGGATCGGCCTGGACGCGACCTCAGGCCTGTTTGCCGGTGAAGGACACATTCCGTTGGCGTGTAGTCCCGATCCGGGCTCTGCGGCACCGATCAGTGGCCTGGTGGAGCCGTGCGAGTGCGAATTCACCCACGAAATGTCCGTTGAGCGGATTTGGGAGGCGCCGCGCGTCACCAAGCCCTACACCGAAGATCAATGGCTGGCGATCCAGGCGCTGGGCCGGCAGATTGATGCCGACCTGCTGGAAGGCGACGTACGCCTGACCATGGGCGGCGAGCCGACCTTCGTCTCCATCGACGATCCGGACGGCGCCGAGTGGAACACCGCCGCGCTGGGGCCAGACAAGCGGCGTTTGTCCGCCGAGCTGTTCCAGCGAATGCGCAAACATTACGCACCCAAAGGACTGGTGCATTTCGGTCAAGGTAAGTGGTACCCCGGCGAGCAACTGCCGCGCTGGTCGCTGAACTGCTACTGGCGTCGCGATGGTGTGCCGATCTGGCACAACAGCGCGCTGATTGCCGATGAGCAGGAAGACTACGGTGCCGATGGCGAACTGGCCGGGCGTTTTCTGGCGAGTGTCGCCGAACGCCTGAAAATTCCGACACGCTTTGTGTTTCCGGCCTACGAAGACAATTTCTATTACCTCTGGCGCGAGGGCGCTTTGCCGCAGAACGTCAGCGCCGAAGATTCGCGTCTGGAAGAACCCTTGGAGCGTGCGCGACTGCGCAAAGTCTTCAGTCAGGGGCTGGATAAAGTGATCGGCCAAGTGTTGCCACTGGCGCGCACGGCCAAGGGCGATCAGTGGCAAAGCGGCCGCTGGTACCTGCGCGACGAGCACTGCCGGTTGGTGCCGGGGGATTCGCCACTGGGTTATCGCTTGCCGCTGGGCTCGCAGCCGTGGGTGAAAGCCGCCGAGTATCCGTTCATCTACCCCAACGATCCCAATCAGGAATTCCCGACGCTCCCGGATACTCAGCAGTTGAGCCGCCCCGCCGCCGCGGCCGAAGCGGTCGAGCGTGATCTGGAAATCGACGAATCCGCCGATTGGCTGACGCGCACCGCCTTCTGCGCCGAGGCGCGGGAGGGGCGGTTGTACTTGTTCATGCCGCCGCTGGAGCGAGTCGAGGATTATCTGGAGCTGGTCACTGCAATCGAGGCCACGGCTGAGGAACTGCATTGTCCGGTGCTGCTGGAAGGCTATGAGCCGCCAAGCGATCCGCGCCTGAGCAACTTCCGCATTACCCCGGACCCAGGCGTGATCGAGGTCAACGTGCAGCCGTCCGCCACCTGGGATGAGCTGGTCGAGCGCACCGAGTTTCTCTACGAAGAAGCGCGCCAGACGCGGCTGACCACTGAAAAATTCATGATCGACGGCCGACACACCGGCACTGGCGGCGGTAACCATTTCGTACTGGGCGGTGCGACACCGGCCGACTCACCGTTTCTGCGCCGTCCCGATCTGCTGCGCAGCCTGATCAGTTACTGGCATAACCACCCGTCGTTGTCCTACCTGTTTTCCGGATTGTTCATCGGCCCGACGTCCCAGGCACCGCGCGTCGATGAAGCGCGCAACGATGCGTTGTACGAGCTGGAAATCGCCTTCGCCCAGATGCCTCAACCCGGCGAAGAATGCGCGCCGTGGCTGGTCGACCGGCTGCTGCGTAACCTGTTGATTGACGTGACGGGTAACACTCATCGCGCCGAATTCTGCATCGACAAGCTTTATTCGCCCGATGGCGCAACGGGGCGCCTTGGCTTGCTGGAGTTGCGCGCTTTTGAAATGCCGCCTCACGCACGCATGAGCCTGGCTCAGCAGTTGTTGCTGCGAGCGCTGGTTGCGCGGTTTTGGCGCGAGCCTTATGCGCCGCCGAAACTGGCGCGCTGGGGCACGGAATTGCACGACCGGTTCCTGTTGCCACACTTTATCGAGCAGGATTTCGCTGATGTGATCGTCGACCTCAATGCCGCGGGTTATCCGGTGCGGGCCGAGTGGTTTGCCGCGCATCTGGAGTTTCGCTTTCCCAAGGTCGGCGATTACGCCGTCAGCGGCATCGAACTGGAAGTGCGTCAGGCGCTGGAGCCTTGGCATGTACTGGGCGAGGAGGGCGCGGTCGGCGGCACGGTGCGCTACGTGGATTCATCCCTGGAGCGCTTGCAGGTGAAGCTCACCGGCCTGGCACCGCAGCGCTATTTGCTGACCTGCAACGGCGTTCCGGTGCCTTTGCAACCGACCGGTCGGGTTGGCGAGTTCGTCGCAGGCGTGCGCTTTCGTGCCTGGCAGCCGGCCAACTGTCTGCAACCGACGATCCCGGTCCATGCGCCGCTGGTGTTCGACCTGCTCGACACCTGGATGCAGCGTTCGCTGGGGGGGTGTCAGTACCACGTCGCCCATCCGGGCGGGCGCAACTATGACAGCTTGCCGGTGAACGCCAATGAAGCCGAGAGTCGGAGGATGGCGCGTTTCTTCCGCATCGGACACAGCCCGGGGAAACTTCCTATACCGATTCTGGAAATAAACGACGAGCTGCCGATGACTCTCGATTTACGACGTTTCTAAACCGTACGCGACGCTCGGATTTTTCGTATATCCGGGCGTCATGAGCGTGCGTTAGTCTGACCGTTCCTTGCTGTCTGCCGAGCTTTCCATGCCTGACCTGCTTGACCGCTACCCGCTGACGGCGGGCACTTATCACGAACTGCTCGACGACAGTGGCGCCGTACGTCCGCACTGGCGCCGGTTGTTCGACCAGTTGCAACGCAGCACGCCCGCGCAGCTGGTGCAGCGTCAGGCACTGCTGACCCGGCAGATCCAGGAAAACGGCGTGACCTACAACGTCTATGCCGATCCCAAGGGCGCGGACCGGCCATGGGAGCTGGACTTGCTGCCGCACGTGATCGCTGCGGATGAATGGGAGCACTTGTCGGCCGGGATCGCCCAGCGGGCTCGACTGTTGAATGCTGTGCTGGCGGACTTGTACGGCCCGCAACGGTTGATCGCTGAAGGCTTGTTGCCGGCTGAGCTGGTATTCGGCCACAACAACTTCCTTTGGCCCTGTCAGGGCATCACGCCGCCCGATGGGGCCTTTCTGCATCTGTATGCCGTGGATCTGGCGCGCACGCCCGACGGTCGCTGGTGGGTGACGGCGGATCGGACCCAGGCACCGTCCGGCGCCGGTTACGCCCTGGAAAACCGCACGATCGTGTCCCGGGCCTTTCCTGAGTTGTACCGCGATTTGAAGGTGCAGCATCTGGCCGGGTTCTTCCGCACGCTTCAGGAAACCCTGGCCCGTCAGGCGCCAAGCGACGATGAAGTGCCGTTGGTGGTGCTGCTGACGCCGGGGCGTTTCAACGAAAGCTATTTCGAACACCTGTATCTGGCGCGGCAACTCGGTTATCCGTTGGTGGAGGGCGGCGACCTCACGGTGCGCGATGCCACGGTTTACCTGAAAACCTTGAGCGGCCTGCGCAGGGTCCACGCGATCATGCGTCGGCTCGACGACGACTTCTGTGATCCGCTGGAGCTGCGCACCGACTCGGCGCTCGGTGTGCCGGGCCTGCTCGAAGCCGTGCGACAAGGACGGGTGCTGGTGGCCAACGCGCTGGGCAGCGGCGTGCTGGAATCGCCGGGGTTGCTGGGCTTCCTGCCGAAGATCAATCAATTCCTGTTCGGCGAAGAGTTGATCCTGCCCTCTATCGCCACGTGGTGGTGCGGCGAAGCGCCGGTGCTGGCCCAGGCGCTGGAAAAACTGCCGGAATTACTGATCAAACCTGCGTTCCCCTCACAGAGCTTCGCGCCGGTGTTTGGCCGCGATTTGAGTGAAAAACAGCGTCTGGCGCTTTCCGAGCGCATGCAGGCACGACCTTATGCCTATGTGGCGCAAGAACTTGCGCAATTGTCCCAGGCGCCGATCTGGCAGGCCGAGGGTGGCCAGTTGCAACCCCGGGCCATCGGCATGCGCGTGTACGCGGTGGCGAGTCGCGACGGGTATAGGGTTCTGCCTGGCGGTTTGACCCGGGTGGCCGCCGAGGCCGACGCTGAAGTGGTGTCGATGCAACGCGGCGGTGCGAGCAAGGACACCTGGGTGCTGGGGGACCGGCCACCCAGCGGCGAACAATGGAAAGCCCAGCGCAACATTGGCGTGCACGATCTGGTGCGACGCGATCCGTATTTGCCGTCGCGAGTGGTGGAAAACCTGTTCTGGTTCGGCCGTTACTGCGAGCGCTGCGATGACAGTGCGCGGTTGCTGCGGATCATGCTGGCGCGCTACGTCGATGGCGATGACCCGCAAGCGCTGGAGGCCGCGGTCGATCTGGGTGAGCGGTTGATGTTGCTGCCCGAAGAAGGCGAGCTGCCTGAACGGTTGTTGGCGGCGCTGCTTGGTGACGACTGGCCGTTCAGCCTGCGTTCCAACTTGCAGCGCTTGCAGTGGGCGGCGTCGCAAGTGCGCGGAAAGCTCTCGCGGGAAAACTGGCAGGCGCTGGTGGAGTTGCAGCGTGAGGCCGTCGAACTGGAAACCGAAGAACCGGATTTCGGCGAGTTGCTGGATTTTCTCAACCGTCTGGTGATGTCGCTGGCGGCACTGTCGGGTTTTGCACTGGACGACATGACCCGGGACGAAGGCTGGCGCTTCCTGATGATCGGTCGACGGATCGAGCGCCTGCAATTTCTCAGCGGCAGCCTCGCGGCGTTTCTGCGCGGTAGCGGCGCCTTTGATCAGGCCGGGCTGGAGTGGCTGCTGGAGCTGGGTAACAGCAGCATCACCTACCGCTCGCGGTATCTGGCGGTGGCGCAATTGATTCCGGTGCTGGACCTGTTGCTGCTCGACGAACAAAACCCGCACGCGGTGCTGTTCCAGTTGAAGCTGGTGACCCGCACGCTTAAACGTTTGAACGATGATTTTGCTGTGCCGCGCGAAGCCGGTCTGCCGTTTCTGGTGGAGCGTCTGGCGCGCTTTGATCTGGGGTGTCTGGAGAATTCGCTGTTCGGTGAAGCCAGCGTACGCGCCGCCATCAATGGCCTGGCCGACCTGCTGCAAGAGATCGCCGATGCGAGCGGGCAGGTGTCGGATCGTTTGGCATTGCGCCATTTCGCCCACGTCGATGATGTCAGCCAACGCACGGTGTCCGTCTGATGAGCGCTCATTACCAGATTTTCCATGACACCCATTATCACTACGACAGCCCGGTGTCCCTCGCCCAGCAGTTGGCGCATCTGTGGCCGCGCTCGTGCGCCTGGCAGCGCTGCACTGCGCAACAATTGCAGATCAGCCCCGACCCGACGGCGCGCCGCGATGAACTGGATGTATTCGGCAATCCACTGACCCGGCTGGCGTTCGAGCGGCCTCACGATGAGTTACTGGTCAACGCCAGTCTTACCGTCGAAGTGCTGGCCCGGCCAACGCTGGATTTCAATCAATCGCCGGCCTGGGAAGAAACCCGCAACGCACTGACCTACAGCAGCCAGCCGCTTTCGTCCGACGTGCTCGAAGCGTGTCGTTACCGGTTCGAATCGCCCTATGTGCATTTGAAGCGCAACTTCGTCGAGTTCTCGGAAAGTTGTTTTCCGGCGGGGCGGCCGCTGTTGCTCGGCGTCCAGGCGTTGATGGAAAAAATCTTCAGCGAATTCACCTTCGACGCCGAGGCCACTCAAGTGGCAACGCCTCTGGTGGAAGTGCTGGAACGCCGTCGCGGGGTGTGCCAGGACTTCGCTCACCTGATGCTCGCTTGCGTGCGTTCCCGTGGGTTGGCGGCGCGTTACATCAGCGGCTACCTGCTGACTCAGCCGCCACCGGGCCAGCCACGGCTGATCGGTGCCGATGCATCACACGCCTGGGTTTCAGTGTTTTGCCCGGTGTTGGGTTGGGTGGATTTCGATCCGACCAACAATGTGCAACCGGCGCTCGAACACATCACCCTGGCCTGGGGCCGGGATTTCTCCGATGTATCGCCGTTGCGCGGGGTGATTCTGGGGGGCGGAAATCACGATCCGGAAGTCCGGGTCACCGTGATGCCACTGGAGTAACAAAGATCCACCCTGTAGGAGCGAGCCTGCTCGCGATGGACGTCAACGATGACGCGTCCTGTCTGGAAAAACGCGCTGTCTTCGATATCTTCGCGAGCAAGCTCGCTCCTACACGGGACACAGATCCGGTGGGCCTGATCAGATCATCGGGCCCTGAGGGTATCAGGCGTCGGGCGCCTGATCTTTCGGTGCTTCAACATCACTTTCTGCGGTCACTTCACCGTCTGCTTCCGGGTTCAGTGCGGCGGCGTCTTCTTCAGCTGAAGCTTTCTTGCGCTGAAGCTTTTCCTCTTTCTTCTGCTCCTTGGCCAAGTCTCTCTGACGTTTGGCGAAGGAATAATTAGGTTTAGCCATGGGCGATCCTCTGGGGTCGAAGGTGAGGTTGAGCGGCGCATATTCTGCCCTGTATCGGTGCCTAGCCGTTAGCTGGGTTTTTGCTCGGCCCATTTTGGCAGTACCGAGGGCTGCCAGGCGTCCAGTGCATCGAGCAGGGTGTGCGGCGATTCGCTCACTTGCAGCATGTCACGGTGTGCTTCGCGAACGAAGCCTTCGCCGACGATATGATCAAGAAAACCGGTCAACTTGCTGTAGAAACCGTTCACTTCCAGCAGTCCCAGCGGTTTGCCGTGGTAGCCGAGCTGGCCCCAGGTCCAGACTTCGAACAGTTCTTCCAGAGTGCCCAGGCCACCGGGCAGCGCGATAAAGGCGTCGCTGAGCTCGGCCATCCGCGCCTTGCGCGCATGCATGCCGTCGACCACTTCCAGGCGCGTGAGGCCGCTGTGACCGATTTCCTTGTCTTTGAGGCTTTGCGGGATGATCCCGATCACTTCACCGCCGGCCGCCAGTGCGGCGTCGGCGACGATCCCCATCAGCCCGACGGCACCGCCGCCATAGACCAGGGTCAGCTTGCGCTCGGCCAACGCTCGCCCGAGGGCGACAGCCGCTTCACGATAAGCCGGGTTGGTGCCGGTGCTGGCACCGCAAAATACACAAACGGACGCTAAAGACATGCCTTGCTCCATGGTCAGGATGGCCACAGAGTAAAGGCAGAGGCGCTATGCTCCAAGGTCTAAACTTCACGCCGGGACGTTTCACAGGTGCCACTGGCGCCACAGGCGTAAGCGGCGAGCAAACTGCACAACAGGCTATTGATGGACATGACAGACGCTCCGTATAAGTGATGACGACCTGATGATAGGGCCGCCCTAGACGTCTGGCTGGTAGATTGTTTCGATAGGTGTCATAGCCCGAAAGTTGTATACAATTTTTGATTCAGGTCATAGGAACTTGCGAAGTTTTCAGGCAGTCTTCTGTCCATTCGCACTTTTGTTAACCCTGCCTTGGAGATTCACCATGTTTGCCAAACTTGTTGCGGTATCCCTGCTGACACTGGCCAGCAGTCAATTGATGGCTGCCGAGTGCAAGACGACCATCGATTCCACCGACCAAATGGCCTTCAACACCAAGGCCATCGAAATCGACAAAAGCTGCAAGACCTTCACCGTTGAACTGACCCACTCCGGCAACCTGCCGAAAAACGTCATGGGCCACAACTGGGTGCTGAGCAAAGAAGCGGACATGCAGCCGATCGCCACCGATGGCCTGTCTGCCGGCATCGACAAGAACTACCTGAAAGAAGGTGACGCGCGCATTATCGCTCACACCAAAATCATCGGCTCCAAGGAAACCGACTCGGTGACCTTCGATGTGTCCAAGCTTGATGCTGCCGAGAAATACGGCTTCTTCTGCTCGTTCCCGGGCCACATTTCGATGATGAAAGGTACGGTTACGCTGAAGTAAGCAAATCGCTCGCATAAAAAAAGCGTCCACTTGGGACGCTTTTTTTGTGCCCGGCGTTTGACCGTGTAATCGTTCTTCGCGGGCAAGCCTCGCTCCTACAGGGGCGGTGTCGAAACCCTGTAGGAGCGAGGCTTGCCCGCGAAGGCGTCGGATCAGGCGCCACCTAAATCAAGGGGCGAAAGGCATCACCCGCTTGTGATGGGTCTTCCTGTACGTATCGCAAATGATCTTGAACGCTTCCTCACGCACCGGCTGCCCATGCAGGAACGCGTCGATCTCGGCATACGTCACGCCATGGGACGCTTCGTCCGGTTTACCTGGCGACAGGTCTTCAAGGTCCGCCGTCGGGACTTTTTCCACCAGCGATTCCGGCGCGCCGAAACTGCGGGCAATCGCCCGGACCTGATTTTTCACCAGGCCGCTCAACGGGGCCAGGTCGCAGGCGCCGTCGCCGAATTTGGTGAAGAAACCCATCACCGCTTCCGCCGCATGATCGGTGCCGATCACCAGGCCATGGGCCGCGCCGGCGATGGTGTACTGGGCGACCATGCGCATCCGCGCCTTGGTGTTGCCAAGGACGAAATCCACCGAGACCGCGTGCTTGCCTTCGAACGCGGCCACTTCATTGGCCAGGGATTTGACCGCCGGGCCGATGTTCACGGTGTGACGCTCATCTGGCTTGATGAAGTCCACCGATGCCTGGGCGTCGTGTTCATCGAACTGGGTTTCGTACGGCAGGCGCACGGCGATGAACTTGTAGTTGTCATCACCGGTGCGGGTGCGCAGTTCACACATGGCGCGCTGCGCCAGCAGGCCGGCGGTCAGGGAATCGACGCCGCCGCTGATCCCGAGCACCAGGGTCTTGAGCCCGGAATTGACCAGGCAATCCTGGATGAAACTGATGCGCCGCGCGATTTCAGCCTCGAGGGCGGCCTCGTCGGCGAATGGCGGTTGAACCTTGAGCTGCTCAGCAATCTCACGCTGTACGGCTTGCATGAATTCACTCCTTGCTTGGTGTGCTGGAAAGGGCGGCAGGAACTTTGAAAACGTGTCGCAAATAGGCAACGAAATTCGGGTCTTTACAGTGAGTCTTGCCAGGCTCGTCGGAGATCTTTGCCACCGGCTGGCCGTTGCAGGCCGCCATTTTAAGCACGATGCTCATCGGTTCGACACCCGGAATATCGCACGTCAGGTTGGTACCGATGCCGAAGCTGACATTGATCCGACCGCGCAATGCGCGAAATATTTCCAGCGCCTTGGGCAGCGTCAGGCTGTCGGAGAACGTCAGCGTCTTGCTCATCGGGTCGATGCCCAGCTTTTGATAGTGGGCGATCGCCTTTTCCGCCCAGATCACCGGATCACCGGAGTCATGTCGCAGACCGTCAAAAAGCTTGGCGAAGAACAGGTCGAAGTCGTTGAGGAAGGCATCCATGGTGATGCAGTCCGTCAAGGCAATCCCCAGCAGGCCGCGGTACTCGCGGACCCAGCAATCGAGGGCGGCGGCCTGGCTGTCGATCAGCCGCGGGCCCAGTTGCTGGTGGGCCATGATCCACTCGTGGGCCATGGTGCCCAGCGGTTTCATGTCCAGCTCTCGCGAAAGGTGCACGTTGCTGGTGCCGACGAAGCGCCCGGGGAAATCGTGCTTGAGCACGTTCACCACTTCTTCCTGCACACGGTAAGAGAAGCGACGGCGAGTACCGAAATCGGCTACCTGCAATTCGGACAATTCGTCACTGCCGGCATTCGCGGTCAGCCAGTCGAACTTGCGATAGAGCTGTTCACGCGCCTGCACCAGCACGATCTCCCGGTAGCGATAGCGGTTGCGCACTTCGCTGACGATGGACAGCAGCGGCACTTCGAACAGGATCACATGCAGCCACGGTCCGCGCAGGCGGATGAACAGTTCGCCGTTTTCGATGCCGGTGTGGACGTAGCGCAGATTGAAGCGGAACAACCCGAGAAAACGCAGGAAATCCGGCTTCATGAAGCTGATGCGCTCCATGAAGCTCAACTGGTCGGCGCTCAGGCTCAGCTCGGCCAGGCGCTCGATCTGAAAGCGGATTTCCGCCAGGTACGGGCGCAAATCCTCACTGTTACGGCAACGAAACTCCCATTCGACTTCCACGTTCGGGTAGTTGTGCAGCACCGCCTGCATCATCGTCAGTTTGTAGAAGTCGGTGTCGAGCAGGTTCTGCACGATGCGATCGGCAAACACACTCTCGCTCATAACGGGGTTCTCCAGGCTGGCCGCGGCCCGTGGCGGCGACGTTGCAGCTGTTTCAATGATGGGGGCTAGTGGCGCATATCAGCGCGGGGTATTGCCAGTGTTTTTTTGTGAGGGTTGTGCCGCTGCTGATGGCCTCTTCGCCGGCAAGCCCGGCTCCTACAGGACCTTTGTCTGGCCCGAAACCTGTAGGAGCACGGCTTGCCGGCGAAGGCGTCCTCAAGGCATTACAGGGCTGTCGATCTGTTCCAGCATCCACTTCACAAAATCCCGCACCTTCGGCACTTCCGCCGAATGCTCCGGGTACGCCAGGTAATAGGCGTCGGAACTGGGCATTGCATGCTGCCAGGGAATGACCAGTTTGCCGTCGGCCAATTCCTCTTCCACCAGAAACCGCGGTAACAACGCCACGCCGCAGCCGACCTGTGCGGCGCGAATGCACATATAAAAGGTTTCGAAGCGCGGGCCGTGGTAGCTGTGTTCGGTGTGGTAACCCTGGCTGTCGAACCAGTCGTGCCAGGCCTGCGGCCGGGAGGCGTTTTGCAGCAGGACCAGGTCGGTGAGTTGCGTCGGATCGGTGAACGGCGTGGCCGGCAGGCTGCTCGGCGCACATACCGGAACAAGCTCTTCGCCGAACAGCTTCAGGCATTCGGTGCGGGGCCGTGAGCCCTGGCCGAAATAGAACGCCAGATCGCTGCGACCTTGCAGCAGGTCATCGGCTTCCTGCTCGCTGCACAGGTCCAGATGAATCGACGGATGGCGCAGTCGCCAGCCCTTCAAACGGGGGACCAGCCAGCGGGCGCCGAACGTCGGAGGCGTCGAGACGCGCAGGACTTCGGTCTCACCGCCGTAGGAACGCAGGTAATGGGTCGACATCTCGACTTGCGTGAGGATTTTTCGTACCTCAACCAGATACAAATCACCGGCCGGGGTCATTTGCAGGCGTCGGCGCACCCGCCGGAACAACAGGTGCTGCAACAATTCTTCGAGTTGCGCGACCTGTTTGCTGACGGCGCTCTGGGTCAGGTTCAGCTCTTCGGCGGCCCGCGTGAAGCTCAAATGCCGGGTCACGGCCTCGAAACACTGCAGCGCGGTGATCGACGGCAGGTAGCGTTTATTCAGCATGGGTTGTCCTTTTTTCTTGTTTCTTGCTGACCAGCAATTCGCAGCATGAATAAACGGAATGATATCTCTCTTAAAGGTCGTTTGTTGGGTAACCTCCGGCGAGCTAAAACTACAGGTCTGATCAGCCGTGATATTCCGGCTGCACGTTTTCTGTTTTAGCTCGAGGAGTGACCCATGGTTGCCGCATTGCTTGATCGTCTTGGTGTGAACCCGGCCCTGTACCAGAACGGCAAAGTGCCGGTGCATTCGCCGATCGATGGCAGCAAGATCGCCTCTGTGAACTGGGAAGGCGCCGCTGAAGTCGAGCAGCACATCAGTCGCGCAGATCATGCGTTCGAATTGTGGCGCAAGGTCCCGGCCCCGCGCCGTGGCGAGCTGGTGCGTCAACTGGGCGACATCCTGCGCGAATACAAGGCCGACCTCGGCGAGCTGGTGTCCTGGGAAGCGGGCAAGATCACTCAGGAAGGCCTGGGTGAAGTTCAGGAGATGATCGACATCTGCGACTTCGCCGTCGGTCTGTCCCGTCAACTGTACGGCTTGACCATCGCCTCCGAGCGTCCAGGCCACCACATGCGCGAAACCTGGCACCCGCTGGGCGTCGTGGGCGTGATCAGTGCGTTCAACTTCCCGGTCGCGGTCTGGGCCTGGAACACCACGCTGGCGCTGGTCTGCGGCAACCCGGTGATCTGGAAACCGTCGGAGAAAACCCCGTTGACCGCACTGGCCTGCCAGGCGCTGTTCGACCGCGTACTGAAAAACTTCAGCGATGCACCTGCGCACCTGAGCCAGGTAATCATTGGCGGTCGTGATGCTGGCGAAGCACTGGTCGATGACCCGCGTGTCGCGCTGATCAGCGCCACCGGCAGCACCCGCATGGGCCGCGAAGTGGCACCGAAAATCGCCGCACGTTTCGCCCGCAGCATTCTTGAACTGGGTGGCAACAACGCCATGATCCTCGGCCCAAGCGCAGACCTGGACATGGCCGTTCGCGCCATCCTGTTCAGCGCCGTCGGCACTGCCGGTCAGCGCTGCACCACGTTGCGTCGCCTGATCGCTCACGAATCGGTGAAAGAAGAGATCGTCACCCGCCTGAAAGCCGCGTACTCGAAAGTGCGTATCGGCAACCCGCTGGAAGGCAACCTGATCGGCCCGCTGATCGACAAGCACAGCTTCGACAACATGCAGGATGCGCTGGAACAGGCCCTGAGCGAGGGCGGCCGGGTCTTCGGCGGCAAACGTCAGCTGGAAGACAAATACCCGAACGCTTACTACGTCTCGCCGGCCATTGTTGAAATGCCGGAGCAGAGCGACGTGGTCTGCCACGAAACCTTCGCGCCGATTCTTTATGTGATCGGCTACAAAGACTTCGACGAAGCCCTGCGTTTGAACAATGCCGTGCCACAAGGCCTGTCCTCGTGCATCTTCACCACTGACGTGCGTGAAGCCGAGCAATTCATGTCGGCAGTGGGCAGCGACTGCGGCATCGCCAACGTCAACATCGGCCCGAGCGGCGCGGAAATCGGCGGCGCGTTTGGTGGCGAGAAAGAAACCGGCGGTGGTCGTGAGTCGGGCTCCGATGCCTGGCGCGGGTACATGCGCCGCCAGACCAACACCGTGAACTACTCGCTGGAGTTGCCGTTGGCGCAGGGCATTACGTTCGACTGATGGGCCCCTTCGCGGGCAAGCCTCGCTCCTACACAGGATCACTCAACACCTGTAGGAGCGAGCGGGCGGCGATCCGACTTGCCCGCGAAGCTTTTGCTTTGTTGTTTGTTAGGTTTCTGTTGGAGTCTGGCAATGCCGTTACGCGAAGAGTGTCTGTGGGAAAAACTGACGCCGCAAAGGCCCGACAATGCTGCGCTCAAGGGCGAAGTAACGGTCGATGTCTGCGTCATCGGTGCCGGGTTCACCGGTCTGTCGGCGGCGGTGCATCTGCTGGAACAAGGCAAGACGGTGTGTGTGCTGGAAGCTCATCGTGCCGGTCATGGCGGTTCGGGGCGCAACGTCGGGCTGGTCAACGCCGGCATGTGGATTCCACCGGACGAGATCGAAGCCGGGTTCGGCGAAGCGGTGGGCAGTCAGCTCAATCGCATGCTGGGTGCCGCGCCGTCCCTGGTGTTCAGCCTGGTCGACAAATACAACATCGATTGCCAGTTACGCCGCGAAGGCACGTTGCACATGGCGCACAACGCCCGTGGCGAAGCGGATTTGCGCAGTCGTGAAGAACAATGGAAACGTCGCGGCGCCCCGGTGGAACTGCTGACCGGTCAAGCCTGCGAACAAGCAACCGGCACCAAAAAGATCGCCGCCGCGTTGCTCGACAAGCGTGCCGGCACGATCAACCCGATGGCTTACACCACGGGGCTGGCCAAGGCGGCCATCGGCCTTGGTGGTCGGCTGTTCGATCATTCTCCCGTGACCAGGCTCGAACGTCAGGGCCAGCGTTGGTCGGTGCAAACGGCGCAGGGTTCGGTGCTTGCCGAGCAAGTCGTGATTGCATCCAACGCTTACACCGAAGGTGACTGGACGGAATTGCGGCGCAATTTCTTCCCCGGTTATTACTATCAAGTGGCCTCGGTGCCGCTGACTGACGACGCCGCGCAGCAAATCCTCCCGGGTGGCCAGGGTTCGTGGGACACCCGGCAGGTGCTCAGCAGTATTCGTCGCGACAAAGACGGTCGCCTGTTACTCGGCAGTCTGGGTAATGGCAATCAGAAGCCGACCTGGTTCCTCAAGGCTTGGGCCGACCGGGTTCAGCAGCACTATTTTCCGTACCTCAAACAGGTGGAATGGGAGTGCACCTGGACCGGTTGCATCGCATTTACTCCCGATCATTTGATGCGTCTGTTCGAACCGGCGCCCGGTTTAGTGGCAGTCACCGGTTACAACGGTCGGGGCGTGACCACGGGGACCGTCGTCGGCAAAGCCTTTGCCGATTATTTGTGTAACGGAAATCCTCAGGCGCTGCCGATTCCCTTCGCACCCATGCAGCCACTGGCGGGGGTGGGGCTGCGTAGCTGTCTATATGAGGCGGGGTTTTCGCTGTATCACGCGGGCCAGTGCCTGCGGATCGTGATTTGATTGTTGAAATTTGTTGCTGGAAGCGGCGCTTTTCGGCGCAGCGGCTAGCCTGTAAAAGGTGCGGGTTGTAGCAGTACCGCACCAGCAGTGTGCACTTCGGTGACGCACGTTGTTACAGGCTGGTTGCACGTCGTTTGGCGCCGCGGTTGCAATGATGGCGCGCGTGGGTTGCGCCTTAAAAAATAAATGGTTTCACCTTCCGCGGTTTAGACGGTTGCACGCCCAATGAAAATGGGCTCGAAACAGTCGAAATAACAATAAAGCAGCGACTTTTTTCAGAATAAAAAACCGATGGCACGGCCCTTGCTCTGAGCATTCAGTGAAGTCGCAGTGCCAACTAAAAAAAAACCTTGGAGCACCACCTCATGTCCCAGACGTTTTACAAGAAAGGCTTTCTGGCCCTCGCAGTGGCAGCTGCGCTGGGTGTTTCTGCGTTTGCACAGGCTGACGTAAAAATCGGTGTTGCGGGTCCTATGACAGGCGCCAACGCAGCATTTGGCGAGCAGTACATGAAGGGTGCACAGGCAGCAGCCGACGCAATCAACGCGTCGGGCGGCGTCAACGGGGAAAAAATCGTACTGGTCAAGGGCGATGACGCCTGCGAACCGAAACAGGCTGTGACGGTCGCCAAGGACCTGACCAACCAGAAAGTGGCAGGCGTGGTTGGTCACTTCTGCTCCTCGTCGACCATCCCGGCCTCCGAGATCTACGACGAAGCAGGCATCATCGCAATCACTCCGGGTTCCACCAACCCACAGGTGACCGAGCGTGGCCTGAGCGCCATGTTCCGTATGTGCGGTCGTGACGACCAGCAGGGCATCGTTGCCGGCGACTACATCGTCGACGTGCTCAAGGGCAAGAAAGTCGTGGTTCTGCACGACAAAGACACCTACGGCCAAGGTCTGGCCGACGCCACCAAGGCTCAACTGGCCAAGCGCGGCGTAACGCCGGTTCTGTACGAAGGCCTGACCCGCGGCGAGAAAGACTTCAGCGCCGTGGTAACCAAGATCCGTGCAGCCGGTGCCGATGTCGTCTATTTCGGCGGCCTGCACCCGGAAGCTGGTCCACTGGTTCGCCAACTGCGTGAACAAGGCCTCAAGGACGTCAAATTCATGTCCGATGACGGCATCGTTACTGACGAACTCGTGACCACCGCCGGTGGCCCGCAGAACGTTGATGGCGTGTACATGACCTTCGGTGCCGACCCACGCCTGCTGCCAGACAGCAAAACCGTGGTAGACACCTTCCGCAAAGCCGGCACCGAGCCAGAAGGCTACACCCTGTACGCCTACGCTTCGGTTCAGACCCTGGCGGCTGCTTTCAACGGCGCCAAGTCCAACAGCGGCGAAAAAGCGGCTGAGTGGCTGAAGAAAAACCCGGTTAAAACCGTGATGGGCGAAAAGACCTGGGACGCCAAGGGCGACCTGAAAGTCTCCGACTACGTGGTTTATCAGTGGGACAAGGATGGCAAATACCACCAACTGGAAAAACAGAAGTGATATGAGCTGTTGATCTGCCCGGCGCCTTGAGCGCCGGGCAATCGAAGAACATGTCCGTGCAGTACCTGTCTTTTCTCGTAGAGCTGCACACAACCGTGTTGCGCGGGTGGCTGAACCCCGGTCCGTCGCACCTCGCTTCTGTGCAGTCTCTCAAATGCGTGAGATTGCGTTATGGATGGTATTTTCCTGCAGCAACTGGTCAACGGCCTGACCCTCGGGTCGGTCTATGGCCTGATCGCCATCGGCTACACAATGGTCTATGGCATCATCGGCATGATCAACTTCGCCCACGGCGAGGTTTACATGATTTCCGCTTACCTCGCGGCAATCAGTCTGGCTCTGCTGGCATACTTCGGTATTGAATCCTTCCCTCTGCTGATGCTTGGCACACTGGTCTTCACCATCATCGTCACAGCGGTCTATGGCTGGGTCATCGAGCGTGTCGCCTACAAACCCCTGCGTAACTCCACCCGACTGGCACCGCTGATCAGCGCCATCGGTATTTCGCTGATCCTGCAAAACTATGCACAGATCGCACAGGGCGCGCGTCAACAAGGCGTACCGACCCTGCTGACCGGTGCATGGCGAGTGGAAGTCGGAAGCGGCTTCGTCCAGCTCACCTACACCAAGATCTTCATCCTGGTTGCCGCATTCGCCGGCATGGCCCTGCTGACCTACGTCATCAAGTACACCAAGCTCGGCCGCATGTGCCGCGCCACCCAGCAAGACCGCAAGATGGCCTCCATCCTTGGGATCAACACCGACCGCGTCATTTCCTACGTGTTCATCATCGGTGCGGCAATGGCGGCCCTGGCCGGCGTGCTGATCACCATGAACTACGGCACGTTCGACTTCTACGCAGGCTTCGTCATCGGCATCAAGGCGTTCACCGCAGCGGTACTCGGCGGGATCGGCTCGCTGCCTGGCGCGATGCTCGGCGGGATCATCCTCGGGATTTCCGAGTCGCTGTTCTCGGGTCTGGTCAACTCGGACTACAAAGACGTTTTCAGCTTCTCGCTGCTCGTTCTCGTTCTGGTCTTTCGGCCCCAAGGCCTGCTCGGCCGTCCTCTTGTGTCGAAGGTGTAAGCGATGTCTTCAACCACTAAAAAAACCATTGATCTCAAAAGAAGCCTGGTTGACGCGATTCTTGCCGGTCTTGTCGCCCTCATCGTGTTCGGCCCGATTGTTGGCATAGTCCTCGACGGCTATGGCTTCAATCTGGAAACGACCCGAGTGGCGTGGATTGTCGCCATTGTCATGGCCGGCCGCTTTGCCTTGAGCCTGTTCCTGCAAACGCCGAAAGGCCTGAGAATTCTCGAAGGCTTTGAAACCACCGGTTCGGGGGTTCATGTACTGGCACCCGATTACAAATCCCGGCTGCGCTGGATCATCCCGCTGATGATCGTCATCGCCGTGGTGTTCCCGTTTTTCTCCAACTCCTACCTGCTGGGCGTGGTCATCCTCGGGTTGATCTACGTGCTGCTCGGGCTTGGTCT
The DNA here is from genome assembly GCF_949768225.1 of Pseudomonas sp. IT-P44. Taxonomy (NCBI): domain Bacteria; kingdom Pseudomonadati; phylum Pseudomonadota; class Gammaproteobacteria; order Pseudomonadales; family Pseudomonadaceae; genus Pseudomonas; species Pseudomonas sp. IT-P44. The sequence continues at coordinate 21,595 of NZ_CATKQM010000068.1, read as the reverse complement.
GAACATCGTGGTTGGCCTGGCCGGCCTGCTCGACCTCGGTTACGTGGCGTTCTACGCCATCGGCGCCTATGGGTTGGCACTCGGTTATCAATACCTGGGGCTGGGTTTCTGGACGGTGCTGCCACTGGCGGCGATCACGGCGGGGCTGGCCGGTTGCATCCTCGGTTTCCCGGTATTGCGCCTGCACGGTGACTACCTGGCGATCGTGACCCTGGGCTTCGGTGAAATCATCCGCTTGATCCTCAATAACTGGCTGACCCTGACCGGTGGCCCGAACGGTATGCCGGCGCCCCTGCCAACCTTCTTCGGCCTCGAGTTCGGCAAAAGGGCGAAGGACGGTGGTGTTCCGTTCCACGAGTTTTTCGGCATCGCCTATAACCCCGACGTGAAGTACTACTTCATCTACGCGGTATTGTTCCTGGTCGTGCTGGCCGTGCTGTACATCAAGCACCGTTTGACTCGCATGCCGGTTGGTCGCGCATGGGAAGCCTTGCGTGAAGATGAAATCGCCTGCCGTTCCATGGGTTTGAACCATGTGCTGGTCAAGCTTTCGGCGTTCACCATCGGTGCGTCGACGGCCGGCCTCGCTGGCGTGTTCTTCGCCACCTACCAGGGCTTCGTCAACCCGACCTCGTTCACCTTCTTTGAATCGGCCCTGATCCTCGCCATCGTGGTACTCGGCGGCATGGGCTCGACCATCGGCGTGGTTATCGCAGCCTTCGTGCTGACGGTGGCCCCGGAACTGCTGCGTGGCTTCGCGGAATACCGCGTGCTGCTGTTCGGCATCCTGATGGTGTTGATGATGATCTGGCGACCGCGCGGCCTGATTCGGATCAGCCGTACCGGTGTGACCCCGCGTAAAGGAGTAGCGCCATGAGCGAAGTCGTACTCTCGGTCGAGAAGCTGATGATGCACTTCGGCGGCATCAAGGCGTTGAACGATGTCAGCCTGAAGGTCAAGCGCAACTCGATCTTCGCCCTGATCGGCCCCAACGGCGCCGGCAAGACCACCGTGTTCAACTGCCTGACCGGGTTCTACAAGGCCTCGGGCGGCAAGATCGAACTCAACGTGCGCGGCGAGCGCACCGATGTCATCAAAATGCTCGGTGAACCGTTCAAGGCGACTGATTTTGTATCGCCGAAAAACTTCATCAGCCGGCTCCATTACAAGATGTTCGGCGGCACTCACCTGGTGAACCGTGCCGGCCTGGCGCGGACCTTCCAGAACATTCGCCTGTTCAAGGAAATGTCGGTGCTGGAAAACCTGCTGGTGGCCCAACACATGTGGGTCAACCGCAGCATGCTCGCGGGCATCCTCAATACCAAGGGCTATCGCAAGGCTGAAAGCGATGCGCTGGACCACGCCTTCTACTGGCTGGAAGTGGTGGACCTGGTGGATTGCGCCAACCGTCTGGCCGGTGAGTTGTCCTACGGCCAGCAGCGTCGTCTGGAGATTGCGCGGGCCATGTGCACCCGGCCGCAGATCATCTGCCTCGACGAACCGGCCGCCGGCCTCAACCCTCAGGAAACCGAAGCGCTGAGCGCGATGATCCGGCTGCTGCGCGACGAGCACGATCTGACCGTGGTGCTGATCGAACACGACATGGGCATGGTTATGAGCATTTCCGACCACATCGTGGTGCTGGACCACGGCGTCGTCATCGCCGAGGGTGGCCCCGAGGCGATTCGCAACGATCCGAAAGTGATTGCAGCCTACCTGGGCGCCGATGAAGAGGAGGTGGTGCTATGAGCAAACCGATCCTCGAACTCAAAGACCTGGACGTGTTTTACGGCCCGATCCAGGCCCTGAAAAAAGTCTCGATGCACATCAACGAAGGGGAGACCGTCAGCCTCATCGGTTCCAACGGCGCGGGCAAGTCGACCCTGCTGATGTCGATCTTCGGCCAGCCGCGCGCGGCAGACGGGCAGATCATCTATCAGGGCGTGGACATCACCCATAAGTCGTCGCACTACATTGCGTCCAACGGCATTGCACAATCACCGGAAGGCCGGCGCGTGTTCCCCGACATGACCGTCGAGGAAAACCTGCAGATGGGCACCATCCCGATTGGTGACAAGTACGCCAAGGAAGACATGCAACGCATGTTCGCGCTGTTTCCGCGTCTCGAAGAGCGGCGGACCCAGCGGGCCATGACCATGTCCGGCGGCGAACAGCAAATGCTCGCCATTGCCCGTGCGTTGATGAGCCGGCCGAAACTGCTGTTGCTCGATGAGCCGAGCCTGGGGCTCGCGCCGATTGTGGTGAAACAGATCTTTGCCACCCTGCGGGAACTGGCCAAGACCGGCATGACTATCTTTCTGGTCGAGCAGAACGCCAACCACGCCCTGCGGTTGTCGGATCGGGCATACGTGATGGTCAACGGCGAGATCCGCCTCAGTGGCACCGGCAAGGAGCTGCTGGTGAACGAAGAGGTGCGTAACGCTTATCTCGGCGGGCATTGAGTCCTGTTGAAATACCCAAAGCCCCGACGAGCAATCGTCGGGGCTTTTTTACGCCTCCAATACACCGCAAATCCCTTGTGGGAGCGGGCTTGCTCGCGAAGGCGGTGTTTCAGTCACGTTGATGCCAGATGTGCCACCGCCTTCGCGAGCAAGCCCGCTCCCACAAAGTTGTCGGTGAATTGTGGAAAACAAATTTGCCAAGCTCTCAAAGCGCGACATAAAGCCGCTGCAAATAGTTGTTTTGTCACGGTTTTGACTTGTCCCCGTTTGCTGTGGAACTGGCTGTGAATAACGTGGGAGTAGCTGGCTGAGAGCCGTTTAAATCGTGGCTTGCAGCGATGTGGTTGTTTTTTGATCAGGCGTTTTTGCCGGGCTTCAGGTCAGCGTTGTCAACCTTTTTATTGGTTGCGAAAGTGGCCTCAAACACACGAGGGAAGCCTGTGGATAAGTCTGTGGTTAAACTCTGGAAAGACTCGGCTAAGGGCCGTAGTTACTGGCTTGGCGCCATCGTTGGTTAACCCGGTCAATCGTGCAAAACGCCTTGGGCTACACAGCCAGCACTTCAGGGTCAAGCGAAAAACTTTATGATCTGCCCGCAAAGCCTTGTGCACAGCGGCTTCCAGCTTTTTCACTTGCCCCCGGAAACTGTGGACCGGCCTGTGGATAACGTGCGCGTACATAGCTACAGGCCACGGTGTATATGGCGTTGCTCGCGTTGGTTGTTTTTCGTACAGATTTTCTGATAGTTGCCGCTGTCGGCAAGGCCGGGCATGCTGCCAGCTGATTTTCTAATCCAATGGCGGCCCGTCGGCCGAAGCAAGGAGAACACGATGTCCAACACCCTGTTTATTACCGGCGCGACTTCCGGTTTTGGCGAAGCCTGTGCCCGTCGTTTTGCCGAGGCTGGCTGGAAACTGGTGCTGACAGGTCGTCGTGAAGAGCGCCTCAATGCCTTGTGCGCCGAGTTGTCGAAGCAGACCGAGGTCCATGCCCTGGTGCTCGACGTGCGTGATCGCAAGGCCATGGAGGAGGCGATCGCCAACCTGCCACCATCCTTCGCCAAGCTGCGCGGGTTGATCAACAACGCTGGCCTGGCGCTCGGCGTGGATCCGGCGCCGAAGTGCGATCTTGATGATTGGGACACCATGGTCGACACCAACATCAAGGGCCTGATGTACAGCACTCGCCTGCTGTTGCCGCGTTTGATCGCCCATGGCCGTGGCGCCGGCATCATCAACCTCGGTTCCATTGCCGGCAACTACCCGTATCCGGGCAGCCACGTGTATGGCGCGAGCAAGGCCTTCGTCAAACAGTTCTCCCTGAACCTGCGCTGCGACCTGCAAGGCACGGGCGTTCGCGTCAGCAACATCGAGCCGGGCCTGTGTGAGAGTGAGTTCTCGCTGGTGCGCTTTGCCGGTGACCAGGAGCGTTACAACGCGACCTACGCCGGTGCCGAGGCGATCCAGCCGCAAGACATCGCCGAGACCATTTTCTGGGTGCTCAATGCGCCGGCGCACATCAACATCAACAGCCTCGAGTTGATGCCGGTGAGCCAGACCTGGGCCGGGTTTGCGATTGAGCGTAACAAGGGGTAAGACTGCGTAACGTCCATTCGCGGGCAAGCCTCGCTCCTACAGGTCTATGCAAAACCTGTAGGAGCGAGCGGTGCGGCGGTCCGACTTGCCCGCGAATACGATCTATTTGTCAACGAAGATAGTCGACCAACCCGCGATAGCAGGTCGCCAAGTGATAAGGCGTAGTCGACGGCATATCCTGCCGGCTCACTTCACCGTTCTCGTCACGACACTCATACCAGCCGCGCCCATGCAGAGAACGCTGTTGCAGCGCCTGCAACTGGTGCAATACCGATGCCCCGCTGTCCGGGCGCAGCGTCAACGCACGCAAGTATTCAGCCTGAGCCCAGATGCGTTGGGTGGCATCTTTCGAATGCCCGTCGAGCGTGAGCATCGCGCGCACGGCGCCACTCGATTGATCGACGCCCAGTTGCTCGGTGAACGCAAAGGCGCGCTCCACAGAGGCGTGCAGTTTCGAACCGCGCAACAGCGGCGAAGACTCCAGCAGGAAATACCATTCGAACTGGTGTCCCGGTTCAAACCAGTTATCCACAGACCCCAGCGGTTTTTCCATCAGCACACTGTGTTGCGGATCGATAAAGCGTTGTTGCATGGCTGTGCATAACTCGACGAGCGCACGCTGCACGGCGAGGTCTTCACGCACTGAAAGCGTGGCAAGAAATGCTTCGGCGAGGTGCATCAGCGGGTTTTGCAGCGGCCCGGTGTTCAGCAACGACCAATCACGCTCAAGGCCGGCTTCATACAAGCCGTCGCCCGAACTGAAGCGCTGATCAAGCACTTCCAGCACCGCGTTGAGCACCGACTCCACCAGCGGTTCGCGAACCTTGTCCCAGTAATGGGCGCAGGCGAAGAGGATGAAGGCGTGAGTGTAGAGATCTTTGCGCTGATCCAGCGGCGCGCCCTGCGGGTCGATGCTGTAGAACCAGCCACCGTGTTCGGCATCGTGGAAATGTTGCTGCAACGAGCGGAACAACGCAGCCGCACGCTCTTTCGCGCCCGGCACCTGGCCGATCAGGCTGGAAAACAGATACAGCTGCCGCGCGCAGGCCATGGCCCGGTAGCGTTGCGGTGGCAAGGGATGATGCTCGGCATCCAGTGCTTCGTAGGGCAGCGCCAGTTCGGCATTCCAGCCGGGGCCTTGCCAGAGGGGCACGATCACGTCCTGGAAATGCTGTTGCACCGCGGCAAACAGAGCGGTCAATTCAGGCTGGGAAGCGGAGCGGGGAGCATGAGGCATTGGCTGGCGTCGTCACGGCAGGGTCGAATGCGCGACATGTTATCAGGCCTGAGAGATGTGGTGTCTGTCAGGCCTCTTCGCGGGCAAGCCTCGCTCCTACAGGAAGAGGCTATTACCGGCAAAACCAAATCAACCCGCCAACAACCACACACCGGTCGCTGCCGACGCCGCGCCCGCCAGACGAACCAGAGGTGCCGCTGCTTGCGGCAACACGCGAACCAGCGCATAACCCGCCGCATGCAACGCCGCCGTTGCCGCCACAAACCCTGCGGCATAGGCCCAAGGGCTCGACATGTCCGGCAATTCCAGCCCATGCGCCACGCCATGGAACAACGCAAACAACGCCGTCGCACCCACCGCCACGCTCAGTGGCGGACGTACCGCCAGCGCCACCGCCAGCCCCAGCGCCAGTACCGACGCCGCAATCCCGCTTTCCAGCGCTGGCAGGTTCAGCCCTTCAAAACCGAGCAGGCCGCCGATCAGCATGGTGCCAACGAACGTGCACGGCAGCGCCCAGCGTGCAGCGCCTTTCTGCTGTGCCGCCCACAGCCCGACGGCAACCATCGCCAGCAAGTGATCAAGGCCGCCAATCGGGTGGCTGATGCCGGCGATCAAGCCATTGTCGCCGTGACCGGGGTGGGCGAAGGCGATGGCCGGAGTCAGCAGCAGGGCCATGGCGCCCAGGATGCGTTTAAGTGTCATGGATAAGCTTCCTTGTTGATAAGTTTGATCGTGATCAGGCAGCGGTCAGCAGGCCCTGGCGCTCGATGAACGCGATGATTTCTTCCAGGCCCAGCCCGGTTTTCTGGTTGCTGAAGACAAACGGTTTGCCGTTGCGCATGCGCTTCGTGTCGCTGTCCATCATCGAAAGCGACGCGCCTACCAGCGGTGCGAGGTCGACTTTGTTGATCACCAGCAGGTCGGATTTGCAGATCCCCGGCCCGCCCTTGCGCGGCAGCTTGTCGCCCGCCGAGACGTCGATTACGTAAATCGTCAGGTCGGACAATTCCGGGCTGAACGTGGCCGAAAGGTTGTCGCCTCCGGACTCCACCAGAATCAGATCCAGCCCCGGAAAGCGTCGGTTCAGTTGATCCACGGCTTCGAGGTTGATCGAGGCGTCTTCGCGGATCGCCGTGTGCGGGCAGCCGCCGGTTTCCACGCCGATGATCCGTTCCGGCGCCAGGGCCTGGTTGCGCACCAGAAAATCGGCGTCTTCGCGGGTGTAGATGTCGTTGGTCACGACCGCCAGGTTGTAGCGCTCGCGCAACGCCAGGCACAGGGCCAGCGTCAGGGCGGTTTTGCCGGAACCGACCGGGCCGCCGATGCCGACGCGCAGAGGTTGTGTGTTCATGTGATTCTCCAAAATAACAGGCCCTAGGAACGGAACAGACGGCTGTACTGGCGCTCATGGGCCATGCACGCCAGGGACAGGCCGAAAGCGGCGCTGCCATAGTGGTCGGGGTTGATTCGGGTGGCGTCCTGCTGGGCTTGTTGCAGCAGCGGCAGCAGTTCACTGGTCAGGCGTTGCGCGGCTTGCTGGCCTAGCGGCAGGGTTTTCATCAGCACCGCCAACTGGTTTTCCAGCCAGCTCCAGAGCCACGCGGCCAGCGCGTCTTGCGGGCTGATGTGCCAGGCGCGTGCGGCCAGCGCCCAGCCGAGGGCCAGGTGCGGTTCGGGGCGTTGTTCGAGAAAGGCGCGGGCCGGTGCATCGAGTTCCGGCAAACCGTTGAGCAGTTGCTGTAAGGAGTAGCCCATCTGTCGGCTCTCCTGATGCAACTCGCGGGTTTCCCGGCTGGCGCGGTGTTCTTCGCAGCGTTGCAGCAGTTCGGCCCAGTTTTCTGCGGCGGCGGCCACGCAGTGGGCGAGCAGCAGCGGCGCCTCGAAGCGTGCCAGGTTCAGTAGCAATTGATCGCTGATCCAGCGACGGGCGCTGTCGGAATCATTCACCCGGCCGTTATCCACCGCCATTTCCAGACCTTGGGAATAGCTGTAGCCGCCAATCGGCAGTTGCGGACTGGCCAGGCGCAACAGCGCCCAGGCCGGGTTCATTGGCGCACGCCGAACTGATGCAGTTTCGGCGGGTAGTTGAAGTCTTCGTCGCCATGACGAGAGTGGTGATGGCCACCGCCATAGGCGCCGTGCTCCGGCTGGAACGGTGCTTCGATGTTTTCGACCTTGGCTTCAAGTTGTTCGAGCATGGCCTTGAGCACGTAGTCGTCGAGCAGGCGCAACCAGCCATCACCGACTTGCAGGGCGACGTGGCGATTGCCCAGGTGATAGGCCGCACGGGTCAGTTCGAAGGCGTTGGCGCAGGTGACGTGCAGCAGTTGTTCGGGGCGGGCACAGACGCGGACGATGCGCCCGTCTTCAGCCTGCAGGCATTCGCCATCAGTCAGGGGCGACTGACCGCGCTCCAAAAACAACCCGACGTCTTCACCCTCGGCACTGAAACAGCGCAAACGGGTTTTGCTCCGGGCTTCGAAGGTCAGGTGCAACTCGGCGGCCCAGACGGGTTGAGGCTCGATTCTGCGATGAATCACCAGCATCGGAAAGCTTCCAGCTATGGACAATAGTCAGGCTAGAGCAAGGGGCTTGCCAATCGGCGCAAGTGTAGGAAATGCCTGTCGGCGCATGGATGGCGTTTCAGTTTGTTGCGGCAATTTGGTGCGGGGCTGGGGAAGGCGCACCAAATGACGGCGCAGGGTGTGCTCCAGATTGTTCGCGATCCCGCATTCACCACCCAACCTTGTAGGAGCCGGCTTGCCGGCGATAGCGGTCGACCAGACGACATCTTTATTGGCTGAAGGGCGCCATCGCCAGCAAGCCAGCTCCTACAAAGGAGGTGGTGGTTCAGATGCACCGTGTTGTCTGAATCGCCAGCAAGCCGGCTCCTACAGGAGATCGGCGTGCAGGAGGGTTATTCCGTGCTGCCCAGGCCTTGCCAGTGCTTGAGGCCGATGAAGATAAAGCGCAGCTGCTGAGTGATTTTCGCTTGTGGTGTCAAATGCGCGGGCAACGCCTCGGCCGGCGGATCAATGATTTCCGGCAGGGTCGCAAACACGCTTTTGACGATGAGATCGGCCATGACACTCAGACCGGCGATGTCCAGGTGTTGCAGCTTTGGCATCAGCGACAAATCGGCCGCAAGGTCCGAGCTGATGTCTTCGCGCAAGCGACCGATGGCCAGGCGCACCGGTAGCGAACCGCCGTACTGCTCGCGGGCCAGAAACAGGAATTGCGAACGATTGGCCGACACCACGTCGAGAAAAATCCGCACCGAGGCATCGATGATGCCGCCCATGACGAACTCGTTGTGACGCACCAGGCGGATGGTTTCGCGGAAGGTTTGTCCGACTTCGCTTACCAGCACCAGGCCCAGTTCATCCATATCGGCGAAATGCCGGTAGAAACCGGTGGGGACGATGCCGGCAGTTTTCGCCACTTCGCGCAGGCTCAGGCTGCCGAATCCTCGGCCGCACTCCATCAAATGGCGGGCAGCGTCCATCAAGGCGTTGCGTGTTTGTTGTTTCTGTTCGGCGCGGGGCAGCATCGCAAGGGTGTTTTCTGGACAAGACAGCGGCGCACTCTAGCAAATCGGCTTTGCCGGCGTCGAACGACTATCGGGAGTGATGCGAGGGAATGCGTGGCTTCTATAAAGTCAAAAGCCCAATCCGTGGATTGGGCTTTTTTTCAAGGCCGCCATGGGCTTAGCTCACAGCGCTGTTGCGTTCGATTACGCGGTCACCACCACCTTCAGCCAGGGTTTGGCCTTGTGGGGTACGGTCGGAACCGTCAGCAGCCAGGGTTTGGCCTTGTGGAGTGCGGTCGGAACCATCAGCAGCCAGGGTTTGGCCTTGTGGAGTGCGATCGGAACCATCAGCAGCCAGGGTTTGGCCTTGTGGAGTGCGATCGGAACCGTCAGCAGCCAGGGTTTGGCCTTGTGGAGTGCGGTCGGAACCGTCAGCAGCCAGGGTTTGGCCTTGTGGGGTGCGATCGGAGCCGTCGGCAGCCAGGGTTTGGCCTTGTGGAGTGCGGTCGGAACCGTCAGCAGCCAGGGTTTGACCTTGTGGAGTGCGGTCCGAACCATCTTGAGTGATCAGGCCTTTTTCTTTCAGGCGATCATTACCACCTTCGGCAACGGTTTGACTGAACACCGAGTGGCTGTCTTTCACTTGTGGGGTGGCCTGGTCAGCGGCTGGCAGGGCGAAAGCGGTGCTGGCCAGCATGGAGAGGGTAAGGCTAAACAGTAGTTGGCGTTTCATGATCATGTGCTCCGTGGGAGGGCGGCAAAGTGGGTACGAGGCCAATGCTACTCTCGATAAGTCGATATAAAAGTTCATAAACGCAATGGTAATAATCAACAGAATTGATTGTTCCGTGCGAAGGCTCTAGACCGGGCCTTTCCGGCGGATGTTTTCGCACTGATGTGGGTATTTTCTACTCACGTGCGTCGCACAAAAGTGCGGGGTCGGTAACGCCGGATTTCGAGTGCAGGGTGTCCCCGACCGATTATTTGAACGTTAAGCCGCATTTCGATTAAACCTGCGCGCCGTTTCCCAGTCCTAGGCTTCATGCCAGGCCGGTTCTGGCCTGAGGTTTCACACGCGCGTCGCGGTCAGGGCGCTCAGTCGTATTCAGGAGCCCTGTGCAATGACGCGCACCCCGAAAGTTTTTGCCTGGACCTTTGCCAGCCTGGTTGTGTTACTGGCGATACTGGTTCTGATCATCGCGTTCTTCGATTGGAACCGGATCAAACCGACCCTCAACGCCAAAGTCTCCGAAGAGCTGCATCGACCGTTTGCCATCAATGGCAACCTCGCGGTGGTCTGGCAGCGTGAGCTTGACGAAGGTGGGTGGCGCGCCTGGGTGCCGTGGCCGCATGTGGTGGCGCAGGACCTGAGCCTCGGCAACCCGGACTGGTCGAAGCAGCCGCAAATGGCCACGCTCAAACGCGTCGAGCTGCGTATTTCGCCGCTGGCCTTGTTGGCGCAACGGGTGACGATCCCGCGCATTGACTTGACCGAACCAAACGCAGACCTCCAGCGCCTGGCCGATGGCCGCGCCAACTGGACCTTCAAGTTCGACCCGAAAGACCCGAACGCCGAACCTTCCAGTTGGGTGGTCGACATCGGTGCGATCGGCTTCGACAAAGGCCACGTCACCCTCGACGACCAGAGCCTGAAAACCCAGCTCGACCTGATCATCGATCCGCTGGGCAAACCGATCCCGTTCAGCGACATCGTCGGCGAAAAAGCCGCGAAAACTACGCAGGAGAAGGGCGTGGCTCCCCAGGATTACGCGTTTGCACTGAAGGTCAAAGGCCAATACCACGGCCAGAAACTGACGGGCGAAGGCAAGATCGGCGGCCTGCTGGCCTTGCAGGATTCGGCCCGGCCGTTCCCGCTCCAGGCCCAGGTCAAGATTGCCGACACCAGCGTCGAGCTCGCCGGTACGCTGACCGACCCACTCAACCTTGGTGCGCTGGACCTGCGGCTGAAACTGGCCGGCAGCAGCCTGGGCAACCTCTATCCGCTGACCGGCGTGACCCTGCCGGATACACCGCCCTACGCCACCGACGGCCACTTGATCGCCAAGCTGCATGAGCCGGGCGGCGCGGTGTTCCATTACGAAGCGTTCAACGGCAAGATCGGCGAGAGCGACATCCATGGCAGCCTGGCCTATGTCGCCAGCCAGCCTCGGCCGAAACTCAGCGGTTCGCTGCTCTCCAATCAACTGTTGTTTACCGACCTTGCGCCCTTGATCGGCGCCGACTCCAACGCCAAGCAAAAGGCCCGCGGCGGCGAAAGCAAGCAGCCGGCGGACAAGGTGTTACCGGTCGAAGAGTTCAAGACCGAGCGCTGGCGCGACATGGACGCCGACGTCGAATTCACCGGCAAGCGCATCGTCCACAGTGAAAAACTGCCGTTCAACGATCTCTACACGCACCTGGTGCTGACCGACGGCGTGCTCAGCCTCGAACCCCTGCGTTTCGGCGTGGCCGGCGGCAAACTGGATGCGCAGATTCGCCTGAACGGTCGCACCGAGCCGCTGGAAGGCAACGCCAAGCTGACCGGGCGCGGTTTCAAGCTCAAGCAGCTGTTCCCGACCTTTGAACCGATGAAGACCAGTTTCGGCGAGCTCAATGGCGATGCCGACATCAGTGGTCACGGCAACTCGGTGGCCAAGTTGCTGGGCACGGCCAATGGCAATCTGAAGATGCTGATCAACGACGGTGCCATCAGCCGCGAGTTGATGGAACTGGCCGGGCTCAACGTTGGCAACTACGTGGTCGGTAAAATCTTTGGCGACAAAGAAGTGAAGATCAATTGCGCGGCGGCCGACTTCGACATCAAGACCGGCCTGGCGACCACTCGGTTGTTTGTCTTCGATACCGAGAACGCGATCATCTACATCGATGGCACGGCGAACATGGCGACTGAGCAACTGGACCTGACCATCACCCCGGAATCCAAGGGCTGGCGCCTGATTTCCCTGCGTTCGCCGCTGTACGTGCGGGGCAAGTTCATCAAGCCGGATGCGGGCGTGAAGGCGGTGCCGCTGATATTGCGCGGGGCGGGGATGGTGGCCTTGGGCGTGATTGCGGCGCCGGCGGCGGGGTTGCTGGCGCTGGTGGCGCCGAGTGGGGGTGAGCCGAATCAGTGTGCGCCGTTGCTGGAGCAGATGAAGGCGGGCAAGGCGCCAGTCACCGTTAAACCCACCAAATAAATCGATGGCGGTCTGACAGGCGCTACAAATCTTTCAGGATGTCGGCCACAGGGAAGTGATCGCTACTCCGGTGTGAGTGACAAGCGCGGCGAAAAGTTTGATGTGATTGGCGATCTTGGCAGCAAGCCAGACAATCGGGCTTCCTCCTGCAACCACGCAAAAAATGCCCGCACCGGCGGATGGCGTTCACGACCCGGTACGCACAGCGCGCTGTAGCCGGCGCCATTCACCTGAATGTCACTCCGGTAAGCCACCAACAAACCACTGGCCACGCTCTCGGACACCAGGATATTGCTCGCCAGCACCAGGCCTTGTCCGGCGATCGCTGCTTGCAGCGCGTAATGCTCTTCGTCGTATTCGCGGACCGCCGGGTTTGCCGTCAGCCAGGTTTCTGCTGACTGCGAGCACCACGCTTCCCAGCCATGGGCGTACAGCTTCGAGTTGTGCCAACGCACGCTGATCAACGTCGGTGCCCGGATGCTGGCCTGTGCAACCTGTTCCGGCGAGCCATAAACGCCGAACGATTCATCGAACAGGCACAGGCCATAAAGGTTCGGGTAGTCATCGAGGCTATAGCGCACCACCAGATCGACGCTGGCGTCCTGATGCAAATCGATGACTTCGCAATGGGTGTCCAGCCGCACGCTGATGTTCGGATGCCGGGCGTAAAACCGCCCCAGTCGCGGCACCAGCCACAAGGCGGCAAAAGCGGCGGTGGTGGAGATTGTCAGGCTGGTGCCACTGCGTTGCGGGCGCAAGGTGTCGACGCTTTGCGCCACTTCCAGAAAAGCGCCGTGCAGGCTGTGAAACAGGCGCTCGCCGCATTCGGTCAGGCGTACTTGCCGTGGCAGTCGCTCGAACAGCGGCACGCCGAGCCAGGTTTCCAGCGAGCGGATCTGGTGGGAAACCGCCGTTGGCGTCACCGACAGTTCTTCGGCGGCGGCCTTGAAACTCAGCAGGCGTGAGGCGGATTCGAAGGCGCGCAGGGCGGTCAGTGGCAGCGAGGCAAACATTGAACACTCCATGGATGAAATGAATTCACCCAAGCTGATTTTTGCTCATTTGAGGCGAGGCGGTCGCGAGCACAAGCTGCATGCCACACGCCGTTTGAGTTTAGTCCTCAGGAGTTTCAGATGAACACAATTCTTGCCATTCACGCCAGTCCACGGGGCGAACGTTCCCACTCCCGTCGCCTGGCCGAAGTGTTTCTCGGCGCCTGGCAGGCCCGCCATCCGCAAGCGCAACTGACTCGTCGCGAAGTCGGACGGGCGTTGATTCCTCCGGTCAACGAAGCGTTTGTGGCCGCCGCGTTTTACCCCGAGCCCGAGGCGCGGCCGCTGACGATGCAGGCCGACCTCGCGTTCAGCGATGAACTGGTCGCCGAGTTGCTGGGCCACGATCTGCTGCTGATTTCCACGCCGATGCACAACTTCAGCGTGCCCAGCGGCCTCAAGGCGTGGATCGATCAAATCGTGCGGCTCGGGCTGACCTTCAATCACACGCTGGACAATGGTGTCGCGCAATACGAGCCGTTGGTGCACGGCAAGAAAGCGCTGATCGTCACCAGCCGTGGCGGGTTCGGTTTCGGTCCCGGTGGTGAACTGGAAGCCTTGAACCATGCCGATACGCTGTTGCGCACGGCGCTGGGGTTTATCGGCATTACCGACGTGACCGTCGTGGCCGCCGAGGGTGAAGAATCCGCCGAGCGCACCTTCGAGATCTCCGTCGTCGAGGCCGAGCAGCGTTTGCTGGCGCTGGCCAGGGAGTTCTAGATGGCCTGGGTGTTTTTGCTGATTGCCGCCGGGTTCGAAGTCACCTTTGCCATGGGCATGAAGTATGCCGAAGGCTTCACCCGGCTCTGGCCGTCACTGATCACGGTAGTGGCGGCGGTGGGCGGGATTTACTTCCTGACCCTGGCGATGCGCGAATTGCCGGTGAGCATCGCTTACCCGATCTGGACCGCTATCGGTTCGCTGGGCACGGTGTTTCTCGGGTTTGCGTTGCTCGGCGAAAGTCTGACGGCGGTCAAACTGGTATCGGTCGGATTGATCGTGGCGGGGGTGGCGGGGCTGAAATAGAGCGGATGTCATAGACTGGTCGTCGAGCTGTCACATTCGATGTCGATGCTGGGCTGATGTCTTGCTTTCAGCCTTGCGTCACCTCACCGATCACAAGGACGTTCGCCCATGTCGCAAGGTTCTGCCACGCGTTATCCGTTGGTGCTGGTCCCGGGAATGCTCGGGTTTATCCGTCTGGTGCTTTATCCGTACTGGTACGGGATCGTGGCGGCGTTGCGCCAGGGAGGGGCGACGGTGATTGCGGTTCAGGTGTCGCCGCTGCACTCGACTGAAGTGCGCGGTGAACAATTGCTGGCGCGGATCGATGAAATCCTGCGCGAAACCGGTGCCGAGAAGGTCAACCTGATCGGCCACAGCCAAGGCTCGCTGACCGCCCGATATGCCGCCGCCAAACGCCCGGATCGCGTGGCTTCCGTGACCTCGGTGGCAGGCCCCAATCACGGCTCTGAACTGGCGGACTACTTGCACAAACATTACCCGGCGGACAGCGCGAGGGGGCGGCTGCTGGCGTTTTTTCTTCGAATCATCGGTGCGTTGATGAGTTTGCTGGAAACCGGCTATCGCGGGCCGAAGCTGCCGGTGGACATCCACGCGTCCCATGAATCGCTGACGACGGCGGGAGTGACGTTGTTCAATCAACGTTATCCACAGGGCTTGCCTGAAACATGGGGCGGGCACGGGCCGGAAGAGGTCAACGGCGTGCGCTATTACTCGTGGTCCGGCACGTTGCAGCCAGGCAAGACCGATCGCGGGCGCAATCTGTTCGACGGGACGAACCGCAGTTGTCGGCTGTTTGCCAAAACCTTCGTGCGTGAAGTCGGGCATTGCGACGGGATGGTCGGGCGTTACAGCTCACATCTGGGCACGGTGATTGGCGATGAGTATCCGCTGGATCACTTTGACATCGTCAACCAATCGTTGGGGTTGGTGGGGAAGGGGGCCGAGCCGATCCGGTTGTTTGTGGAGCATGCGGCGCGGTTGAAGGCGGCGGGGGTTTAGCCGTCAGACCGCATTATCGTTCTTCGCGGGCAAGCCTCGCTCCTACAGTTCATGCGCTGTCCCTGTAGGAGCGAGGCTTGCCCGCGAAGGCGCCATGTCAGGCGACGCTAACCTTGCGCCCCAACACCATGGTCCAACGCTCCGAAACAATCACCCCACCCAACGTCAACATCCCGCCCACCAGGTGATACATCGCCAATTGCTCATGCAACACCAGCGCGGCAATCAATGCGGTAATCACCGGCAGCAAATTGAAAAACAGCGTCGTCCGGCTCGGCCCCAGACGCACCACGGCCTGCATCCATGCCAGCGGTGCAACCATCGACGCCAGCAGGCAGGCGTACAGCACCAGCGGAATATTCTGCAGCGTCGGACCGATTTTCGGCGACACGGCGAACAACGGAAACAGCACCACAACCGCCACCCACACCTGCAGATACAACAACACCAGCGGCGGCAAACGCAGCTGCCATTTTTTCAGCAGCGTGCTGTAAATCGCATAGGCCAGCGTGGCGATCAGCATCATTGCATCGCCCAGATTCACCCCGTGCTCAAGCAATGCACTGAGGCTGCCGGACGACACCACCACCAACACACCGCCAAACGACAACACCGCACCGGCCAGCGCGCCGGCGGTCAGGCGCTGGCCCAGGCTGACGATGGCCATGGCCAGCGACATCAACGGCATCAGCGACAGGATGATGCCCATGTTGGTGGCCGACGTCAGCGTCGCCGCGAAGTACGCCAGGCTCTGATAAACCGCCATGCCCAGCACGCCGAGGACGAAAATCTTCCACAGGTTCGGGCGGATGGCCGACCAATGGGCGATCACCGGTTTGAGCATGAACGGTGTGAACAACAATCCGGCCAGCAGCCAGCGGTAAAAACCGATCTCCGCCGGGAAGATCGCCCCGGCCGACATTTTGGTGATCACGGTATTGCCAGCCCAAATGAAAATGGCCAGCAGGGGATAAGCGTATTGCATCAGGAACAACCAGAACGTTAATGAGGGAGAATTATCGCCTGTCCGGATGCAAGCCTATACTGCGATCCAGACAACCTGACCCTGATGACAGACAGCATGAGCAGCAAACACATCGACCTGCTGGATTTCAGCGAATTGCCCGCGCCGGTGTACTTCCGCTACGCCGACTTCAATAGCCACGAATATGCCTCGGCCCACCGTCACCCCTGGGGTACTCTGGAGTATTCGGCCAACGGTGTGTTGCACATGGAAATCGGCAGCAGCCGTTTCATGTCGCCGCCGCAATATGCCGTGTGGGTGCCGCCGCAGATCGAGCACAGTTTCTACAGCAATCAACCGATCAACTACCGCGCCGTCTGCCTGGCGCCGGCGCTGTGCCACGAGCTGCCGAAGCAGGCCTGTACCCTGGCGATCAGCGACATCCTCAAGGCAATCCTCAAGGACTTCGCCGCCCGTGACGTGAAGATTCCCGAGCAAGAGACCGACCAACGCCTGGCCCAAGTGCTGGTGGATCAGCTGCAGCAGGCGCCCATCCACCAATGCTACTTGCCCTACGCCAGCAGTCCCGGGCTGCTCGGGATTCTGGAAGCCTTGCAGGTTGAGCCTGGAGATAACCGGCCGCTGTCGGCATGGGCCGAGCAGATTCACGTCAGCGAGCGCACCCTGGCGCGGCAGTTTGTGCGCGAGTTGGGCATGAGTTTCGGCGAATGGCGGCAGCGCCTGCGCTTTCTGGCGGCGATCGAAGCACTGGACAGTCATCGCAGCATTCAGGAAATCGCGTTCGACATGGGCTACAGCACCGGGTCGGCGTTTATCGCCATGTTCCAGCGCCAGGCCGGGTGTACACCGGAGCAGTATCGCCGAAGCCATCTGCCGGGCAGGAAGCTGTAACAGGCTTTGTCTACACTCCAGAACGAGGCCGTGCCCCTCGGTGCGGCAACAAGGAGAAAACTCCATGACGATGTTGCGTGTCCCTTTGTTGATGATCGGTTTGCTGCTCTGCTCCCAGGGCTTCGCCGCCACTGCCCAACAGAACAAGATGACCACCTGCAATGCCGACGCTACCGCGAAAAACCTCAAGGGCGATGAGCGCAAAGCCTTCATGAGCACCTGCCTTAAAGCCGCGCCAGCCGCCAATGACGCGAAAGCCTTGACCCCTCAGCAAGAGAAGATGAAAACCTGCAATGCCGATGTCGCGACCAAGGCCCTCAAGGGTGATGAGCGCAAGGCGTTCATGAGTGATTGCCTGAAGAAAAAATAAGTACTGGGCTGGGGATATGTGGGGGCTGTGAGGGCCTCTTCGCGAGCAAGCCCGCTCCCACATTTGTCCGGCGTACACAGTTCCAATGTGGGAGCGGGCTTGCTCGCGAAGAGGCCGGCAAGGGCACTGAAGAAATTGCCTCAGCCCCCGACCAACGTCGCCCCACACAATCCCTAGTGCTGACACCCGAACGCTGGCAGACTGCCAATCCTTTTACGCCGTTCGTTTTGAGGCTGTATGCCAACGTTTTCTCAACGCCAAGTCTTGCTGCTCATCAGTTGGGTCATCATCTTTGGTGGTTTGCTGCTGGTGATTCCGTTGCGCTTGCTGCCAAGCCTGCTGGCCGGTCTGCTGGTGTTCGAACTGGTCAACATGCTCACCCCGCAATTGCAGCGACTGATCGAAGGTCGGCGTGCGCGCTGGCTGGCGGTGGCGTTACTGGGGACGTTGGTGGTCAGTGTACTGACGCTGATCTTTGCCGGCGCCTTCAGTTTTCTGCTGCATGAGGCGGAAAACCCCGGCGCTTCCCTCGATAAATTCATGCTCGTGGTCGACCGCGCTCGCGGTCAGTTGCCGCCGTTCATCGACGCCTACCTGCCGGCCAGCGCCGCCGAGTTTCGCGTGGCGATTGGCGAGTGGATGAGCAAACACCTCAGCGATCTGCAACTGGTGGGCAAGGACGCGGCGCACATGTTCGTGACGTTGCTGATCGGCATGGTGCTCGGCGCGATCATCGCCCTGCAACGGGTGCCGGACCTGACCAAGCGCAAGCCGCTGGCCGCCGCACTGTTTGATCGCTTGCACCTGCTGGTCCAGGCGTTCCGCAACATCGTGTTCGCACAGATCAAGATTTCCCTGCTCAACACCTTCTTCACCGGGATTTTCCTGGCGGTGGTCCTGCCGATGTTCGGCATCAAACTACCGCTGACCAAAACCCTGATCGTGCTGACCTTCCTGCTCGGCCTGTTGCCGGTGATCGGCAACCTGATGTCGAACACGCTGATCACCATCGTCGGCTTGTCGCTGTCGATCTGGGTCGCGGTGGCCGCGCTGGGTTATCTGATTGTTATCCACAAGCTCGAATACTTCCTCAACGCGCGCATTGTCGGCGGGCAGATCAGTGCCAAGTCGTGGGAGTTGCTGTTGGCGATGCTGGTGTTCGAGGCAGCGTTCGGCCTGCCGGGGGTGGTGGCTGGGCCGATTTATTACGCGTATTTGAAGAGTGAGTTGAAGCAGGTGGGGATGGTTTGATCCGGTCGATATTTATTGCCTGATCTGACGCTTTCGCGGGCAAGCCTCGCTCCTACAGGGTTTGTGTCGTTCACCGATAATGGTTACGACACCAAACCTGTAGGAGCGAGGCTTGCCCGCGAAGGGCGCGACGCGGTTCTGGATCAGTCCATCGGCCCATAACGCTTGGCCGCTTCAATCGCCAAACCACTGCCGATGCTGCCAAAGATGTTGCCTTCCACATGCCGCGCATTCGGCAACATCGCCGAGACGCTGTTGCGCAATGCCGGAATCCCGCTCGAACCACCGGTGAAGAACACCGTATCCACCTGATCGACCCGCACGTCGGCGTCGTTCAGCATCTGGGTCACGCTGTTGCGCACGCGCTCCAGCAAGTTGTCGATGGCCGATTCGAACAACGCCCGGCTCAACTCCACGCTCAGGCCCGGCTCGATGCGGTCCAGCGGCACATGGCGGCTGTCGGCGTGGGTCAGCTGGATCTTGGTTTCTTCCACTTCCATCGCCAGCCAGTGCCCGGCACGTTGCTCGATCAGCTTGAACAGACGGTCGATGCCGCCGGTGTCTTCGATGTCGTAGCGCATGCTGCCCAGGGCCAGGGTCGACTTCTGCGAGTACACCGAGTTGATGGTGTGCCAGGTCGCCAGGTTCATGTGGTGGCTGGTCGGCATGTAGGCGCCGCTTTTCATGCGGCTGCCGTAGCCGAACAGTGGCATCAGGCCTTGCAGGCTCAACTGCTTGTCGAAATCGGTCCCGCCGATGTGCACGCCGCCGGTGGCGAGGATGTCCTCGTGACGGTTGTCGTGGTTGCGGCGTTCAGGAGACAGGCGCACCAGCGAGAAGTCAGACGTACCACCGCCGATGTCGACGATCAGTACCAACTCTTCCTTTTCGATGGTCGACTCATAGTCGAACGCTGCCGCAATCGGCTCGTACTGGAACGACACATCCTTGAAGCCGATGGCGCGGGCCACGTCCACCAAGGTGTTTTCCGCTTCCTGGTCGGCCATTTCGTCGTCATCGACGAAGAACACCGGACGACCCAGCACCACTTCGTCGAACTCGCGACCAGCGGCGGTTTCGGCACGTTTCTTCAACTGACCGATGAACAACCCGAGCAGGTCCTTGAACGGCATCGCCGTGCCGAGAACGCTGGTGTCGTGCTTGATCAGCTTGGAACCCAGCAGGCTCTTGAGCGAGCGCATCAGCCGGCCTTCGTAGCCTTCCAGGTACTCGTGCAGCGCCAGACGGCCGTACACCGGGCGGCGTTCTTCCATATTGAAGAAGACCACCGAGGGCAGGGTGATCTTGTCGTCCTCCAGCGCGATCAGCGTTTCCATGCCGGGGCGCAGCCAGCCGACGGTGGAGTTGGACGTGCCAAAGTCGATACCACAGGCACGGGCTGGAGATGCGTTTTTCATGTCTATCAGGTTCCGGTTAAAAAACGGCCGCGCAGTGTATGCCAGTGCGGCGCAGATTCGAAGGCCGACTATCCGCTAAATCTCGGTAATTAGCGCCTTGATAAGATGGCCCCATGCCCCAAACTTGTCTGCATTGGCCCTGGCAGCCATTGGGATGGTCAAAAGTACCGCCCGCCGCTGCCGATAAACTTCTAATGCGCTGTCCGGTCACAAACTTGAGATCGGTCAAACCTCGTGCGGCAATTAAGAGCATGCTGAGGCTGATGGCGCGATTTTGATAATGGATGGTGATTCCACGATGGACTTCAAAGACTATTACAAGATTCTCGGTGTGGAACCGACCGCGGACGATAAGACGATCAAGGCGGCTTATCGCAAGCTGGCGCGCAAATACCACCCGGACGTCAGCAAGGAAAAGGACGCCGAGTCCAAATTCAAGGACGCTTCGGAAGCCTATGAAGCGCTGAAAAGTGCCGACAAGCGCGCCGAATACGACGACTTGCGCAAATACGGCCAGCACGGCCAACCGTTCCAGGGCCCGCCAGGTTGGCAGGGACGTGGCGGCGGTGGTTTTGGTGGCGGTCAGGACTCGGGCGATTTTTCGGACTTTTTCAGTTCGATCTTCGGTAACCGTGGTCCTGGGTTTGGTGGTGGAGAGTCGCGCCGCAGTGCCGGACGTCGAGGGCAAGACGTGGAAATGGAACTTGGAATCTTTCTGGAAGAAACCCTCTCGAACGAATCGAAGAAGGTCACGTTCCAGGTGCCGCAGTACAACGCTGCCGGCCAGCACGTCAGCAACACCAGCAAAAGCCTGAACGTGAAAATCCCCGCCGGCGTGACCGACGGCGAGCGCATCCGCCTCAAAGGCCAGGGTGCACCGGGCATCGGTGGTGGCGCCAACGGCGACTTGTTCCTGATCATTCGCTTTGCGCCGCATCCGAAGTTCGACGTCGAAGGCGAGGACCTGATCATTACGCTGCCGCTGGCTCCGTGGGAGTTGGCGCTGGGCACCGAAGTGGCCGTGCCTACACTGACAGGCAAGATCAACCTCAAGGTGCCCGCCGGTAGCCAGAACGGCCAGCGCATGCGTGCCAAGGGCCACGGCTTGCTGAACAAGGCCGGTCAACGCGGTTATCTGTTCGTGCAGTTGAAGGCGGTCATGCCAAAAACCTCGAGCGATGAGGTCAAGGCGTTGTGGCAGGAACTGGCGAAAAAAGCCGCATTCGACCCGAGAGAAAACTTCTGATCCAAGAGACGGAGTAGCCCATCATGAGCAACCCCCTGATCGTTCAACTGGACATGGCAGAATTCTGTGAGGCGACCGATTTGTCGGACGTCTACGTGATCGAAATCGTCGAGCACGGCATCCTCGAACCTCAGGGCAAGCAGCCCAAGGATTGGCGTTTCACCGATTATGAGCTGGCGCTGGCCAAGCGTGCCGCCAAGCTGCGGCACGACCTGGAGCTGGAGTGGGAAGGCGTCGCCCTGGCGCTGGACCTGCTTGAAGAGGTGCAGCAACTGCGGGCCGAGAACCGGATGCTCAAGCAGCGGTTGGCGCGGTTGGTTGTCGAATAGCTGAGCCA